>CATYEN010000007.1 GCA_958405565.1 uncultured Collinsella sp. | reverse complement strand
CGCCGCCGCGGCGAGACCAAGCTGGGCACCAAGACCGAGCTCAAGAACCTCAACTCGTTCAAGAGCCTGCACGACGGCCTTGCCTACGAGATCTGCCGCCAGGCCGAGGTGCTCGAGGAGGGCGGCATCATCTATCAGGAGACCCGCCACTGGGAGCCCAGCCGTAAGCGCACCGTGGTCATGCGTGTGAAGGAAACGGCAGACGACTATCGTCTGTTCCCCGATCCCGACCTGGCGCCGTTCGATTTGGACGACGAGTTCATCGACCGCTGCCGTGGCGAGATCCCCGAGCTGCCCGATGCCAAGCGCGCCCGTTTTGAGGCCGACTTTGGCATTAAGGCGGCCGACGCCGAGCAGATCGCCGGCGACCCGGAGTTTGCCGAGTTCTTTGAGGCTGCCGCTGCCGGTATGGCTGGCAAGGAGGCCCAGACGGTCGCGAACCTGCTGGTCAACGAGATGATCGCCTACCTTAAGGGTGCGGGCGTGTCGCTCGCCGAGTCCGGCATTGCGCCGGCTCAGGTGGCAGCGCTGGCTAAGCTGCTGGCGACCGATGCCATCAGCTCCAACCAAGCGCACGAGGTCTTTGAGGCCATGGCCCAGACCGGTGACGACCCCAACAAGATCGTCGACGAGCGCGGTATGCGTCAGGTGAGTGATGCCGGCGCGCTGCAGCCGATTGTGGACGAGGTGCTGGCAAACTGTGCCGATCAGGCGCAGCAGTATCGTAACGGCAACCAGAAGGTCATCGGCTTTTTGGTGGGCCAGTGCATGAAGGCGAGCCGCGGCAAGGGCAATCCGAAGCTCTTCAACGAGTTGCTGAGAACGTCGCTCTCGTAAGCGGGAACCGAGGGGCCCCGGCAGGGCGGGTGCTTCCTCAAAATTTCGAACAGTCCTGCGCAAGACGAAGGCCACATTAAGTGGCCTTCTTTGCGTGCGGAACTCATTTTGAGCAAGCACCCGCCCTGCCGGGGCTCCCGGGTTTTGCGACGACTCGGCCGTTCGGGTCAGGTGGGCTGAATTGAATTTGGTGAATGAGGGCGTCGTTGGCGCCCTCATTCTTTATATATGTTGGGAGCGCCAAGCGGTGGGGGTGGTGCCGGTGTGTTGCTTGAAGGCTTGGGCGAAGGCGGCCTGCTGAGGGTAGCCTAGACGCTCTGCCACCTGCGCTATCGTGAGCGCGCTATCGGCCAAAAGGTCCTGTGCTCGTTCCATACGGCGTCTGCGAATGTAGGCGCCCAGGGACTCGCCAGTTTGGGCCTTAAAGGTGGCGCATAGCTTGGAGCGGCTTGAGAAGAGCGCCTCGGCCACCTCGTTGATGCTCACATGTCTGCCCTTGTCGAGCGAGCGCTCCACAAGGCTCGCCGCCTCTTGGGCAATGGTAACGCTGGCGCGCGTGTCTGTCGCTTGCTGCGCTTGCCTGTGGGCCGCGCGCGAACAGGCGAGCTCCGCGACCATGGTCTCTACGATGCCTTGCATATAGACGTGTCCGCCTACGGTACGGGCGCGTTCCTCGTTAATCCTGCGCAGCGTGTGGTAGATGGCAGACGCTGCCTCCTCGTGCCATGACTCGGCAAACGCCTCAAAGACCCCCGCGAACTCGGTGGGATAGCGGTGCTCCAGTTCGTCAAAATATCCAGGCAAAAAGAGGACCGAGCGCGAGTGGTAGAGCTGCCCTGCAAACAGCGGGCTTAGCTCCTCACCGCAGCTATCTTGGACAAAGCTGCAGATCGCGCTGTTCGGCCACGGTCCATGCAGCGGCTTGAGGTTCGCAGGCGTTATGCCGGCTTCGGGCATGCACATGAGCGTGGGCGCGCTGACCTCGCTCACGCACGCGTACGGTTCGGGCGTGTATTCGGCTAGCTGCATGTTGTGCGTCGGGGTAATGAAATGCTCCATGACGATGCAGGTGGGGGAAAGGGGCATGATCCATGCGCGTCCGTGTGCCCGATCGTTTGCCACCTCGCCGGTAAAGACGGCGCCCTTGCCGGAAAGCTGCAGACCAAACTGCTCAAACTGCGGTGCGTAGAGCTCGGTTATATCGGTTGCTGCCCGCCGCATTTTCAAAAGCGTCCCCTTCATTTGCGAAAACGTCCACGCCTGGCCCAATTGTGTGCCCTGGCTAACACGCCCATGATAAGTTTCTTACGGTTAACTCTCAAGCCGTTAGAAAGGAATCTCATGGCAAAGGGATCAAAAAAGGAAGGCGGCGGCATCGGCGAGCTACTTGCATATGCCGGTGACCGTAAATTCCTAACGTATTTGGGCATGGCCCTCTCGGCGTTCTCGCAGCTGTTGAGCTTTGGCCCGTACGTGTGCATCTGGCTTGTTGCGCGAGACCTGATTGCCGTGGCGCCCAACTGGAGCGAGGCCGCCGACATCGCGATGTATGGTTGGTGGGCTGTTGGTTTTGCCCTGGCAAGCATCGTGGTCTATTTCGTGGGGCTCATGTGCACGCACCTGTCCGCGTTTCGCTGCGCATCCAATATCCGCAAGGCTACGAGCGAACATCTGCTTAAGCTGCCGCTCGGCTACTTTGACACGCACGCCACCGGTGAGCTGCGCCGTATCGTAGACGGCTGTGCCGCCTCCACCGAGACGCTGCTCGCGCACATGCTGCCCGATATCGCCGGTGCCACCGCCATGGTCGTGGGCCTGCTTGTGCTGCTATTTGCCCTCGATTGGCGTTTGGGCGCGGCATGCTTAATCTCGGTCGTCGTTTCGTTTTGCGCCATGGCCGCCATGATGAGCGGCAAGGGCGCCGAGTTTATGAAGGCTTACATGGGCGCGCTGGTCAAGATGAACAAGACCGGCACCGAATACGTACGCGGCATCCCCGTGGTCAAGGTATTCCAGCAGACGGTCTACTCCTTTAAGGCGTTCCACGATGCGATCGCCGAATACGCCGATATGGCGCAAAACTATGCGGGTACGTTTTGCCGGGGTCCGCAGGTGCTCAACCTTACTGCGCTCAACGGCCTTGTGGCATTTCTTTTGCCTGTGGCGCTGCTGCTGGCGCCGGGCGAGACGGACTTTGCACGCTTTATGACCAACTTCACGTTTTACGCGATTTTTTCGGCCGTGGTGCCGACGGCCATGACCAAGCTCATGTTTGTGGGCGAGGCCTCTCAGATGAGTGCCGATTCGCTGGCTCGTATTCGAAGCGTCATGGGTTCCAAACAGCTCTCCGTGCCTGCCCAGCCCAAGCACTCCGCCGGTAGCGATGTGCGCTTTGAGGACGTGAGCTTTACGTACGAAGGTGCCGAAGCACCTGCCGTTAGCCATGTGAGCTTTAACGTTTCCGCGGGTAGCACCCTCGCCCTGGTGGGTCCCTCGGGCGGCGGTAAGTCAACCTGCGCCAGCCTGATCCCGCGTTTTTGGGATGTTTCTTCGGGTCGAGTGCTCGTAGGCGGTGTGGACGTTCGCGACATGGACCCGCACGAGCTTATGGACCAGGTTGCCTTCGTGTTCCAGACCAACCAGCTGTTCCGGCAAACACTTGCCGATAACGTGCGTGCCTCCAAGCCCACGGCCACTGACGACGAAGTGCGTGCGGCCCTCTCCGCAGCTCAGTGCGACGACATTGTGGCCAAGCTCCCGCAGGGTATTAACACCATGCTCGGTGCTGGAGGGGCATATCTTTCGGGCGGCGAGGTGCAGCGCGTAGCACTCGCCCGCGCGATCCTTAAAGACGCGCCTATCGTGGTGCTCGATGAGGCCACGGCGTTTGCCGACCCCGAGAACGAGGCGCTCATCCAGCGTGCCTTTAGCAAGCTGGCGGCGGGTCGCACAGTCATTATGATCGCGCACCGGCTTTCGACCGTGGTGGGGGCCGACAAGATCGTGGTGCTCAACCAAGGTAGCGTGCAGGAGACTGGCACCCATGCCAAGCTGCTGTCCCAAAACGGTCTATACGCCAAGATGTGGGCCGAATACGAACAGGCCGCGAGCTGGAAGATCACTGCTGCCGCGGATGCCGCCGTCACGAAGGGAGGCGAGGCCTAAATGTTCGCCTCATTCCAAAAGAAGTACTTCCTATCCGATAAAGGCGTCGCCGGCGTAAAACGCGGCATTTTCTGGACCGCGCTCACCAATCTCATTACCATGGCCGGCATGGGCTTATTGTTCCTGGTCATGGCCGGTTTTGTTGAACATTTCGCCACCGGTGCCGACCTGCCGGATGCCCTGCCGATTGTGGGCGGCCTCCTGGTCTTTTTCGTGTTGCTCTTTGCCTCTAACTGGCAGCAGTATTACTACACCTACTGCATCTTTTACGAGGAGTGCGGCAAGCAGCGTATGGAGATTGCCGAGCGCTTGCGCAAGCTGCCGCTGTCGTTTTTTGGCCGTCGTGATCTGGCCGATTTAACCGAGACCATTATGGGCGACGTCCAGGCCATGGAGCACGCCTACAGCCACGTGCTGGGAGAGCTTTGGGGTGCCATCATCGCAAGCGCCATTGTGTTCGTGGCGTCGCTGTCCTTTTGCTGGCAGCTGGCGATCGCGGCGTTTTGGAGCGTGCCCGTGGCCTTTGCCGTGCTGTATCTGACACGCGGCCCCATGACCCCGGTGTTCGACCATGTGCGTGCCGAGAAGGTCAAGGTTACCGAGGCGATCCAGGAGACGCTCGACTGCGTGCGCGAGATCCGCGCCACCAACCAGGAGGCTCATTATCTTGAGGGGCTCAACGCCGTGATCGATGCCGAGGAGCGCGAGACCACCAAGGGCGAGCTCGCCAATGGGCTTTTGGTCAACTCCGCCTTTGCCATCCTGCGCCTGGGGATTGCCACCACGTTGGTCACGGGCGCTGCGATGGTCGCCTCCGGCCAGGTCGACTTTTTGATGATGTTTGCCTTCCTGCTTATGGTGAGCCGCATCTATGCGCCCTTTGATCAGGCGCTGATGCTGATGTCCGAGCTGTTTGCCGCCGAGTCGTCGGCCAAGCGCATGCGTTCCATCATGGAAGAGCCCGTGGCGCGGGGCAGCGAGCAGTTTGAGCCCGTAGGCCACGATGTGGTGTTCGATCACGTGGCATTTGGCTATGGTGCGGGCGAGGACGGCCGCGCCGGCGAGAAAGTTCTTACCGATGTGAGCTTTACCGCCAAGGAAGGCGAGGTCACGGCACTGGTCGGTCCTTCGGGCTCCGGTAAGTCCACGGTGAGCCGCCTGGCCGCGCGCTTTTGGGATGCCACTGCGGGCACGGTCACCGTGGGCGGCGTGGATGTTGCGAGCGTGGATCCCGAGGTGCTGCTGCGCGACTACGCCATTGTGTTCCAAGACGTGCTGCTCTTTGACGACACGGTGATGGGAAACATCCGTCTTGGTCGTCGCGATGCCACCGATGAGGAAGTGCTTGCTGCCGCGCGTGCCGCCAACTGCGACGAGTTTGTGAGCCGCATGCCGCAGGGCTATGACACCATGATCGGCGAGAACGGCTCCAAGCTGTCCGGCGGTGAGCGCCAGCGCATCTCTATCGCCCGTGCGCTGCTCAAAGACGCGCCTATCGTGCTGTTGGACGAGGCGACGGCGAGCTTGGATGTGGAGAACGAGACCGTGGTTCAGCAGGCGCTCTCCCGTCTGCTTGCGGGTAAGACGGTTATCGTTATTGCCCACCGTATGCGTACGGTGGAAAATGCCGACAAAATCGTTGTACTCAAGGATGGTGTGGTTGCCGAGCAGGGCACTCCGGCGCAGCTCAAGGCGGCAGGTGGAGAATTCGCCCGCATGGTGGCGCTGCAAAAGGAAGCAGCTACCTGGCAGTTGTAAGAAGGGGCAAAGGGACAGTCCCTTTCTCACATTGACAATCGGTTACTCCGCATCGTTAATTTTCAAAAGGTTAGCCATGGCTGACCTAGATAGTTAGATAAAATTGAGATATTTCAAAAGCGTGCTCGAGCAAACTTGTTTACTCGGGTGCTGAAGCACCATGCCGCGTCCAATGCGGCAAAAGGGAGAAGCAACATGAAAAAGTCGACGTTTAACACCCTGCTTGTTGGTGGCGGTTTTCTGCTTGGCACGGCCGGCATCAAGCTGCTTACCAGCGCTCCGGTCAAGAATGCCTGCGTGCAGGGTATCGCGTGCGGCATGCGCATCAAGAACGGCTACCAGGACATGGTCGAGCAGGCCAAGGCTAATGTCGACGACATGGTTGCCGAGGCGGCCTACATCACCCAGAGCGAGGCCGCTGCTGACGAGGCAGCCGAGTAACGCTTCCAGGCACAAACTATGAGATTCTCGATTATTAGCGAGATCCCCGGCAGGACCCGTCTTCAATTGGCGGGTCCTGTGCCAGAGAGCGATCTCGATGCACTTCTTAAGCTTGGCGGCGACATCGATGGCGTGCACAAGGTGCGCGTGTATGGCCGCATTGGCCAGATGGCGCTGGAGTACGACGAGCCGCGCCGCGCAAGCGTGCTCGACGCCCTAGGCGCACTCGATGCTCAAGCTATCGCCGATGCCAAGTCGGGCTACGTGATGCAACTCGAGCCACGCAAGCACAAGCTCGTCATGGATCTTGCCACACTTATCGGCGCCCACTACGCGCGCCGCTGGTTCTTGCCTACGCCGCTGCGTGCGGTGTTTGTCGTGGCCGGTTACATGGCATTTTTGCGCGCTGCCCTTCATGAGCTGGCGCAGCCACGCCTGACCGTTCCTGTGCTCGACGCTTCGGCCATCGGCATTTCGTTCGTCAAGCGTGATGTCGACACCGCGGGGCAGACGATGTTCCTGCTCAACGTGGGCGAGCTGCTCGAGGACTACACCCGCGCCATGAGCGAAAACGAGCTCATCAACTCGCTGCTCGATGTGCCCGACAAAGCGCAAAAGGTCGTCGGCGACACCGAGGTGAGCGTTGCCGCTACCGAGCTTGAACCCGGCGATTTGGTCGCCGTGCGCACCGGCATGTCCATTTGCATCGACGGTGTTGTCGAGCAGGGGAGCGCTATGGTCAACCAGGCGACCCTGACCGGCGAGCCGTTGGCCGTCGAGCGCAGCGTGGGCGACGACGTGTTCGCCGGCACCGTCGTGGAAGACGGCAGCATCTTGGTGCGTGTGCGCGCCAATACGGCGCAAACCAAACTGCGCTCAATCGTCTCGCTCGTGCAGACGGCCGACTCGCTCAAGTCCGAGGGCCAGTCGCATATGGAGGACCTCGCCAACAAGATCGTCCCGTGGAACTTCCTGCTTGCGGGCCTGGTCGCGCTCACTACGCGCAGCCTTATCAAGACCTCGGCGGCGCTGATGGTCGACTACTCGTGCGCGCTCAAGCTCACGGGTTCCGTTGCCGTCATGACTGCCATGAGCGACGCCGCTAAGATGGGCGTCATGGTCAAGGGCGCAAAGTACTTTGAGTCGTTTGCCAAGGCCGACACCATTGTGTTTGATAAGACCGGCACGCTCACCGAGGCGCAGCCGCGTCTTGCCTGTGTACTCACCACCGACGGCTGGAGCGAGGACGAGATCCTGCGCCTTTCCGCTTGCTTGGAGGAGCATTTCCCGCATCCGGTGGCGCGTGCCGTGGTCAATGCGGCACGTGAGCGCGGGCTCGAGCACCGCGAACGCCATGCTGCCGTCGAGTACATCGTGGCGCACGGCATCGCTTCGTCCATCGAAGGGCGTCGCGCCATCATCGGTTCAGCGCACTTTGTATTCGAGGACGAGAGCGCGCAGCTCGATTCCGACATCAAGGAGCAAATCGAGTCCCAGATGCAGGGCCTGTCGCCGCTGTATCTGGCGGTCGATGGTACGGTCGTGGGCGTGCTCGGCATCGAGGACCCGCTTAAGCCCGGGGTCCGCGAGGCCATCGCCGACTTGCACGCGTTGGGCGTTAAACACGTGGTCATGCTCACGGGCGACTCCGAGCGCACGGCCGAGCGCATTGCTCGCGAGGCAGGTGTCGACGAGTTTAAGGCTGAGCTGCTGCCCGAGGACAAGTACGCCTATGTGGAGCGCATTAAGGGTGAGGGGCGCCACGTTGCCATGGTGGGCGACGGCGTCAACGATTCGCCGGCACTCGGTTTGGCCGACGTGGGGCTGGCAATGGGTGGCGGAAGCGACATCGCCAAGGAGGTCGCCGATATCATCCTGACCGACACGGATCTGGCCGCGATCGTGCGTTTGCGCCGCATGAGCCAGGGCCTCATTGATCGTCTGACGAGCTCCTACTCTAAGGTGATGCTCACCAACTCGGCGCTGTTGGCATTGGGTATTACCGGCGCGATTACCCCGCAGACGTCGTCACTGCTGCACAACGGCTCGACGATTGCCTACAGTCTGAGCAACGCGAAGGCGTACCTGCGTTAGCGTTTTCGATTGAGTAAATGGCCTGCACCCTGGCGGCGCCGCAGCCGCCAGGGTGCAGGCCTTCTTTTGTTTGACGAGATGTTAGCTCGGATATATGCTCGTGCTAGCAGAGCTAGCAAATGCTGAAGGTGAGGTTGAGATGGCTACCGTTGGCAGCATGGCGCAGGTGAATGTTCGCGTAGATCGCTCGGTTAAAGAGCGCGCCGAGGAAGCGCTGCGGCTTTCGGGCGGGTCACTGCCCGAGCTCATCAAAAAGGTGGTGGCCAAGGTCGCGCAGGGTGGCGGGCAGTGCGAGGAAGTGCTTGCGGCCGTCGACGACCGGCGGCAGACCGTCGCGCCCGATACTCCGTTCGCCGCATCATGGGCGGCGGCAGATCAGCTTTACGCGGACCTGGGTATCGATACGTCGCCCGTATCCGACGATCGCGATTGGGACACAATCTATTCCGACGCCATGGATGAGCATTATCGCCAAAAGGGGATGATCCAGTGAGCGGGGCTCCCCTCAAAATAATGGTGGATGCCAACGTATGGGTCGATTCGTTTTGCGCCGATCATGCCGAGTCGCTTGCCGCGCGTGCGTTTATTAGTCAGGCGACGGAGACGGGGGCATTGCTGTTCTTTCCGGTGCATATCGCCAAGGACGTGCTGTACGTTGTCCAGCACGAATTAAAGCGCAGCGTTCTTGCCAACGGGGGAGCGCTCGACGAGGCGTCTGCCCGTGCAATTGGCGATGCGGCGTTGGCGTTTGTTCGGAACATGACCGAAAACGCCACGGCCGTGGGTGCAGATGCGTCGGACCTTTGGCTGGCCGACAAATATTTAGCGCTCCATCGCGATTACGAGGACAATTTGGTACTCGCCGCATGCAAACGCGCCCAGGTTGATTACTTGGTGACCAACGATCGCAAACTGCTCGAACATGCCGATCTTGCAGCAAAGACACCTCGTCAAATGATGCCGATTCTTGCTTTGGCCGAACGCGGCGGCGCGGCTATCGGTTGACGCGAACTGTTTGCGGGCCTCTTGGACGACGATGCGCCAAGGGGCCCGCGTCTGCTATTTACAAAAGCTCGGCCTTAATGGCGGGACTTTCTGCGAGCTTTTCGGCTGCCTTTTCGTCGGAGCTGTCGAGTGCTGCCAGACTGCGGTAGACCCACTCGTTGACCTGGGTGTTCTTGACGCCTGCGGTCTGCATAAGGGCGCCTATCTCGCGGATTGCTGCGAGCAGATCGGCCTTGGGGCCCGCGAGCTCGACCTCGATGCCGTGGTAGGCGGTCACGCCGCGGTTCTCACTCACGTGGTCGATAAAGCCCCCGACGGTCTCAAGCTGCTGGGCGAGAGCTGCGTCATCGTCAGCGTCCAGCGCGACGAGTGCGTTCGATACCGTGAGGGCGGGATGTCCGCACGGTACAAAGCCTTCGATGACATCCATGGCTTCGGTAATGGTTGAGCCCAGGCCGGCGAGGGCATTGACGAGTTGCTGCTTGGTATCCATAACGGTCCTTTCGACGGGTCAATTTTGCTTGGCGAAAATATACGTGACGCGATCGGTAGCAAAAGTGCGAAGTATGGTGCACATTAGGGTCTTCACAGCTCGTGCATAGAGCAGCTGTCTGCCTTTAGAACGTGGTAAGATAGCTATCCACGAGCGGGGCTCACCCCGCGTGTTCCTTGAAAAGTCGACGGTTATCGGGTGTTTGCAGGCCCGATACCATCCAGACTTTCCCAACATCCGGGGGCGACTGGTTTCGACACGATAGCTCTGAGAGAGGAAGCAAGCCGAGGTCTCCTCGCCTCGTTAAACAGGGGTACCGTCAAATTGAATTGACAACAACTCTTCTTTTGAGCCTATGGCTCTCGCTGCTTAATTTATAGCGGCGCGTCAACCCGGTGATTTCCCCGACACCGGCGCGACGTCATTTTAGGGGAATGCTCCCGCGCACGTAATCGGTATGGCGCGGGCTAAGACCGAACCGGTTAGGACGCCGCGAGCGTGTCGCTGCGCGCAAAGCGTCCGAGACGAAACCAGCGACTGAGCTTGGAGATGCCAATCAGGGGGCTTTCGTGGACCGGAGTTCGATTCTCCGCGCCTCCACCAACTGTTCAGTAGGCGAACACATACGCGTGTTCGTCGTTAGGCGGGCGTTCGTATTGCTCGTCAGATAGAAAGAAGCCGCTCCATACGGGGCGGCTTCTTTGCGTTCTAGGCCTGCGGCATGATCTCCTGCTCGCCGTCCTCGTCCATATACGGCATGAGGAACACGCCGCCCTGCTCGGTGGTAAGCAGCAGGTACTCGCGGTTGTGCTCGTCGCACACGATCTCCTGGCCGATGCCCTCGGGCAGGTCGTATATGGGGCCGTCCGTGCGGGCTGGCCTCACGGTCATGTCCTGCGCTCCCATGGCCTGCGACGCGCAGCTGGCGGCGGCCAGAACGATGAACAGCAGGACGACCGCCGCGAGGATGGGGCCGCACCCGCCGTTGCGCTCCTCGTCTGCGGGGCTCGGGTACGGCATGGCCTATCCCACCTTCACCAGATAGTCGTCGGCCTCTGGCTTGCCCGTGGCCTTGCCCACGGCGATGTAGCGCGTTGCGCCGCTGTAGCCCGTGTATCGGCCCCACACGTAGCCGTCGGCGATCTTGTACCAGTTATCCAACGCCACGGTCTCGCCGCTGGAATAGTGCGCCACCTCGGTGCCGCCCAGGCCGGGGGCGTCGCGCACGCGCAGGTAGTTCACAGTGCAGCGGTAGGTGCCGCCGAAGTTCTCGGTCGTTTCCTGCTGCGCGGGTTGCGGCTGCGGGACGGCTGCGGGGGCGCTTCCGGCAGCGATGCCGAAGCATTCCAGGTAGATGCGCGCCAGCTCGTCCAGGTTGCCGTTGAACTTCTCGCGGTCGCCGTCGTTGTCGATGAACCCGTTCTCGCACAGGCGGTAGTTGATGCCGCGCGCGGCGGCTCGGTTCGGGTTCGCGAGGTCGGAACGGCGCACCAGCTTCTCGGAGCGCCCGGGCATGAACGCCGCCAGCCTGTCGGCCAGCGCATTGTCGTACTCGTCAGGCTCGAAGCCCTCCTTGATGATGACGTGCGCGCCGTGGGCCGTGGCGATGCCGCTGGCGTCCATGTGCAGCTCCACCACCGGCGCGTCGGTGCTCAGGCGGTTAAGCCCGCCGTCGGCGTACCAGTTGCGGGACGTATCGCCCAGCTCGACCTCGGAACCGCCCAGTTCCTTGATTCGCTGGCCCAGGGCGCGAACGCGCTCGGCCTCGGTGTAGCCGCCTGCGCAGCAGCCGGGGTCGCCGGCGCCGTGGCCGCAGATGATGAACAGTTTAGCCATTGCCTACTCCTTCCCGCCTACGGTCACGCCCAGCAGGGCGTCGAGCCACTTGGATGTGATGCCTACCGACTTGAACAGCGTGTAGGCCGCCTGCACGCCGCCTACCACGGCGAAGGCGCACGTGACCCATGCGCCCGGGTCTGCAGGCACGCCGCCCACGAAGCCGGTCACGACGCCCGCCAGGAGCGAGCAGCCCAGCGCCAGGATGCGCGCGGCCTTGCCGGTCATGGCCTCGGTCTTGATCAGCTGCACCGCGAACGGCACGGCGAAAGACAGCACGATGGCTGCGATTGCTTGCATTTCTGTCATTTCGGATTCCTTTCTATCGAGCCGATTCCTTGTAGAGCAGGTCGACGCGGTCGGCGATGTGGTCGACCTTCGCCGCCATGCCCTGGCTGCGCGCCTGGCTGTTCGCCAGGTCGGCGTGCAGCACCTCGTTGGAGGTCACGACGGACTCCATGAGCGCCTTCATGGCCTCCATCAGCGCGTTACTGCGCTCCATCTGCGCGGCGATGCGGCCCTCCATCTGGCTGCGCTCGCGGTCGCGCTGCGCCCGCTCGTTCACCTCGTCCTGCTTTCGCTCCTCGCGCTTGAGGTCGATGTTCGCCTTGCGCTCGTTTTGGGCCTTGAACTCTTCGAGGAACTGCTTGCCGAAATACAGGACCACCAGGACGAGCAGCGCGCCGAAAAGCGACCCGGGGCCGTACGGCGCGAAGATTTCCAGCACGTCGGTCATTCGTTTTCTCACCTCCTCGAATCGCTGCCGCGATTGTCCGCGAGGTGTCGCCGGGCAAAAGAAAAGCGCCCCCGAAGGGGCGCTCGCTACTCCTGCGGCGCTTCCGGCTGGTCGGGCTCCATGGCCTCCAGCTCGTTGATGCGGTCGCGCCACGTCTGGCGCTGCGAGATGATCTCGGCCACCTCCTTGGCAGCTGCGGCGATGGCCGAGAGCAGGTCGGTGATGGATGATGCGGAGAAGATGCGCTCCACCGCCTTCATGACCTTGTAGTCGCTCTGCTCAAGCTGCTGTTTGTAGCCGTTGATCTCCCCGGCGATTTCCTGTTCCGTCATGGGTCGCTCCTTCCGTTGCTAGGGTAGGGGCATGTTCCCATCCGTGTCGCCTCCAGGTTTGGATTGCATTGAGCAACCCCCCCCGCGGGATTTCCGAACAGGCTGCGGTACAGCGCGTCCATGGCCCGCACGCTGCGGTGCGCGTCCAGCCGCTTCATGCCGCCGCGCCAGCTCTGGTAGCTCTGCTCCACCTGCCCGGGGGTCATGATGCCATCGGCGACCATGCGGGCCATCTTCTTGAGCTTGCGGCGCTCCCGCGTTATGGAGTCTCGGCACGGCTTCACGACTATGCGGCCCGTCTCCGTGTAGAAGATGCGCTTCTTCAGCCACGTGAAACCGCGCGTGAGCTTCACCACGCGGGTCTTGCGCGGGTTCAGCTCGATGCCCAGCTCGGCGCACTTGCACTCTATGAGCAGCAGGCATACCTGCAGGTAGCCCTTGGACTCGTGTATCAGGTAGAAGTCGTCCATGTATCGCCCGTAGGCCTCGGGGCGCAGCATCTCGGTCACATAGTGGTCGATGCGGTTGGGGTGGGCCACGGCGCATATCTGGTTCGGCTCGCTGCCCAGCCCCAAGCCCACATCGCCCTGCGCGTCTATCAGACGGTGTTCCAAGGCGACCACGCGCGGATCTAGCAGCGCGGAGGCCACCTGGTTTTTGACGGGTTGGTGCGCTATGCGCGCGAAGTAGTCGGAGAAGTCGCCCAGGAGGATGTAGCCCTCGCGGCCGTGCCGCCTCCAGTGGTCGGCCAGGTGGCGCTTGAGCAGCTTCAGGGCGTAGTCGGTGCCGCGCCCTTTAATGTTCGCGGAGTTCGCGGCTATGAGGGTGGGCACGATTGCGGGCACGAGCGCGTTCTGCGACAGCGACTTCTGCACCACGCGCTCGGGGAAGTGCACGGCGCTGATATGCCTCAGCTTGCCGCGCTCCCATAGGTCGAACCGTATGAAGCCCCGGCATATGTCGCGGCCCTCCAAAAGGTCGCGGCGGGAAAGGACGGCGTTGCGCAGGTAGCTTCTCATGTACCGCTGCGTGGACGCCTTCCACATCACGCCGCGCGCGGCCTGCTTTGATGCCTTGCACAGGCTGTTAAGGTCGGCCACGGTCTCAAGCGTGCACGCCTTGACGCGCTCGGCCTTTGCTTTCGCGCGCTTCTCCTCGCGGCGCTTCCGGCGCGCCGCCCGCCTTTCCTCTGAGTTCATAGAAGGCACCCCGCACGGCTTG
Organism: uncultured Collinsella sp.; assembly: GCA_958405565.1. Taxonomy (GTDB): domain Bacteria; phylum Actinomycetota; class Coriobacteriia; order Coriobacteriales; family Coriobacteriaceae; genus Collinsella. Next base: position 63,586 of record CATYEN010000007.1, on the reverse strand, counting down.
CAATGTGGCTCTGACAGCCGCTTGAGGTATGGCCATGAAACGCGGCGAAGCCACGGAGCGCCGCGCCATGCAAGCAGCGTCCGGCCACCCTCGCGGGGTGCGTATTTACGGGCTCGCGCCCAATGGTCGCGCCTTCCTTCCTCTCCGCGCTCTGCTTTCGGCCCGCTGGCCTACTCGGTCTGGCAGTAAGGGAATCCGGGGCGGGGGCGAACCCAGGTGTTCGTCGCCGAATTGTAGTTGGCATTGCCGTTGTTGTTGACGTAGCACACGTTGGACGAGGAGCCACCCATGACGGAACGCAGCCACCAATTGTACTGATATACAAGGCGGGACCGCCGCCCATTATAACGAACGCAGGCGCTCTAGCTCGGCCTCGGCCTCGGCTATGCGCTCGTCGGTCGTCTTCTTGCCGGTGACGCGTACGTTCTTGCGCGCGCCCTTGAGCAGTTTGATCTCCTCCTCGACCATGCCCGCCAGCGCCTCGAAGCGGTTGGCGTTCACGGGCAGGCCGATGTCCATGAGGCACTGCATGTCGAGCATCAGCTGCTCGCAGTCGGCTATCGCCAGCGTCAGGTAGCGCTTGCGCTCAAGTGCGTTGAACGAACTGTTGGGGTAGAAGCAGTCGGCGCGGTTGACGTTGTATACGATGCTGCGCGCGGTCTCCACCGTGGGCACCGCGTTCAGCAGCCTGTAGGCTTTCGGCACGACCGACGAGGAGGCCATGAGCTTGTTGACCTCCACGCGGATGGCGATGGCCTGCGTGAAGAACTTGTACTCGGACACCTCGCGGTTTCGCTGGTAGACGCCGCTCATGGCACCTCCCGGAAATAGTGGCAAAAAAAACGGCCCGCTGCGCGGGCAGGGATGCGACCGCGCAAGGCGGTCGCATCGAAAGAGAAGTATAGAGCACTCGGCTGGCTAGCCGACGAGGAAGCCGGGGCGGGGGCGAACCCAGACGTACGTCGCCGAGGTGCAGGTGGCAGTGCCGTAGTCGCTGACGTAGCACACGTAGGACGAGGAGCCACCCATGACGGAACGCAGCCACCAATAGAACCGAGTTCCGTTGATTCGGTGCGCGGTGTCGCGGAACAGGTCCCACTGGCAGTCGAAGCCGACGCTGTAGCCCTTGGTGCCCCACACCGGGCAGCCGTACACCTCCATCTCGGACAGCGAGAACACCTTGCCGATATCCTGCCAGCTCCACGAGTTAGAGTCGTTGAGCGCGCCGCTGGCGCTGTAACGCTCCTCAAGCAGCACGCGCTGGGTCAGCAGGTACTTGGTCAGCCCTTCGGGCAGGCACGCCTCGAAGGCCGTCTCCCACGCCTTGAGGTTGCTGTTGGGGTATGGGCATTTCCGGTCGGCGGTGCCCTGGTTCGTGTTGGTCGTGTTCCACATCAGGAAGCTGTCGTTTGCCACGCCGGCCGCGGTCTTCGCCACGGCCACGGGGGCGGACGCCACGAACGCGATATGGTGGCCCCTGCTGTTGTCGCCGCAGTAGAGGTACGGGTCGATGTGGGCAAGCAGGAACCGCACAGATTGCTGGGTGGTGACGGCGGATGCGCTCACGAGCGGCACGTCCAGGTAGTCGCCCACGCGCAGGCCCGCGAAGTTGCCGTTGGCGGCTCGCTTGTGCAGCGCGTCGTACACGCTGCCGCTGCCGATCTCTCCCGCCAGGATGGTGGCGATGTTCTGCCCGCCGTACTTGCCGATTTGGCCCTGGCGGTTGTACTCGGCGTTGTTGAGCGCCGTCTGCGCGTTTCTGCGCGCGGTATCGTCGATGACCTCGTAGCCGATGCCGCCCACCGACAGGGTTTTCGCTTGTGCCATTTCGTTGCCTTTCTACTTGAGGTTGAGGGTTGTGCCGGACGCCGTGCAGGTGCTCCCGAACGTGACGGTGCTGCCCGATGCGCTGGCCTTGGAGGCGGGGCAGTACACGGTGCCGTCGTCGTAGATGAACGCGTTCGTGACGTCGGCAAGCTTGCCGTACAGGTCGGCTATCTGCTGCTTCTGCTTGGCCATGTCCGAGCTGCCCGCGCTGCCCTGCGCCACGCTGTTGGCTATCTGCAGGGCGGTGTTGGCCGCCGCGTCGGCGTTCGAGGCCGCGCCGTTTGCCGCAGCCGTGGCGGCTTGCGAGGCCGTCTTCAGCTGCGCCGCCTCGGTGACGCGGGCGCTTTCCGCCGTGGCGCGCTTCTTCTCGGCCTCTGCGCGCTTGGTTTCGGCGGTCTGGCGTGCCTTCTCGTTCGCGGCGCGCTGGTTTTCCGCGCTCGCGCGGGAGGCCTCGGCCTTCTGCATCTGCGCGTTCAGCGCGCTCACGTCGGCTAGCTGCCCTTTGAGGTTCGCGATGATCGCCTCCACCGCATCGACGTACGGGCCGGATATCTCGCCCGACGCGCTCGCCGATGGCAGCACGTTCACCAGTACGTTCTCGGTGGTGGCGTCCAGCCCCGCCGCGTTCCGCACGCGCACGTAGCACACCTTGAGCAGCCCGGCCACGCCGAAGACGGCGGGGTTGACGGTCACGGTGGCCACGTTGTCGCTGATGCCCGTGAACTGCTGCTCCACGTAGGTGTGGTCGGGCTTCGCGGCCATGAGGTGTACCTTGCAGCCCGTCAGGGCCGCCTTCTTGTCGCCGTCGTAGATGGCGGCCTTCAGGACCTCGGCGCTGTCGCCCTGGTGCACGGTGATGACGGGCGGCGCTATGTTGGTCTTCTTGAGGTTGAGCGTAAGCTCGTGCGTTGCCATGCCTCACTCCTTCCCTTCGGGCGCAAGTGTCCGCAACATGTCGCCGGGCTGCGCTCTGTGGACCCCGCATATCTCCTCGTCGGTGAGCGCCGAGAAGTCCACGGCGTTGGCCTCGCCGCCTTCCGCGTCCATGACGGCCACGGGGCTGGACACGAGCGTGAAGCCGCCCTTGCCGTCGAACTCGAACACGTCTTCCGATTCCACGATGGCCCGCGCCGTGGCCGGGTCGCTGATGCACTCGAACACCGGAAGCGCCTCGGGCGGCTTCGGCGCGCCGTCGAGCGCCTGTGGCGCTTCGGGCTGCTGCACAAGGTGGTAGAACATTCCGTTTCCTCTCTCGCTGGTCTAGTTTCCCGTGATGCTGCTCATGCCGGTGATGATTCCGTTCACCACGTTGATGGTGCCCCACGTCCAGTTGTTGCCGTTGTTGGTGATGCACCCGATGAACTGCGTGGAGCCCGTGTACCCGTAGGTGCCGCCGCTGCTCGGACTGGTTCCTATGGCGAACTTCGGGGCGAGTATCCTGGCGGTGCCCGACGACCCAATGTCTGCGCGGCTGCTATCCAGGTACACGTAGTTGTTGGAGCTCTCCTGCAGCTTCACGTACGCCGAGCCGCCCGCGTTGCTGTTGCCGCTCTTCATGTACAGCTGCTCGTCGGGATGGCTCATGTAGCCCGCGTAGTAGGGGGTTGTCAGCCACGTCTGGCGGTAGTAGCGGTTGACTGCCAGGAAGCCGTAGCCGCAGGTGGATATGCCCACGCCGTCGGTCGAGCTTGCCGTGGGGCTGTCCTTCGCGTGGACGGCCTCGATGGTGCAGTACTCGGTCGAGCCGTTCACGAACGACGCTCCCGGGTGGTTGTTCGTCGTCGTGCCGGTGGTGATGTAGTTGGTTGACGACGTGCCGACCATGTTGCAGCGGAACATGGAGGTGCTGCCCACCAGCACGGTGCCCGCGATGATGGAGCCGTTCTTGTCGTATATCTGGAAGCCGTTGGTGGCGTTGATGTAGACCCTGTTGCCGTTGCCGTCCGTCATGAAGATGGAGCCGTCGCGCAGATAGAAGGCCCCGCTGTCGAGGTCCCAGTACGAGTTGCCGCCCTTGATGCGGCCCGTGGTCAGCTCGTTGGCGGTCACGCCGTCGCCGGTGATGGCCGTGCGCCACTTCCACGCGCCGCTGGAGTACTTGGAGTTGGCCACGCCGATGACGCCGCCGCCTATCTTCACGCACTTGGTCGCGTTCTCCGGCTTCTTGTCGTACACGAGGATGCCCTGGCCGGGCTCCTCGTACACCCAGCCGCCCGTGGTGTTTATCTCGCTGTTGAGCATTTCCACGATTTTCTTGCGGATATCCGTCGGCAGCTGGTCGAGCTGGTTCTGCAAGCCCTCAACCTCGCCCTCGGCGCTCGTCAGGCGCTCGTCCAGCGAGCCGGTGATGCCTTCCAGGTACTCCTTGTTGGCCTCGTCTATCTTCTTGAGCACGCTCTCGCTCTGCTCCACCGTGGTGTCGGTGTAGAGCTTGAGCACCTCCTCAAGGGACAGGTTGCCGTCGTCGGAATACTTCTTGAGGGCTTCCTCTAGGGTGGTGTCCCCGTTGTCGGCGTACTCCTTGAGGGCCTTGTCCAGCGCATCCTTCACCTCGTCGGCGTAGTCCTTGGCCGCGCCGCCCTGCTCCCTGGCGAACGCCTCCTGGCGCTTCTCGGAGGCCGCCAGGCTCTCGCCCCATTTGCCGGTCGATGCCTTGTTGGACGCGTTTACCGCGTCGGCCACGGTGGCGCGGATGCTCGAAGCCGTTCTCTTTGCGCTGGACTTCTGGGCGGCCATCAGCTCGGCCACGGTCTGGTAGTTGCCGAACGTGTAGGTGACCTCGCCGGGGCGCAGCTGGTCCTCCACCACCTTGGTGATGCGGGTGCGCACGCGCAGCGGCGGGTCGTACACCTTGTCCACCACGGTCACCAGGTCGCCCTCGTCCGCGCCCTCGAAGCCCTCGCCGGCGCGCGCAAGCGCCGTGGCGTCCACGGTGTAGGACACGGTGGGCACGCACGACTGCGCCAGCTGCGCCTCGGTGAGCTTCTTCAGCTCGGCGGCGTCCTCGCAGTCGGAGAACTCCACGTCGCCGAACACGTGGGCCTTGCCGCCCTTGCCGTCGGGCCGTCCCCAGCGCGCCAGCGCGTCGGCGCTGCCCACCCAGTTCCGCCCGCCGTTCACGTCGCCAAAGGTCAGCTTGCGGTCGTAGCCGCCCGTCAGGTTGCCGTCCTTGTCGGCGGTCTGCAGGGACTTGCCGTAGCCGTACAGGGCCGTGCACACGTTGCCCTCGTCCACGCTGCGCTTGACGCTCACGAGGTCCTTGGCGTAGGTGAAACGCTTGCCGTTGTCCTCGCCGACCTGCTTGGCCATGCACACGCGGCGTGCGGTCACCTTGGTGCCGCTCACCTGAATTTCGAACGACAGCTCGCCGCCCCAAGTGTCTGCCACGTCGTGGATGGCCGCCCATGCGTTGGTGTGGTAGAAGTTCGTGCCGGCCTGCCCGAGGTCGGCCACGGTTCCGACCTGCCAGCGCGAGGAGGACAGCGCCGAGGCCAGCGCGGCGTAGGCGCTCACGTCGTAGGGGCGCTTGTCCTCCAGGTAGTCGCCCAGGAGCTCGATTTGCGCCGAGGTCGGGCAGTAGTACGTGTAGAGGATGCCCGCGCTCGCGCGCTCCTCCTCCACGCCGTCCACGATGTTCTCGTGCCAGCGGCCCTTGAGGTCGCGCCACACCAGGCGGTCGCCCTTGTCCAGGCGCGCCAGCGTTGTGATGCTCAGGGCGTTCTCGCCGTTGACCTCGCGCGTGTCCTCGCACTCGAACAGCGTCTTGATGGGTCCCTTGTACGCCTCCCAGCGGTCGCATGCCCACAGAATCATCAGCCCGCGTACCTTTCCGTCCACTGTATCGTCGCGGTGCCGCTGGACAGCTTGAGGCTGTTGGCCCCCGGCTCCAGCGGGAAGAAGTCACTCTCGAAGGTCACGGGCGCGGGGCTGCCGTCCACCGTGGCCTGCGGGGCGGCCATGTCGATGACCACCTCACTCGATGCCGTCACCGCCTTGTCGATCTGCACGAACTCGCCCGTGCCCATGTTCGTCAGCCGCAGCGCCGACGTGCTGCCGCCGGGCCTGACGGTCACGGTGGGGTAGGTGCGGAACGTCCCGCCCACCTGCACGCCCGAGGTGCCCGACACGGTTGCGCGCCCCTCGGCCCCGTAGGCCACGGGGTCGTATGCCGTGAACGTCAGCGTGGCCTCGCCGGTGTGCCACAACGTGTCGAGCGCGCCCGGCGAGGTCAGCACGGCCATGTAGCGCAGGCCCAGGTGCCTCTCGTCGTCCAGCCACAGCTCGGCCTCCTTGAGGCACAACAGGCGCGAGGCCATGAGGCGGCGAAGGACCGCCATATCGTCGGCGGGGCGCGCCCTCCAGGCCGCCGCCACGTCTATCGTCAGGGGTTTCAGCTCTGCGCGCATGAAGCGCGAGCCGGGCTGCCCGGGCACGTCGCGCGTGGCGATTTCGTACTCGGGCAGCAGCGAGCGGGTCACGAGCCGGGTGTCGAACCACGGCGCGAAGTCGAAGCCGTTGTATATCATGCGAAGCACTCCTGCCGTTTGATTTCCTTGGCTATCTGGCGGGAGATTTTCTCGATGTCGGCCTCCTCCCGCACGGTCGCGTACAGGTTGATTGTCACGTTTGTGTCGCCATGGTCCGCGCCGCCCTTGCCGTCGAGCAGCTTGGCGATGCCCTCGGCCAGCGGGCGCGCGCCGCGCTCGTTGAACGGCACCACGCCCTCGGGGCCCGCCTCGCCGACGCCGATGACGCTGGGGCCGTTGAACACGCCGCCCTTGGCGTACCAGTCGATGCCGAAGTGCGGCACACTCGGCGGGGCGATGCTGAAGCTGCCGGAGATGGACAGGTGCGGCAGCTTCAGGTGGGGCAGCGACCACGAGAAGTTGAAGAACCCCTTGATGGAGTCGATGACGTTGCGCACGGTGTCGCGGGCGTTCTGTATCGGCGTCTCGATGGCGCTCTTGATGGAGTTCCACACGCTGCTCACGGTGTCCTTGGCGGCGTTGAACACGCTGGAGATCGTGTCGCGGATGCCGTTCACGATGCCGGATATTGTCGAGCTGATGCCGCTCCACACGCTCGACGCCGTGCTGCTCACGGCACCCCATATGGAGTCCCACACCGCCTGAATTGCCGACAGCACCGCCGATATGGTGGAGCTGATGGCGTCTATGGCCGCGCCTATCGCCCAGCTGATGCCGCCCCATATGGTGGATGCCGTGGAGCTGACCGCGCCCCAGACCGTGCTCCACACCACCTGGATGATGCCGAGGACCGTCTGTATGTTCGTCTGCACGGCGGCGATGTAGGTCGACACCGCCCAGCTGATGGCCTCCCACACCGCGCTCGCCACGGCGCTGATCGCGCCCCAGGCGGCGGACCACCACTCGGAGAGGACGGTCAGCACGGCGGTGATGTTCTGGCTCACGGCCTCCAGGTATGCGCCCACCGCCGCGCATATGGCGTCCCACGCCGCGCTCAGCTGGCTGCCGAAGTTCTCCCAGATGAAGGTCCAGGGAGCGAGCAGCACCTCTATAGCGAGGTTCAATATCTCGCCTAGCAGCATGACCGCCACCTGCACCACGTTGCAGATGCCGTCCCAGACGCTCGCGGCGGTGTCGGCCATCCCCTGGAAGAACCCGGCTATGGCCTCTATGGCCCCCTGAACTGTGGCGCATATCCCGTCCCAGATTCCGCCAAGCGTCTCGCCGAGCTGCGAGAAGAACCCGCCGACGGACTGCGCCACCTCGCCCGCGACTTGCACGGCGACCTGGAACGCCTGGCATACCGCGTCCCAGATTGCCGTTACCGCGTCGCGGAACTCCTCGCAGTTGTTCCACAGCAGCACCACGGCGGCGATGATGGCCGCTATGGCCGCTATCACGGGGTGCGCGGCTATGAGCCCCAGCGCGCCGGTGCCCAGCTTGCCGACGGTCTGGAACGCCGCGCCTATCTTGGGCACGGTGTCGATGACGGTGCCGACGGTGGACAGCACGGGGCCGAGCGCCGCGACGATGCCCGCTATCACGAGCACGGCGGTCTGACCGCCCTCGCCGATGCCGGCGAACCATTCGGAGAACGACTTGACGACGCCCGCCACGTTGGTGGCGATGTTGAGCAGCGGCTCGCCCAGCGGCTCGATGGAGCCCTGCAGCTCGCGCATTGCCTCCTGCGACTTCACGGCGAAGCTGTCCGATGCCGCCTCCTGGGCCTGCTGCGCAGCGCCGGCGACGTCGCCGAAGCTGTCCTGCACTCCCGCCAGGGACTCGATCATGCCCATGGCGTTGTCCTCGCCCAGCGAGGACCACAGGGTGGAGGCCAGCGCGGCCTTGTCATACTCGTTTGGCATCTGCGTCAGGTCGCCCAGCACCGCCTGCAGCATGTCCTCGGCGGTGGCGCTGCCGTTCTTGAAGTTCTCGAAGACCTCCTGCGTGCCTTCCGAGAACTGGCCGATGGACTCCTCCATGCGGCCGTCGGACAGCGCCGTCAGGAACTCGTTGAGGTAGTCGCCCACCTTGTCCAGGTTGTACGCGCCGTTGGACGTGCCCGCTTCGAGCAGCGAGAAGTACTCGCTGGCGCTCATTCCTGCCTCGCCCCATCGCACGGAGTATTCGCTCAGGTTGTCGCCCAGCTCGTCGGTGTAGTTCAGGCCGCGCTGCATGCCCGCCGTCAGCAGGTCGCTGGCCTCGGTGGCGGACAGCCCGAAGCCCTCCATGAGGGCGTTGGTGCCGCGTATGGACTCGTTCACGTCCGCGCCGAAGGTGTCCGACAGCATGAGCGCGTTGGTGGTGACCGTCTGCAGGTCCTCGTCGGAAACGTCGCGCAGTGTGGACTTGCACTGGATCAGGGCGTCGTTCACCTCGTCCAGGGACTCGCCCCAGCCGCCCTCGTAGATGCGCTTGCCTATGCCGCTGAAGCGTTCCGCCTCCTCGCCGGAGACGCCGAACGCGGCGGCTATGCGGGCGTTGGCCTGCTCGTAGTCGCTGGCCACGCCGAACACGGCCTTGCCGGCGGCCACCACGGGCGCGGTGAGCGTCAGCGTGGCGGCAGTGCCGGCCTTCTTGAACGAGGAGGAAAGCTTCGCCGCCTTCTCGTCGCCCTCGGTTATGTTCTTCCAGGAGATGCTCTGGAGGTCTCGCTCCAGGGCCTTGATGTTCTTGGATACGTCAACGGTGTCGAGCACCGCCTTGATGATGACGTTGCCGTCCATGCTCACCTCGTCGCTCTCTTGAGCGCGGCGAAAACATCGCGCATCGCCGCGTCGCTTCCTTCCTCAGAGCCGTGTGAGCTGCGGCCTTTGCCGAGTTCGAACGCCTTGTGGGCGGCGTTCCAGGCCTCGACCTCCTGCCTGTTGTATTTGGTTGGCTTCGGCTTGGTCGCCGGGTTGCGGTAGTGGATGGCGGCGCCGAGCGGCGTGTCCTGCGGGCATCCGCCGACGAGCGCCACGAACTCGGCGAAGCTGATTCGCCCTCGCACCTCGTCCCACTCGATGCCGTAGGCCTGGCGGAAGCTGATGCGGATGCGCGCGGCGTCTTCTTCAAGGTCCCATAGAGGCGTTTCGTGCGGGCGGTTGCCGGTCAGGTCCAGCCCGCACATGTCCCATACCGCCGCGTCGCGCATCCGCACGAACTCGGCGGCGTCGTAGTCGCATGCGCACCACGCGTCCGCCCAGTCCACGAAGAACAGCGCCAGGAACTCGTCTCGGCGCTGGTCGTCGGACTTGCCCTCGTCGGTCAGCACCTCGATGACGCGGATGATCGTGAGCGCGTCGTCGCGCACCAGCACCTCCTCGCCGTTCCACGGGTAGCGCGTGGCGCTCGTGCCGTCGGGCAGCCGCACCCGCTCGGCCGTGAGCGCGGCTGGCAGCATTACTTGCCGCCCTTCTTCTTGCGCTTGGCCTTGGCGCGGCGCTGGGCGCGGTTGAGCGCCTGGACCTGATCGGCGCGCTCGCTGTATGCAAGGCCGCACGCCATCAGCTGCTCACTGGTCGCGTGGCGCGCCAACATGTTGAGGAACGTGGCGAAGACCTCGCCCAGGATGCGGATGTTCTCCTCGGGCGCGATGGGGCCCTCGTCGCCGCCCATCCACGCGAGCAGCTGCTCCCAGCCCTCGGTGCCGATGAACGTCGAGATGGTGCGCTTCATGAGGCGGGCCTGCGCGGCGTTGGCCTCGGCCGCCTTCTCGGGGGTGTCGGCCTCGCGGGCCATCTGCTCGTTGGCCTGCGCGCGGTCGATGGCGTTGCCGACCTTGGCCAGGTACTCCTCGATGTGCTTGTCGTCGAACCACACGCGGAAGCGCGGCGTGTCGGGGTTCTCTTCGGGGTCCTCGAAGTACACGTCCTCGTACGCGCGGATGTTTTTCAGAAGTTCCATTTGCTGCCCCTTTCGTGAGCGGTGAGCGTCGGGCATAGAAAAGGGGCGCGGGCCGCTCACTAGCCCGCGCCCCCATGTCCAGGAGGTTATGTCTGGTGTCGCCTGCGGCTACTTCGCCGCCACGGTCACCTTCACCTGCGTGCAGATGCTCGGCTTGGAGGCGCAGCGCACGGTGATGACCACCTCGCCCACGGCCACGCCCGTCACGTTGCCGTCGCTGTCGACGGTTGCCACGTCTGTGTTGCCCGACGCGAAGAAGCACTTTGGGTTCGCCTCGGTGGGCGTGACGCTCGGGGCCAGCTTCACGGACTTGCCGACGGCGGGGCCGGCCGGCGCGGTGCACGTGATTGCCGCGGGCTGCTTTAGCTTGTTGGCGGGGATGAACTTCATGGCCCCCGCGCCCGAGATGGTGCAGGAGAACGCGCCGGGGTCGGACGCCGCGCCCTGCTGCGAGCCCACGGTCAGGCTCAGGTAGGTGCAGTCGCCTTCCACCACGTCGCCGTTGGGGTCGGTGTGGCGGAAGTGGCCCGTGCGGCCCTCGCCGGTCTCAAGCGCCAGGCTGGCAACGTAGTCCTGCGCGGGGTCGCCGTAGCAGCGGTCGCCCGTGACCTCGTACTGCGGCTGCACGCTCTTCACCTTGTCGGTGGGCGTGCCGTAGCCGTCGTAGTAGTCCTTGGTCTCGGTGGTCTCGTTGGTGGTCGGCTTCACCTCGGTGATGCCGCGCGAGAAGATTGCCCACGTGGGGCTCGCCGCGTCGGGCGTGGTGTCGATCTCCAACGCGCTCATGTAGTTGGGCGCGAAGCCCAGGTCTTGGTTCTTTGCCATCGTTATCCCTTCTCTATGGTTATGGTCGCTTTGATTCGGAACTCCCACAGGTACGGCCCGCCCTCGGGCGGCGTTATCTCCTGCGGCTCTGTGTAAAGCGCCGCGCTGGTGAAGCCGTAGGAGCCGGTGGGCGAGGACAAGTCGGCCCCGTCCAGCGCATCGGCCAGGTCGTAGGCGTCGCCCATGGCCTTGGCCTCGGAGGTGTCCTTCACGATGACCTGCAGCACGTAGCCCACGCGGCGGGTGCCGTCCATGTGGCGCACCACGTCGGTGGTGGGCATGGGCCGCAGCACCACCGCGTCATCGTGGCCGCGCGAGGCGGCCAGGCGGGTGAGGAGCACCGGGCCGTAGCCCAGCGCCTCTATGGCGGCCTTCGCCGCCTCCATCACGTCCGGGGCCATGTCACGCCCCCTCGGTCAGGAGGTCGACGGCCAGGCGCTCCCAGTCCTCGCCGTGCGCTTCCTTCGCGGCCTTCGGCCAGTCGGCCTTGGCCCTCGGGTTCTTGCCGTGCTTGATGGAGCTGTCGGGCAGGTCGCGCACGTAGGCGGCGTAGTCGGCGTCCCATATCACGAGGCCCTGCCTGAAGTCGGAGGCGGCCTGCATGGAGTTGTGCATGCGCTTGGTGTCCTCGGGCGTGAACGCGTTCATGTCCTCGGCCACGCTCATGGCGAACTTCACCTGCTTGGCCTCCAGCTCCTTCGCGCTGAAACGCTTCATGAGCTTGGTCAGGTCGACCGTCACTGCTGCGGGCATCTATCTCACCTCCAGTTCCCAGTGGTGGGGGCGGGTGCCGAACGCGCGGCGGGGCGTGCACCTCGCCACGTTCATCCACTCGCCCCCGTCGATGCTCACGCGACTGCCCACGGGCACGTCGAACATGCCCGGGCTGTCCGCGCCGTCGGCTATCACGAGGCCCTGCGCTCCGTCGCCCAGGGCGTACTCGCGCACGAGCCACGCGCTCACCGGCTCGAAGCGCACGCGGCGCACCTCGACGGGCTGCTCGAACTCGCCGCCGTAGCCGCCCTCCCTGGGCACCTTGACGGACATGGTGGAGGGCCGCGCCGAGCGCGGCACCCGCATCATCTCGCGCCCCCGATGCCCGTATAGAGCAGCGGCGTGCCCAGCAGCTCGCGGCGGACGGCGGCCTCCATGTCGCTGCGGTAGGTGCTGGCCTGCTCGGTGCCGGGCGACCACGTGAATGAGCCGACGGTGAACCCGCCGCCCTCCATGGCCCCGCCCGAGCATCCGTACGCGGCGTCGACCTCGCAGGCCGCCATGACCGCCTGCGCCCACTCCTTTGAGCCGTCCGGCTCGTTGGGGAAGATCAGGTCGCGCACCCAGGCCAGCGCGTGGGGGAGCGCCGCCTCGAACTCCTCGGCGGACAGCTCCCCGCGCCCGGCTGCCAGGTAGTCCTCGTGGGTCGGGGCTTTAGTTTCCATCGTCCTCGGCCGCCTCGGGCTTTTCTGCCTTCTCGGCGGGCTGCCCGTCTGCGGCCTTCGCCTCGGGCTTTTCCGCCTTGCCCTTGGCGGGCCTGGCTTTCTTCGGGGCCTCCTTCTTGAAGGTCAGTCCAACTGTGCGCATGTCGCGCCTCCTTCCTAGGCCGCCGCCTTCATGCCTGCGGTGATGTAGTGCGCCAGGTTCTCGCGGACGCCGCACACGCCGTACTTGCGGTACTTGAACAGGTGGCCGAAGCCCTGCTGGTTGTCCTCTGCGTCGATGACCTTGCCGTGCGCGAAGTTCCAGCGCAGCACCACGGCGTCCTTGTGGACGATAAGGAAGTTCATGTCCACCGCGCCGGTGCCCTTCTTGTAGTGGCCGATCTCCTCGTCCTTGGTGGTGCCGTCCAAAAGGTCGATGGCGCTGTAGAAGCGGGACTGCGGCACCTTCACGATGGAGGAGAAGCCGTCCAGCGCCTCGCGGGACTTGGTGGTGTCCAGGTCCTTCACCATACCCAGCAGGGTGGGGGTGATGAACAGCACGCGACCCTCCTCCGGCACCTCCTTCTCGTCCATGTCGCACATGGCGGCGTTCAGGCCCTTGAGCATGTCCGCGCCGTCGGCGTAGGTCTTCTGCTCCTTGGTGATGCCGGTGCCCGCGCACAGCGTGGAAAACACGAACGCGTCTCCCTCGGGCACCACCTTGGTGCGGTTGAAGTGCGCGGCGGCGTTGCCGAACGCCAGGTTGAAGGACTGGGCGTCCACCTTCTGGTCGATTTCCAGGATGGTGCCACGGTCGTAGTTGGCGCTGATGGGCTTCCAGGTCAGGGACGCGCCGCTGTTCTGGGGCAGTCGCCCGTTTGCCTGCACGTCGCCCAGGCCGCCCATGGAGTAGACGGGGTAGTAGAACTCGCCCAGCTGCTCCATCTGCGCGATGTTGCCCTGCGGCGCGGCGCTCTCCAGCACGGCGGTCAGGGATTCCTTGCGGTACGCCTCCATGAGCACGTTCTCGTAGCCCTTGGGCAGTTCGATGCTGTTTGGCATGATTTACTCCTTCGTAGATTCGTCGGTGAGTCCGAAAGCTGCGCGGAAGTCGGCCAGGCCGTCGGAGCCTGCGCCGCCCTTGGGGTCGCCGCCCGCGCTCTCGCGGGGCTGGTCGGTGAACATGTAGGCGTTGTCCTTCTTCAGGGCCTCGAAGTCGATGCCCGTGAGGTTGCCCTGCTCGTCCAGCTTCGCGTCGGCGATGTTCGGGATGATCGCGCGCGCCGCCTTGGCGTTGCGCACCCCCATCTGCGCCAGCTTGGTGTCGATGGCGAAGTCGCGGCGCATGTCGGCCTCGCGCTTCTCGGCGTCGGCCTTGTACGCCTCGTTGTCGGCCTTGGCCTTGTCGAGCGCGGCCTGCAGCTCCTCGGCGTTGCCCGCCTTGGAGGTGAACTCCTCGATCTGCTTGTCGCGCTGCTCCAGTTCGGCCTTGAGGGCCTTCACCTGCTCCTGGTACTCGTCGGTCTCGCGCTTGTACTTCGCGTAGGACACGACCTCCTTCTGGGGCTCGGTGCCCTGGCCTTCGCCGCCCTCGTTTCCCTTGGGCTTGTTGTCTTCAGCCATCGCTTGCTCCTTCCGTGTTTGGTTGTCGCGCTTCCCTGCGCGCTTGGATGGCCCACCGTTGTCGCCGTGGTCGCGTGCGGGGCCGTTGTCGCCGCCCCATCGCGTGACCGCATCTTCCCCGAGGTGTCGCCAGGCAAAAGAAAAGGCCGCCCGTTCGTGGGCGGCCTTGATGCCGTGTCGCTGTTCGGTTGTCGGTGATGCCTAGTGCATCAGGCCCTCGTCGCGCAGAACCTTGCGGCACTTGGCGAAAAGTTCCTCGCGTTCTTTTTCGCTCAGCTTCTCGTCCTCGCTCAACTCGGGCACGTGGTCGTCGATGACTAGAACCCAGTCATCGGGGGTCACTTCTTTTTTGTCAGCCTGAACCATTTCGCCTCCTCGTTCTGCTTGTAGAGTATTTCCGTCGTGTAGTGGTCGATGGCAGCGCCGCCCGCGTTCGGGTAAAGCGCCTTCATCTGCTGGCGTATTCTCTCGTACGCCTTCACCACGCCGGGGTCGTTCACCTTGATTTCGTAGATTGTACCATCGTGGCACGCCACCACCGAGCTGCGCACCCAGTCGTTTTCCGCCACCGTGCGTATGTCGGTCCACGACGGCGGCGAGCTCATGGGGTGGTTGTGTATCAGCACCACGCCGCCCTCGGTGCGCCTGCACGCCTCCACCTGCTTTGCGGTCAGGCCGCACGCCTGGCTCTTCAGGCCGTGCCCGAAGGTATCGGTGACGCGCTCGCCCTTCTTCCATGAAACCACGGACATGCGTTCGTAGCCCGTGCCGTCGCGGTCGCGCAGGATGCGGCGGCTCTCGGCGTACACGGCCTCGCTTGCGCGCTTTGGGATGGGCAGCGAGGTCACCTTGTCGTGGTAGGCCCTGCCGTTCACGGCCCGGCGGCTCACGTCTGCGGCGGTGCCCGCGCCCTTGCCCGGCATGAACTTCTCGCGCACCCAGGTCTTGTCCGTGGCAAGCGGGTAGATGCGCGCCTTCGATTCCATGGCGGCCTCGCGCGTGCGCTCGCGGGACAGGTAGGGGTGGGCGGCTATGTGCTCGCGCTGGCGCTTCTGCAGCTTGCCCAGGCGCAGGCGCTCCTTGGTGTTATCGAGCCCGGCGGCCTCCAGGGCCGTTGCCTCGCGCTTGGCGGCGCGTATGCCGCGCTCAAGCTCGCGCTGCTTCTGCTCTGCCTGGTATCGCTCCTCGCGCTTCTCGTCGCCGCCGTCGGGGTCGCGCTCGTAGCGCAGCGGCTGGCCCTCCACGTAGATGCCGAAGTCGTGTTTGCAGTTCGCGCCGCACAAGCCATCGACCGAGCCGTAGCCCGTCTCGCGGTAGAACGGCGGGTATTTCTTGGACTTGCCCGACAGACTGAAAACGCGGCCCTGCCACTTGGCGTGGCTCTCGCGCGCGCCGCCGTGCGAGGAGGTCTGCACGAGGTCGTGCCCCGTCTCCTCAAGCAGCTCCAGCGTGTTGCGGCTGCCTGCCTGTACCACCTGGGTGCGCACGTGGCGGCGCATGGCCACGTCGGCCTGCGCCCACGCCCCGCTCTTGTAGTCCACGACGGACACGCTCCGCCGCGCCAGCTTCAGCACGGCCTCGCGGGTGGCCTGCTCGTAGCCCGCCATGCCCGAGTTCACCTGCGCCACGGCCTGCGCCACGACTTCGAGGTACGCGCGCTGCACGTTGGCGGGCATCTTCAGGTTGTCTCGGCTCACCACTTCCTGAACGCCCGCCGCCGTGGCCCGCGCCGAGTTGTGGAGCCTCCACTGCATCGTCTTAGACAGCGCGCCCATGGCCGTGCCCAGCGTGGACAGGTCGGTCTCGGCGCTCTTGGCCACAGCCTCGGCCGCCGCCTTGGCAGCCTCTCTCGCGGCTCTGCGGCCCTCCTCGCTCATGGCCTTCTGCACGTCCTTGGCGGCCAGCGCGGCCTTCCTGGCGGCCTGGGAGTAGGCGCTCTCGCCCTCGAAGTCGATGGAGCCTATGAGGGCGGCGTAGATGCACACCAGGCGCAGGGTGTACTCGTCCATCGCCCCCTGCGCCGCGTCGGTGAAGTGCTCTATATAGTCCGGCCCCAGCATCAGGCCAGCCCGTCGCCCAGCATGTCGAACGCGCCGCCCTGCTGCTCGGGCACGTTGGCCTGCGCCTCGTCCTTGGTCTCGCCGTAGAAGCGGCGGCGGTACTCCCACGGGGCCATGATGCCCGCGCCGACCTCGCTCATGGCCATCTCGCGGGCGCTCTGCGTGTCGCTGATGATGGAGTCGTCGAAGTCCACGGTGACGTCGCCGTAGGGCACGGCCTCGCCCTTGATGCTGCGGCACGCGTCGGCCATGCCGTTGACCAGCCGCACGATGGACTTGCGCAGGGCGTTCTCGTGGCGGTGGATGGATCGCATCAGCTGCGAGTTGTCGGCCGCCACCTCCTTGGCGGTCTTCAGGCCCGTGTGCGACTCCCAGGAGAAGTAGCCGTTGCCGAAGCCGCACGCCACCGACAGCAGGCGCAGGCCCGTGTTGATGGCGCTGGCGTTCTCGTCGGCCTTGAGGTCGCTCTGCACGGTCTGGATTTTGGCCGACCCCTCGTCGCCGGGGTTCATGCTGAAGATGGTGTCGTCGGCCTCGCCGAAGGCGTAGTAGGTCTTCGTGAGGCTGCCGTCCGGCCCCTTGTCGGTCTTGGACTCAATGAGGGTCTTGTCCACGAACGTGCGCGGGCGGCCCACGCGGATGTGGTCAAGCAGGGAGGTGGCGGCCTCGTCGACCACCTTCATGGCCCCCACGGCGTTGCAGTACACGCTCGCGCCCATCGCGCAGTAGTCGTAGAAGCGGTTCGACACGGCGGGGCGCACGAGCGCGAAAAGCGGACGGGTGCAGCGCGTGTCCATGTCGGCGCTGATGCCCTCGACCGCCACCTGCTTGTGCGTGCGGGTGTCGAACAGCTGCGTGAGGATGTGGTAGGTGCCGCCAACGAGCACGTGCGCCTGGCACTGGTCGTAGTCGCGCCCGGCGACCTCCACGCGGCCCACGAACGCGCACTGCGTGCAGTCGTCGGCGCTCCACGTGAGCGGGATTATCTGCGTGGCGTCGTAGCGCACGATGCGCAGCTCGGCGTCGGGCGTGTAGGCGCTGTCGGTCACGCCTCGCGGCTCGATGACCCACGCGCCCGTGCCCATGGCGAACGCGCGGGCTATGAAGTCGGCGTTGTCCATGGCGAACGATGTGGGCGCGTCGACGTCCTCTGCCGGCTGCGGCGCGGCCTGGCCGTCCTCGTGCCCCTCGTCGCCGACGCCGCCCGTCGCCGTGGGGTTGGCGAAGTAGCGCGCCATCCAGGCGCGGCGCTCGTCGCTCGTGCTGGAGATGATCGTGCTCTCGTTCATGAGCAGGCTGGCCCACTCGTCGGCCACGAGCGCCGCCGGGTGCAGGCTGGCGCGCTCGCGCTTGTACACGCGGAAGCCGCGCCGCTCGCTGTAGTGGTACCAGCCGTTGTTCGCCGCGAACCAGCCGAACCAGACGCCCACCATGCCCTGCATGCGGGTGTCTGGCTGGTATCCCATGCGGCGCAGCCACGCCTCGGCGTAGCCCGTGTTGCCTCGCTTCTCCATCAGAGGTTGCTCCTTATCCACAGTCCTGCGGCGTAGCCCGCCGCGTCTATCGCGTCGTCGTTCACCTTCGGCAGTGTCTCGGTTATGTCGCCCTGCCCGTTCGACACGTACTCGAACTCGGGGAACTCCTTGGCGGCGAGCGGGCAGCGGTCGGGGTCGATGACTATGCGCGTGATGTTCTGCATCCACCTGATGCGGCTCTTGGGCGCGTTCAGGCCCTGCTTGAACGCCTTCTGGGCGCTGATGCCCTGCTCCTGGTAGTAGAGGATCATGCCGCGCGCTGCGCTGTCGCACCACACGTCTGCGGCGGGGTCGCCGGCTTCCTCCAGCTTCGAGGCCACCAGCTCGGCGGTCTTCGGGTCGACGGCGTCCACGCCCTGGCGGCTCTCCTCGTCCAGCAGGTACAGCACGCGCTCGTTCTCGTCGTATCCCACCTCCATGAACACCCACGGGTGCACGCTGCCCGCGTCCACGCCGAACGAGCGCAGGGCGATGGCCTCGCGCTCCTCGTCCGTTATGGGCCGGATTTCCAGCAGCTTGTCGGGGAACACCTCGGAGCCGGTGCCCGTCACCTCGCCGAGCCATTGCCAGCGGTAGGAGTCGGGGGTCTTGCGGCGGCTGCGCTCTGCCTCCACCAGCGCGGTGGCGCTTATCCATTCGGGGTGCTCGTCTATGACGTCCAGGTACGTGGTGTGGCATATGAAGCGCCCGTCCTCGCCCAGGTGGGCCTCCAGGTCGCGCGCCTCCTTGTTCACCCAGTTGCGCGCCGAGCGGGGAGGGTTGTAGCTGTAGAAGACCCAGAACACGTCGCCGCCGCGCAGGAACGTGGCCAGCACGCTGCGCACCTCGTCCATGCCGTCGAACTCGTCAACCTCCTCGAACCACACCACGGCGCAGTAGCCGGTGCGGAACTTCGCCGACTTCAGCTTCTTGGGCTTGTCGCATCCCACAAAGCGTATGACCTGCCCGGTGGGGAGGTAGGTCACCTCCATGGGGGACAGGCCGAAGTCGAACAGGCGGGCCACGCCCAGCACGTCGCACGCCCAGCCTATCTGCTCGTACACGGACGTGCGCAGCGTGTTGCCGACCTTGCGCAGCACGACGGCGTTGGCCTCCGGGTTGAGCATGATCAGCAGCACGATGGCGATGGAGATGAACGACGACTTGGTGGAGTTGCGCCCGCCCTTGAACCAGTAGTGCGTGAACTCGTGCGCCTTGATGGAGCGCCACACGCCCGCGAACACGGAGGCAACGACGTCCGAGAGCCTAACCGAGGTCGTCAACGATGGTCACCCCCGCCTCGGCCATGGCGGCCTTCGCGCCGTCCACGCCGAACATGTCGTTGAGCAGCTTCACGCTCTCGGTTATGGCCAGGCGCGCGTCGCCGTTGATGCTGCCCTCGGCCGCCTGGCGGCGGAAGATGGGCAGCGCGCCGTCCAGCACCTCGAACAGCGGGGCGGCCGCGTCCTGCAGCTCCCAGCGGCAGTCCTTGGCGGCCGCGTCGCGGATTTCCTGGATTCTGTGCGCGATTCGTGGGTCGCGCATCAGCTTGGAGGCGGCGCAGCTTATCGAGTTGTAGTTCATGCGCTTGCAGTCGTAGGCCGCGCGGTACGCGTCCTGCTGCTTGGCGCGGGGCTTGGCCATCTCGCGGGCGAACGCCTCCTGCTTCGCCGTGAGCGGCTTGTCCTTCTTGGGCACCTGCGGCCTCCTTCCCTTATCTCTCGGCCCATATGGTCGCAAGCGTGTCGCCGGGCATGGAAAAGGCCGCCCCGAAGGACGGCCCTCTGCCTGTTTCCGTATTCGGTTGTCCCTACCCGCACGCCGCCGCTGCCATGGCCACGAGGCCGGCCGCCAGCGCGCGCATGGCGAAGAACGCGGCCACGTCTATGGCGATAGCCGCCGCTATGAAAAGCAGGCAGCCCCAGTTGCATCCCGGGCGGTTCATTCGTCCTCCAACTCGACGGTGCCGTCGTCATGCTCGGCCTTGAGCCATTCCAGGTAGTCGGCCTCCGTGTAGAAGCGGGCCAGCAGTCGGCCGCTGGTAGTGCACTCGCTCATGCGGCGCGTCTCGCTCACGATGATGATGAAGGGCCACGAGTGGAACTCCACCTCCGTTCGGACAGCCCGCTCGGGTGTGCCGAAAAGGCACTCCCAGTTCGTCATTTCGCGGCCCCCTTCGCGCTCGGCCCTACCTCTCGGTAGGTGAAGTCCTCGAACAGGTGGCCGCACCAGCGGCAGCGGTCGCCTCCCTTGGGCAGGTGGTGCCAGATCTCGCGAATGCCGCATTTCGGGCAGCGCACCTCGATGCTGGGGCGGCGCTTCTTCCTCGTCTGCTGCTCCATGGCTACTCCACCGCCATCCGCATGACCGGCTGCATGGCCTCGCGCAGGCCCTTGGCCAACTCCTCGGCCGTTACCTCAGCCTTCGCCTCCACGTTCACGTCGGGCATCGCGAAGCCGCGCGCCTCTTCGGCCTTGAGGCAAGGCATGGCCGCCTCCTGGGCCGCGCTGCCCGCAGCGGGCGCCGCCGTCTCCTTGAGTTCGCAGCGCCCCAGCCACAACTCGCACTCGTCCAGCTTCGTGAGCGCCAGGGCGCGCTCGCGGTTCGGCTCGTAGGCCGTCTCGATGCCCTGGCGCAGGTTCTGCACGGCCGTCTCTTCGGTCGCGGCGTCCAGCTCCTCGCGCAGCCGGGCGTTCTTGAATCTCAGGTTGCGAACCTCGCGCCTCAGCGCGGCCACCGCGTGGCTCTGCTGCTCGCTCCAGCAGTCCTCGCACAGCGGCGCGTCCACGCCCATGTTGTCCTGCCCCAGGGCGTCGATATCGCGCCCGCAGGTCTCGCAGATGATTCCCATGGCTACTCCCTTCCTTCCGGCTTCGCCGCGCCTGAGAGGAACCACGCCCGCAGGCTCTCGGCGCACTCCGGGCACAAGGCCCTTGCCTTGCCGTCGATTCGCGCGCTGTTCCTCAGCACCATCCTGGCGCAACCCTTCAGGGTCACCGGCACCTCCTTGCCGCAGCGTTCGCATGCGCACATGTACACCTTCATGGCTACTCGCCTCCCTTCGGCAGCGTGTCGGTGATATGGTCCCAGTCGGTCGCCGAGTGCTCGCTCGGGTACTCGTAGGCCCCCACGCACGGCACCGGCAGCACCGCCATGCCGTCGTGCTCGCCCGCGTACTCCTCGGCGTCCGGCTTGCTCTCGAACGCCAGCACCACGTCGCTCTCCGTGGCCACCGCGTAGATCTTCTTCATCGTTTCGTCTCCTATTCGAACTCGAAGCACTCGCATGCCTCGCTTGTCTCGTCAATCGCCTCCACGTCGGGGCCGCCGCCCGTCATGGCGTCGCAGGCGCACACGGCCTCGCCGCCAGCGCCCTGCACATGGCCGCAGAATCGGCACTCCCGGCACGTGCGGCCCTCCCACGGGTCGGGCCGGTTCCACGGTGCCCTGGGGTCGGACTCGAAGCACCCGGGCGGGAGGTTCCACCCGCTTGAAGGCTCGTACCCGCTCACATGCACCGCCTGCCCCTCGGCAGCCGCCTCCAGCCGTCCATGGCCAGGGCATCCGCGTACTTGGTCGGCTCCGGCAGCAGCAGGTACTCCCAGTGCCCCGAGCCCGGCGGGGCGAGGCGGTTGAACCTCTGCTCGGCCCTGACCCAGCGGAAGTGCAGCCGGTTGGCGTGCGCCAGGCCGTGGCATCCGCTGCCGTTGCCGCTGCCGCACAGCATCACCGTGGGCTTGGGAACCTCGCGCCCGTCGCGGAACAGCTTGCCCGCCCCGCGCCTCACGATGTGGTGGCGGTTGAGCGGCCACGGTGCGCCGCACACGGCGCACCTGGGCGTCTCGATGCTCGGCCCCTCCATGAGGGGGCGCAGGATCTCGGGCAGCGTGTCAACGTTTGTCATTCGATAGCCTCCTGTCCTTGCCTTGCAGCTCGTACTTGTCGCACATCTCCGACAGGCGGCTCACGATGGCCACCGCCGTCTCCTCGTCGCCGTTCTTGGCCAGGCGGCGTATGAGGTCGCCCTTGCCGTACTGCGTGGTCACGACCACGGGCCTCATGTTCTCGTACCTGTCGTTCACGACGCGGAACACCTGCCCCAGCGTCCAGTCGGTGGGGGACTCCTTGCCCAGGTCGTCCAGCACCAGGCACCCCACGCGGGAGAGCCTGGACAGCACGCCGTCCTCGGTGCCGTCGCCGCCGTAGGTGCCCTTGATGGCGGCCAGCACGCCCAGCATGTCGGTCACCCTCACGCTGGTGCCGCCGTCCACCAGGAGGCGCGCCACGGCGCTCGCCAGGTGGGTCTTGCCGGTTCCCACGGGGCCACAGATGTACGCTCCACGCCCTTGCTCAACCTTCGCGGCGATGCCCTCGGCCATGGGGGAGGCGGCCGTCATGAAGCGTGGCTTGATTCCGGCCCGCTCGTAGGCCCGGCGGCGTTTGGCTGCGGCCTCCTCGGCCTTGGCCCTGGCCTCAAGGCGCGAACGCTCGTCGCGCTCCGCCACGGCACCCGGGCAGCCGCACGGCTTCCAGCCGCAGAAGGTGCGGCGGCCAGCCAGCACCACGTAGCGGACCTCCAGCTGCGCCCCGCAGTGGGGGCACTCAGTCGTACTCGGCATAGCCGTCGGCCTCCTTCCGGGTCCTCGTGCCGCGGTTCACGTAGTCCTCGAACTTCGGCGAGAACAGCGTGGAGGGCCGCAGGTACTTGGCCATCTTCGGGTCGCCCGCCCACTCGGCTGCCATCGTGTCGATGACGGCCAGGAAGTCGGGGAGGCGGTAGCCCTCGGCCCAGCGGGCGTGTATCAGCCTGCGGGTCTTGGCGCTGCTTGAGCGGTAGCGGGTGCCGGCTGCCTCGTTGAGCGCATGCACGATTTCGTCAAAGGGGATTAAGGGGTTATCTATATACTCAACCTCAACCTCAACCTCTGCATTGCCGCAACTCGATGCGCCTGCATGTGCATCCGCATCTGCTTGCGCATGTGCGACTGCACCTGTATCCGCATATGCTCCCGCATGTGCTTGCGCATCGGCTTGCGCCCGTGCCGCCGCATCGTCCACCGCGTCTTCCTTCCCCGGCCTGTTGCCCCAGCGGGCGTTGGCCGCCTTCCTTGCGCGCTCGCTCTTCTCGTCGCCCATGTCGAGCCTGCCCTTGAGCACCAGGAAGGTAGGCAGCCACGCGGGGCTGCCTTGCGGCTCCTTGCCCGTGAACCGGTACTCGACGATGGCGTAGATGAACGGCGCGCGCTGCTTCTCGGGCATGGCCTGCGCGGCCGCCCAGAAGTCGTCGTGTATAACCATGCCCATAGTGTCGCCGTCGCCTTCCCTAAAACGGGATATCCTCGTCGTACAGATCAGGCATGGCCTGCTGCTGCGGCGCGGGCTGCTGCGGCGCGGGCTGCTGTGGCGCGTACGCCTGCTGAGTGGCCGGCTGCGGCGCGTAGGCGGGCTGCTGCGGTGCAGGTGCCGGGGCGGGGCGTCCCTGGCCGTACGTGCGGGCCTGCGGCGCTTGCGGGGCCGCCTGGGGCGCGTACTGCTGCGGCGCGTAGCCCTGCTGCTGTTGCTGGCCGCTCATGAACTCCAGCTCGTCCACCACGACCTCCAGCGCGCTGCGCTTCTGGCCGGTCTGCTGGTCGTTCCAGCTGCGGTAGCGCAGCTTGCCCTCGATGGCCACCTTGCTGCCTTTGGCGAGGTACTGCGCCAGCTTCTCGCCGCGGGTGCCGAACAGCGTGCAGTCCACGAAGTTCGGGTGGTCCTCCCACTGCCCGGTCTGCTGGTTCTTGCGGCGGTCGTTGACGGCCACGCCCATGGACAGCACGGACATGCCGCCAGACGTGGAGCGCAGCACGGGGTCGCGGGTCAGGTTGCCGGATATGCACACGCGGTTGATGCTCATAGATACCCTCCTTGGGTTACGTCCCCGCTGTTCCAGATGCGGGTGATCTGCGCGTCTACCATGCGGATGCGCAGCTTGATTACGTTGATGGCCTCCTGCGAGGCCTTGTAGATGGCCTCGGAGCAGTCGCGGCGGCGCTTGGCCTCCGCTATCTGCTCCTGGCCCCGGCACACGTCGCCGATGATGGTGACGGGCGTGCCCTTCTGGCGCTCGTTCAGGATGGCGATGCGCAGGGCCTTGCGGTACTCGGCCTCGTTCTCGGCGTACTGGCAGCCCGACTCCTTGCAGGTCTTCAGCTCGGCCTCCAGCCTGTCGGTCAGCTCGTCCAGCTCCTCGGTGAGCGCCTGCATCTACTCCACCTGCCAGTCGGGGCGCGGGCAGCACGGGCTGTTGGCCACGAACTCCATGTACTGCGGCATGCTGGCGAACTGGTAGCGCGCCCCGCAGCTGCGGCAGTGGGCCGTGAAGGGGCCGTCTGCGGGCGGCTGCTTCTCCTCGGGCGCGGGCTGCTCCTCCATGGCGTCGGGATCGCTCTGCCCGTCGATGGCGAACGCGCCGCACAGCGCGTACTTGCGGGCGTAGCTCGACGCCATGCCGGTCACCTGGGCGTCGTCCGAGCCCTTCTTGTGCTCGTCCTCGCGGGCGTAGGCGCTCACCTGCAGCAGGCCCTCGCCGCCCTCGGCGGGGAACACGCACGCCGTGGACTTCACGTAGTAGCGGTCGCCTATCTGCACCAGCTCGTCGGTCATGAAGAACGCCAGGCCCTCCTTGGCGCACGGCTCCTTCAGCGCGGCCACTATGTCCTCGTAGCTGCGGTAGCTGAACTTGCCGAAAGCGTTGTACTTGGCCTTGGGCACCACCACGGCGCGCTGCACGCGGGCAACGGCCGCCATGAGGTCGATGGACTGCTGTTCCTGGGTCATGCTAGTAGCCTCCGTTCATCCGCTCGTAAACCTGGCCCACCGTGCCGTGCATGATGGTGCCCACGACGCCCTGCGCCTTGAGGGCCGCCGCGACGCCCTGCATCTGCTCGCGCGTGGCGCACGGCACCACGACCGTCCACGGGTCGCCCGCCATGGCCACGGGTGCCGGCGCGGGCGGCGCTGGCGGCACCGGGGCGGGCATGGGCGCGGGCTGCGGCTCGGGCATCTGCTCAAGCGGCTGCGGGAACTCTGCGGGCTGGCATTCCGCGGGCTCGGGCACCGCTTCGGGTTCGGGTTCGGGCTCTTCCACGGGTTCCGGCTCCATGGCCGCCTTCAGCTCGGCGATGCGCCGGCGCTCCTCCTCGGCCTTGTGCGCCGCCGTTATGGCCGCGCCCAGGTCCAGGGTGGCGAACAGCTCGCGCTCGGCCTCGTCGTAGAACGGCTCGCCCTGGAACTGCGCCTTGAGGGTTTCCCAGTCCTGGGCCAGGCGCTCCACCTTGGCCTCCAGGGCCTTGAATGCCTTCGCCTCGCCGAAGGTCTTGTTGGTCCACTGCTTCTCGTGGAAACGCTCATAGGGCACGACGGGGGCCAGCAGCCCGGCGAACTCCTCGTAGTGCTCCCGCAGCTTGGCGTACGCGCGCAGCTGGCGCTCCTCCTCTGCCTCGTCCAGCTGCGCCTTGATGCCGTCGGCTGCCTGCTTCGCGATGCCCGCCACGGCCTTGCACCTGTCCTCGAACGCGGCCAGGGGCTTCGTGTACTCGCGGCTCACGGCCTTGCGGCGCTCGTCTATCTCCTTGGCGATGCCGTTGAGGTAGGCGCGGTCGCGCTTGGCGGCCTTCACGTTCTCGTCCTTGCCCATGTCGTAGGTCGCGCCCTCGTAGTCGGCCACCAGCCTGCGCACGTGCGCCTCCAGGGCGTCGAAGTTGGCCTCGATCACAGCGGGGGAGTACGCCACGGTCAGCTCCGAGGCCTCCTCGGGCTCGATGATCTCGGCCTCAACTGCTTCGCTCATTTACTCCTCGCTTCCCAGGCGCGCCATGCACGCCTCGTAGGTTTCCGTCTCGGCCGCGTTCGGCTCGTAGCCGTCGGCCTTCATGGCCTCGTAGATGATGGTCACGCTCTCGACCGTCACTCGGTTGAAGTACACGGAGCTGCCGCCTTCCATGAGGCTCCAGGCCGTCCAGCCGCTCATGTCCCACGCTGCCCGCCAGCCCATGGCCACGGCCAGCTCGGTGGGCGTGCGGTCGATGGGCCGGCCCAGCAGCTCCTCGAACGATTCCACGGCCTCGGCCTCCATGGCGAACGAGGTCAGCGCCAGCGCCGTGCGGCGCATCGACTTGAGGTCGCCCGCGTGGGCGGCAAGCCACTCGCGACGCGCCTTCGCGCCGTCCTCGTAGGCGGCCTGGAAGTCGGCCTTGCGCTGGGCTGCGGCCTGTGCGGCCTCGTCGGCCCCCTCGGCCACCGGCGCCAGCAGGGTCACGCCGAACGACGTCTCCTCGGCCAGAAGCCCCGCGCCCGCGTTGTCGGCCACGTAGGCGTCCAGCGCCGCCAGGTCGGGGCGGTAGTCGGAAAACGTGCGGCATGCGGCGAAGCCCTCGGGGCATTCGTCGACGAACTCGACGCCCGCGTCGGCAAGCACCGCCACCACCTCGGCGCGGTTGCGCCTCTGCTCGGCCTTGGCCTTCAGGCCCGCGTACACGCGCTGCCATTCGGACTGCTTGCAGTCGCGCAGCTCTGCCACGGCCTCGTCGTCGCCCTCGAACTCGGCGATGGCGGCCAGGCGGTCGAGCGTCATGTCGTAGGCGGCGTCCTGCACCCTGCGGGCCGCGCGGCGCGCCTTGGCCACGGTGCGCGCGTCGGTGCGGGCGGCCACGGCCACCTCCTCGTCGGGGATGTCGAGCGCCAGCATGGTCTGCACGCCGCGCGACTTCTCCTCGGCGGTCAGCCCCAGCTTGGCGTCGGTCTCCACCATGGCCTTGGCCGCCTCGACGCGCGCCAGCTCGGCGTCGTCCAGGTCGTCGTAGACCTCGGCGAGGAAACGCTCGGTGCCGATGGCCCTCATGGCGCGCACGCGGCACTCGCCGTCGATGATCCAGTAGATGCCGCCCTCCTTGTACAGGATGGGCTTCATGACGGGCTGGCCGGGGTTGAGGCGGTTGGCCTTGAACTGCGCGGCCAGGCCCGCGATGTGCTCGGCGCTCTCCCTGGTGGTGAAGTCGCGCGGGTTCATCGGCTCGCCGTCGGCGCGCTCGTAGGGGTACACGTCGCAGATCGCGACCTCCTCTAGCGATTGCATGCGCGGGCCTCCTCGTCTACGACCACGCGGCACTCCATGCCCACCAGGCGGGCGCGGCACGCCACGCGGGCCACCTCGCCCATGAGCGCGATGCGCTTGGTGGGCACGGGGCCGTTCTTGATTTGCGCGGCCATGCAGGCGGCCCCCATGTTGAACGCCTGGCGCATGGCGGCGTCGAAGCCGCCGTCGCCCGGCTCGGGCACGGGGACGGCGCGCTCGATGCGCTTCAGGATGCTGTCCACCGTCTTGTCCGCGACGGTCTTGCTGATGATTTCCGTGAGCATTTGGGTCTCCTAACTGGGAAAACTAAAAGTGATAAAAACTTTTCAGGATTTCGGAACTTTTTTCTCTATGCGCTCCTTGCGCTTCTGCGCCGCCTTGACCCTGCGGTACAGGTAGCGGCACAGCCACCGCTCCATGGCCTCGTCGTGCGCCTCTGCTGCCTTGTCGGCGGCGTAGCGGCTCATGCCCGAGGTGTCCGGGGCCTGCGGCATGGGGTCGGCGCGGCTCTCTCGGCCGCACTCGGTGCGCTCGTAGGTGCGGCGCTCCTCTGCGGTCAGCCTCGGCAGCAGCTCGGCTATGCGGGCCTCTATGGCCTCAAGCTGCTGCTGGCGTCTGCACGGTTCGCAGATGCCGTCCTTGCCGAGGGTCGCCCTGCGGCACCCGCACGACGGGCACAGCTCCAGACGGTGGCGGTAGCAGCGCAGGGACACGTGGCCGCCGCTGGCGTTGATCACGCGCCGCGCGTTATCCAACTGGTTCTTGGACAGCCGCAGCTCGCGGCGAATCTCGCGGGCGGGCACCTTTCCCGCCAGCTCGGCTATGCGGTCGAGGTCGGCCTTGCGCCACGCCCTGTGTGGCCTGCCCTTGTCTCGGCGGGTCACTCGTCGCTCACCTCCACGACCACGCGGGGGCGCGCCCTGTCGGTGAGCACCCTGTCGGGGCACTGCTCCACGTACTTGCGGGAGTCGTCCTTGATTACGCCCGCCGCCACCAGGCCGTCGAGCACGAACTTGCGCGCGAAGCCCACGTTGTCGGCGTCGCGGCGCATGTCGGGCTCGTAGAACGTGGTGCGCACGGTCACCCGGCGCTCGAAGCGCGGCGCGCGCTGCTGCATGGCCGCCGCCCTCACGCGCGCCGTCTCGCGCTTCTTCATGGCCGCCGCCTTGTAGCGGTTGGCGCGCTCGGCGCTGATGTAGTCGTTCAGGCTCGGCATTCGGCCCTCGACCGTGACGGCGCACCTCATTGCGCGCCCCTGTCGTAGATGCCCTGCGCCTCGGTTAGCGTGGAGGCGGCGAAAACGGCTGGGCCCACGATGGCCTCCCACGCGCCCACCAGGTCCACGGAGTCCACCGGCGTGCGGCGGAAGCTCACGGCGGCCAGCATGGAGGGGCGCTGCAGCACCATGTAGCGGGACAGCACGCTCCACAGGTTGTGGTCGCGCTTGAACTCGCTGGCCTCGCTCACGGTCATGCCGTTCTGGCACGCCAGGGTGTACACGTTGTCGCGCTGGATGACGTGGCCCTCCAGCATCAGGCGGTAGCAGATGCGGCGCAGCTTCGCCCATGTATCGGGGTTCGAGGCAACCCAGCCGCACGCCTTGGCCACGAGGGCCTGGGCCTTGGCGTCTACCTCGGCCATGCTGTTGCCTCCAGCGCCCATGTGGCGGCGATGCACGCGCAGACGAACAGGGCGGCGAAAACGGCCTGCAGCCTCTCGCGGCGCTGCTCGGGTGTTACACTGTCCTCGGTTCGGAAGTGAACCGTTTCGGTGCGCGTCCCTCGCTTGCCGGCTGAGACGCGCACCCTCCTTCCCTCGATCTTTTCCATTCCTGGAACTTCCTCTCGTTCTCTGGGTCCTTGTAGAACTCGCGCATCATGGCCGCCAGCTCGCGGCACATGGCGCGCTGCTGCGGGGTCATTCGCCCGCGACGCCCGGCAGCGAAAGCGGGGCGTCCTCGTAGATGCACTCCCCGGTGTCCTCGTTCACGAACATCACCTCCTGGTCGTCGTACACGTGGATGTTGAGCATCTGGCCCGTGAACTCCACCAGCTTCGGGATGAAGTCCCTGTACTTCGGGTCCAGCTCAAACTGCAGCACGCACTTGCCGCTCTTCACGTTGAGGGCGGTGAACCCCCCCCCGTACGGTCACCTCGTTCAGCATGGCCTACTCCTCCACGTCGTAGGCGCTGTCGCGCTCGATGCGCTTGAAGTCGGTGCTCCAGCCCTTGCCGTTTACGCTGAACTGCACGGAGTCGTAGACGTTGAACTGCATGCCGCCGAGTTCGAACTGCTGCTTCATGCTGGCCTCTAGCGGAATGACGCGCTTCCTTTCGAAGCCCCACGTGGAGACGATGCGGTCGATCATGCTGTACTTGGATTCCTCCATGCAGCCGTTCTCAGCGGGTTCGAAGTGGAACGTCACGTGCTTGCGCTTGTCGGTGATGCGGTCGAGCGTTTCGCCGACGATATCCGCAACGAACTCGGGCTGGTGGCTCTTGGTGGTCATGGTTGTTCTCCCTTCGGGTTAGTTTAACTAGCGTTTCTGCCGAAAAAAATGCTTTCGTAGCTACGGCTCAAGATTTCGCAGATGCGGCGCGCCTGTAAAACGCTCGCATTTTCGGGCTTTTCCTCAATCTTCATATAAGTGGGACGAGAAACGCCCAGTTCATCGGCCATATATTGCTGCGTGAAGCCTGCATCTTCGCGTGCCTCGCGAAGAGTTTTGAACTTCGCCAAGCCTTATCACCTCCTTCGCTTGTCGAACTGTCTCAAAGGTTAGTTTTTCTAGCATTGCATGTCAAGTTAATTTTGCAATAAAATGCAAGAGAAGTTAACAGGAGGTCGCTATGGGCATTCGCGAGAACATCATCCAACTGCGGGAACTGTTCGGCGTTACGCAAGAGCAGCTTGCCTCGATTGCGGGCGTTTCCCGTGGTGCCGTCTCTCAGTGGGAAGGCGGCTTTTCCGAACCTCGTATGGGTTCGATACAAAAGATTGCGGACTACTTTCGCATTTCTAAAAGCAACATTATCGAAGATAACGGGATGTCGTTCATCGACCCCGTGACCAAAAAGCCCAAGGGCAGCCCGTATATGCCCTCCGGCGCCATCCCCGTGGTGGCCAGCAGCGCAACCGTGCCGCTGCTCACACTCGGCCGCGTGCACGCCGGCTCGCTCGCCGACGAGGAGGAGATAGCGCACCGCGTGGAGGTGCCCGCGTCCGTGTGCGCCGGACACCCGCGCGCGTTCGCTCTGGAGGTCGAGGGCGACTGCATGAACCGCGTCATACCCGAGGGCAGCCACGTGCTGGTCGACCCCGACCGCCAGCCCGCCAACGGGTCCATCGCCGTGGTGGAGACCGAGGACTACCGCGCGGTCATGCGCCGCTGGTACAAGGGCAGCACCAAGCTGATGCTGTCGGCGGACAGCTTCGAGGACTACGAGGACATGATCTTCGGCATGGACGACGGCCCCGTGCGCGTGATCGGCACGGTGGTGTGGTTCCAGGCCGCCAACGAGATGGAGTAGCCATGGGCTTGTTTGATTTTATGAAGCAAAAGGGGAGGAGGACGGCCGAGCCGGTTTCCTATGTTCCCGAATGTTTGGAACTCCCGAAGTCGAACTACGACGAACTATTTGACGAGTTTCAGCCGGAATGGGCTGACCAGTTTCCCGACTTCCCCTATGAGTTCAAAGGAAGACCAGCAATCAGAACGACTTTAACCGAGCGCATGCGCGATATGTTCAGCATTGCCCCGCAGGACGTTCCGAGAGTCGAGGCTCTTGTTCGTCAGGCCAACAGTTTGCTCGCTGATGCTCATTCCCTTGCTAGTTTTCCCGAGTTTTCCGTCCCTATGCCTGATCTGTCGGATGCCTATAAATGCTTGTTGCGTTTTCCGCTTTGCGGCATTCGGTGCATCCCGTTTACGGAAAAAACCGGTCGGGTGTCGAAGTTTCCGTTCCGGTTTGAATACGATTCCGGGATGATGCGCAAACCCCGGTCGCCGAGGACCCATATCACGATGACCGCCAGCTTGTTGCCGGACGGGAATCCGGGAAGGATTGAAAGCGAGTACGCGCTTTTCGAAAACGGTGCCGCGTTCGGCCACTATTGGAAAGTGACTTCAAAGGTCGTTAACGGAGAACTCGTCGTCTCCCGAATCAGCGAAATGAGTCCGACAGGCGATACTCCGCCAACTCTTTACACATTAGGCAGGTAGCCATGGGCGGACGTGCGGCGATATATGCCCGCTTCTCCAGCCACAACCAGCGTAGCGAGTCCATCGAGATACAGGTGGAGAAGTCCCGCGACTACTGCCGCGAAAACGAGCTGACGGTGGTCGCGGAGTACTGCGACTACGCGCAGACCGGCACCAACACCGACCGCGCGGAGTTCCAGCGCATGATGGCCGACGCAAGGCGCGGGCTGTTCGATTTCGTGGTGATCTGGAAGGTGACGCGCATCATGCGCAACCGCGACGAGATGGCCATGGCGCGCATCATGCTGCGCCGCAGCCGCGTCGAGATACTGTACGCGGGTGAGGACATAGCGGGCGGCTCGGCGGGCGTGCTGCAGCTCGGCATGCTCGAACTGCTCGCCGAGTACGAGAGCGCGGTCGACGCGGAGCGCATCCGCGAGGGCATCCAAAAGAACGCCCAGCGGTGCATGGCCAACGGGTGCGTGCGCTACGGCTGGGATATCGTGGACGGCGTCTACCAGGTCAACGACCAGGAGGCCGCCGTCATCAGGATGGGCACCAGGATGCTGCTCGAAGGGAAGACGGTCGCCGACGTCGTGAGGGCGTGGGAGCCGTACCGCACCAAGAAGGGCGGCAAGTGGCGCTTCCAGACGGTGCGCCGCATCCTCATGCGGAGGGAGAACGGCGGCGAGTACAGCTATGCCGGGGTCACGGTCCCGGGCGGGATGCCCGCCATCGTGCCCATGGAGGACGTCGAGAGGGTGATCAGGTTGCTGAACGACAGGCACAGGCCGCGCAAGCGCGCGAGCGCATCGGACTTCATGCTCACGGGCAAGCTGTTCGACGGCGCGGACGGCGCGCCCATGACGGGCACGAGCGGCACGAGCGCATCCGGCTCGACGTACTACTACTACCGATGCCGTGAGTGCAGGCGGACGGTCGGCCGCGACGACGTGGAGGAGCGCGTGGCCGAGGCCGTGCGCCGCGCCCTCGGGAGCGAGGAGAACCGCCGGCGCATCGCCGAGCTGCTGGCCGACGCCGAGGAGGAGCGCGCCGACGAGAAGCCGCAGAGCGCGATCATCGAGGGCGAGCTGGCTAGGATAGAGACGGCCTACGCCAACATATGGGCGGCCATCGAGTCGGGCATCGCGCCTCCGGGCGGCAAGGAGCGCATAGACGCGCTGAAGCGCCGCCAGGACCTGCTGCGCGACGAGCTGGCCGTGGCCAAGGCCGTGGAGGGCGCGAGCCTGGACCGCGACCGCGCCCTGTACTGGCTGGACGCCATGGCGGCCAAGATGGACACGGCCACGATACTGCGCACGTTCGTCTCGCGCGTGGTGCTCGGCGGGCCGGACGGCGGCGACGGGCTGCGCATCGCCTTCACCTTCGACGAGTCGGGGGAGGGCGTGTTCGACCGAATGAACGCCAGCTCCACCATAAGTAACAGGCAGGTAGATACTCATATCTACCTGCCTTTTTATTTCCAGCCCGTACCGCGGAGAATCGAACTCTGTGCAGGGCGCGGGCGTTAGGAAAACGCGTAAGCGTTTTTGGCCCGCGGGCGAGGACGCCGGCAGGCGGCCGAAGCCGGCGCGGGTTCGCGAAGCGAACACGCGGATTCTCCGCGCAAAGCCCCAACCCAATATCGATGCGATGTCGATTAAGCTCCGGCTGCCCATGCCCCGCTTCAACGCAAGCCCCAAACCGCGGAGAATCGAACTCTGCTCCAAAACCCATGCGCCCTCCATTCCAAAACTGGGTAGAAGAAAGCCAAAACGCAATCGCAGGAGGTCAATATGACTGCAGAAGATAAGGCAAAGAACGCCGGCAAGGTCGCGCTCGTTTTGGAGGGCGGCAGCTTCCGCGGGCAGTTTACCGCGGGCGTGCTCGACGTTCTCATGGAGGCAGGCGTCGAGATTCCGGCGGTCTACGGTGTATCGGCCGGCGCCCTCAACGGCGTGAACTACAAGTCGCACCAGATCGGCCGCACCAACCGAGTCAATTTGACCTTCTGCAACGACAGCCGCTACATGGGCGCCGCATCGTTTGCGTCCACGGGCTCTATTGTGGGTTACGACTTTATCTTCAACGATGTCCAGGACCGCCTGGATCCCTTTGACAACGAGACGTTCGACGCCAGCCCCATCGAGATGTACGCCGTTGCGACGGACATGCTGTTCGGAACCGCCGCGTACCTGCCGGTCAAAAGCGCCGTACTTGACCTCGACGCTGTGCGCGCATCGACCTCGTTGCCGCTGGTGACACCGCCGGTCGAGATAGACGGGCACAAATACGTCGACGGCGGCGTGGCCGATTCGGTTCCTATCGAGCATGTGCTCGAGGAGGCGGGCTTCGACCGTGCGGTCGTCATCGTCACCCAGGACCGCTCGTATGAGAAAAAGCCCTACGAGTTTTTGCCGGCGGCGCGCGCCCGTTATGCCGACTACCCCTATCTGCTCGAGGCTATCGAGACGCGCCACGACCGCTATAACATCCAGCGCATGCATCTGTGGAAGTATGAGCGCGAGGGCCGTGCGCTGGTCGTCGCTCCGCAAAAGCCGGTCGAGGTCGGCCATGTCGAGCACGATCCGGCAAAGCTTTTGGACCTGTATATCCAGGGCCGTCAGGAGGCAAAGCGCTTGCTGGGAGATATCGAGGCGTTTGTCGAGCGTTAACGCTGCGACATCACGGCTCGTGGATGACATGTGCAGAAACTCTGGTCGGAGCCAAAATACCTGTTGACTCGTACGGCGAGCGGGGTAATATGGACGGGTTACTTGCAGAGCCCCGTGAATCTCTGTAACAACACGTACTGTACATGGAGGAGTCTAAGTGATTTCGAAATCGACTCACTACGCCAAGCAGGGCGAGGTCCAGCGCAACTGGGTTCTCGTCGACGCCGATGGTGCTGTCCTGGGCCGTCTTGCCACCCAGATCGCAATGATCCTGCGCGGTAAGAACAAGCCCCAGTTCACGCCCAACAGCGACTGCGGCGACTTCGTTGTCGTCATCAACGCCGATAAGGTCCAGCTTACCGGTAACAAGGCCGACACGAAGACCTATTATCGCCACAGCGGCTACAACGGCGGCCTCAAGGCTGAGAGCTTCCGCCAGGCTATGGAGAAGCACCCGGAGAAGGTCATCGAGCGCGCCGTTCGCGGTATGCTGCCCAAGACCACCCTCGGCCGTGCCCAGATGACCAAGCTTAAGGTCTACGCTGGTGCCGAGCATCCGCATGCTGCCCAGAACCCCACGAAGATTGAGCTGGAGGCTTAAAGATGGCTGAGAACACCGTTGTCTACCAGGGTACCGGCCGTCGTAAGAACGCCGTCGCCCGCGTCCGTCTCGTCCCCGGCACCGGCAAGGTGACCATCAACAAGCGTGACGCCGAGCAGTATTTCGGCCGTCATCAGCTCGTTGAGAACGCCCTTGCTCCCTTCAAGGTGACCGACACCGCCGGTCAGTTCGACGTTATCGCTCTGTGCGATGGCGGCGGCATCTCCGGTCAGTCCGGCGCTCTGCGCCTGGGCATCGCCCGCGCTCTTCTGAACGCTGGCGACTACCGTGCTGACCTCAAGAAGGCCGGTTTCCTTACGCGCGATGCTCGCGTGGTCGAGCGCAAGAAGTACGGCCTCAAGAAGGCCCGCCGCGCTCCCCAGTTCTCCAAGCGCTAAGGTTTTATCTCCTTACGAGATACAATGTACAAGCGGGGCCTGCCGATTCCTCGGCGGGTCCCGCTTTTCTTTTTCGACTAGGGTAGGCGGTTGCATATCGCCTGCTAGGGAAGGAGCGATCCTATGCCCCAGAACATCTTCGGTACCGACGGCGTCCGTGGCGTCGCCAATGCCGATCTCTCGTGCGACCTCGCGTTTCGCCTGGGCCGCGCGGCGACCAAGTTCCTTGGTCCGGATATCTGCGTCGGTCGCGACACGCGTCTTTCGGGCACCATGCTCGAGAGCGCTCTGACCGCCGGCATCATGGCCGAGGGCGGCCGTCCGCACTGCTGCGGCGTCATCCCCACGCCTGCCGTGGCGCTGCTCACCGTTCAAAACGAGCTCGACGGCGGCATCGTCATCTCTGCTTCGCATAATCCGCCGGAGTTCAACGGCATCAAGTTCTTTAGCCGCAAGGGCATGAAGCTTCCCGATGCGGTCGAGGAAGAGATCAGCGCCTGGGTCATGTCCGAGGAAGCCATGGCTGCCGATACGCTGCCGACCGGTGCCGGCGTGGGCCACATCATTAAGATGAAGGACGCTCGCAAGGCATATGTCGATCATGCCATCGATACGCTTGATGGCATGAGGCTCGACGGCCTAGTCGTTGCCGTCGACTGCGGCCACGGTGCTTCTTGCCAGACCACGCCTGCCGCGCTGCAGCGCCTGGGCACCACGGTGCACGCTATCAACACCGATTACTGCGGCACCGACATTAACGTCGAGTGCGGCTCCACTCACCTTGAGCCCCTGCGCGAGCTCGTGCTGCGCACACATGCCGACATCGGCCTGGCTCACGACGGCGACGCCGACCGCGTGCTGTTCGTGGACAGCGAGGGCAACGAGATCGATGGCGACTACATCCTGGCCATCTGCGGCTCCGACCTGGCCGCCCGTGGCAAGCTCGCCAACTCCGAGATCGTCTCGACCGTTATGTGCAACCTGGGCTTCTCCATCGCCATGAAGGAGCAGGGCTTTGAGATGGTGCAGACCGCCGTGGGCGATCGCTACGTTTTGGAGCGCATGCTCGCGGATGGCGCCGTCATCGGCGGCGAGCAGTCCGGCCACATCATCTTCCTGGAGCACAACACCACTGGTGACGGCCTGGTGACGGCTCTGCAACTGCTGGCCGTGCTCAAGCGCACCGGTCGTACCCTCACCGATCTTGCCGGCATCATGAAGAAGTACCCGCAGGTACTCGTCAACGTGCATTCCGACAACAAGGCTGGTCTGGACGATTGCCAGCCCATCTGGGATGCCGTCGCTGCCGCCGAGAAGGAGCTCAACGGTCGCGGCCGCATCTTGGTGCGCCCGAGTGGTACCGAGCCGCTGGTCCGTGTGATGGCCGAGGCCGAGACGCACGAGCTGACCCAGCGTGTTGTCGACGACATCGTCGAGGTTGTCAAGCGCGAACTTCCCTAATGGTCAAAAACGGGTGCCAAGTGGTAAACTGTTAAAGCTATTTTGGTTGATTGGTATGTCCGAGGGGGATCATGTTCACTAAAGTCCTAAGGTCTTTTGGTATGCGTGGTCGAGTCCTTACGCTGGATGCTCCCATCTCGGGCGACGTCATTCCGTTGTCCGAGGTAAACGACCAGACATTTGCCACCGGCCTTTTGGGCCAGGGCGTGGCGATTCAGCCTACCGGCACGCGTGTGATTGCACCGGCTGATGCCAAGGTCGAGGCCATTTTTCCCACGGGACACGCTGTTGCGCTTAACACGGTCGATGGCTTGGACGTGCTCATCCACGTTGGTTTGGACACTGTTCAGCTTGAGGGCAAGCACTTTACCGTACATGCGCAAGTGGGTGACATCGTCCATAAGGGCGATGTGCTCATTGAGTTCGATCGCGAGGCAATTGCTGCCGAGGGCTACGATGTGACGGTTCCCATCTTGGTGTGCAACTCTGTTGAGTTCTCGAGCATCAAGGGTTCCGTTGGCGTGCATGTCGAAGAGATGGACCAGCTCATCGTTGCTCGCGAGCGCTAGCAAGTGCACGTGGCCATTAGCCTACAATTCAAACACGTTTACGGAGGGCGCCCTTGAAAGAGGGCGCCCTCCGTGGCAAGATGGGAAACGTCCGAGGCTAAACAGCTTTGGGTCACCGTGGACGGGCAGGGGCCTCGACGCGGCTAGACACGAGACACATACATTACGCGACCTCGCCCTGGTGGCCGCACACGTTGGTTGCGGCCGACGCGGGCCGCGGGCAAGTGCTTGTAAGGGGAGCCTTGCCTCTCTTGTACGAGAAAGGACGCGTAATGAAGATCATTAAAGCTAAAGACTACGAGGATATGAGCCGCAAGGCCGCCAATATCATCTCGGCGCAGGTTATCCTCAAGCCCGACTGTGTGCTGGGTCTTGCCACCGGCTCCACCCCGATCGGTGCCTACAAGCAGCTCGCTGCTTGGTACGAGAAGGGCGACGTCGACTTTGCCGAGGTCAGCACCTACAACCTGGACGAGTATCGCGGTCTTTCGCACGACGATCCCCAGAGCTATCACTACTTCATGCGTGAGAACTTCTTCGATCACATCAACATCGACCTGAACAACACGCATGTGCCCGACGGTTCCAACCCCGACGCCGCCGCTGCCTGCTCTGAGTACGACAAGATCGTCGCCGCCGCCGGTTACCCGGATCTGCAGCTGCTCGGCATTGGCAACAACGGCCACATCGGCTTCAACGAGCCCGATGACCACTTCTCCAAGGGCACGCACTGCGTCGACCTCACCGAGAGCACCATTCAGGCCAACAGCCGCCTGTTCGACAGCATCGACGATGTTCCCCGTCAGGCCTACACCATGGGTACCCAGACCATCATGTATGCCCGCATGATCCTGGTCGTCGCCAACGGCGAGGCCAAGGCTCAGGCCGTGCATGACATGTGCTATGGTCCGGTTACGCCCGCGTGCCCGGCTTCGATCCTGCAGCTGCACACCAACTGCGTTGTCGTTGCCGACGAGGCCGCCCTTTCGCTCTGCGAGTAGCGCGAGCCCGTCATCTCGACATAGCTTTGCCGAAGGCCTCCGCTTTGCGGGGGCCTTTTTGCTATCCCTTTCCGCCCGCTTGACCAAAATCTTGCCGCAAGCCTGACGAATGTCGGATGCCCAACAGCTTGATTCATTCCATACCAGATTCTATGCAAAAATGCCACTAAAAGGTCGTAGACGGTAGCGGGTGCTAGGCGAGTTGAATGACATAGCTGAACCTTGTTCATTTACGTTACACTGCCGCTTAGATGGGACAAGCTGACAAGCTCATTTACCTGCTTAAAGACCGATTAGTCGGGGGATTAATAACAATCGGCCCTCGCTGTACAAAAACTTGCCGCTTGCGTACCAAAAGACAACCTCAAACGCAAGGTCGCTCTATTCATAGCGCGGCTTGTATGGTCTTGCGGTTACAGTGTCCATACGGTCGAGTTGAGGAGCGGGCATGGTAAACGATTTGGGCAGTATAGACGATCTCGAGCTGATGCCGCTGGGCGGAGGCTATATGGTGCGACGCGAACGCTTGATGAATGAGCTTATCGCCAAGGGCCGAAAGGCCGGCATCGTGGTTCTTTATGCGCCCGACGGGTTTGGGAAGACCTCGGTGCTGCTGCAGTACACCCATGAGGTTAAATGCGACCCGACGCGAGGCCCCGTGCGGATTATCGAGGCCGATCGCGCCATTGGGCGCGAGTTGTTTATGCAGCTCGAGGTGGTTACCGAAGAGCTCAAAGACAAACCGCACTCCCTTATCGCGATTGATAATGTGCCAAACCTCGATCAGCACGATACCGAAGACCTCATCGACAGGATTCGCGGCCTGCGCGCCATGGGGGTAGGGGTCTTTATCTCCTGCCGTCCTTCAAATCGTCAGCTGATTCATGGGCTGGGCGATTCGGTTAAGATCAATGCGCAGATGCTCAAGGTGCATGCCTATGAGTATTCGGCGTGGGCATCGGCGTTTTCGATCAGCACATCGCTCGACTTTTATCAGCTCACGCAGGGCGTGCCCGAGCTCGTTTCGGCATTGCAGACGGGTCTGTATGGACAAGGCGACGTAGCCGGTCTGCTCGAAAACGAGATTGTCAACGTATATGGCGCGGCACTCGTCGATCTGGCTTCGCTCGACAATAATGCGCTGTTTTGCGTGGCATGTCTCATGGTTTTAATGGGCGAGGGCAATATCGCGGAACTCGAGGCTTGTGGGGTGAGGTTGTCGATGGTCGACCAGTCCTACTTTGTACGCGACTACCCGATCTTTGGCTTGGACCCCGCCGAGCGGAGTTTTACGTGTCTGGGCACGGAGGATAACGGACGCTTGCGTTTGCGTAAGTTGGTGGCCGAGGTTCGCCCCGAACTTGTTCCGAGGGCGGCCCGGATTTTGCTTAAGGCGGGCCGATGCGATGCGGCGATGGGCCTGGCGGACGCCTTTTTGGACCGTGATGCGGTCCTTGAACTTGCTGGGCAGTATGGGGTCGATTTGGCTCTGGCGGGGCACGGGGCCGATATCTGCCGAGCAGCGCTGGGCACGATCGATGCCGACAATCCGGCTCCAGAGCCAACGCCTGCCGAGGCGCTCGGCGTCTATTTGGCGGCGGTCAGCGTGTCCAACACAAAGCTCGCCCGCTGTATGGCATCGCTTATTGAGCATGCGGGCGATCAGGCGGCCTGTGAAATAGATCCCGTTTCGTGGAAGGTCGCCCAGGCCCTTACGGCAGTTTGCTATGGGGACAACGGGCTTGGGCTTCCCATGAACCTTGCTGTGCCGGAAATCGAGACGGAACACACGGCGCTCGACATGCTCTTTGCACATATCGGGGTCAAGCACTGGTTGGCTGAGCGGGGAGATGACGGCGGCGCTCTGCAGCAGCTCAAAGCGCGCAAGGCCTATGACTGTGAGCTCGATATCGCGGGGACTTTTATACGGGCCGATAGCATGCTGGTGGAGCTCTTCGATGGGTCGTTTGCGGGGATCGACGAGCGCGACGACGAGATGGCGCTGGTACGGGACGCGCTCGATGTACGTGGGCTTAAGGCGCCGGCTATCTGGATACGCATGGTGCTGGCGGCACGCCGGCTCCTTTCCGGCTTGCCGGTAACCGACGATGCGGCGTTCAACGAGCTCGATCGCTTTGCCGTACGTATACGCGACAACCAGATTCAGCTGTTTGGTCTGCTGCTAGAAGGCTGGCAATCGCTGGCAGAAGGTCGGCCGGTCAATGCGAAGTTCCGCGCGGTCCAGGTACTCAAACTGGCTGAGGAGCCAATTGCGTACATGCGCGACAACGCGTTGCTGCTGGAGCGTGCGGCGTATCTGCGCAATACCTCGATGGTTTCGGTGCGCGAGGAGGCGGAGCTGCTCGATATAAGCCAGACGCAGGTTGGCGGTGCGGAGGCCTGGATGGTGGCGCTGCACTTGGCCTGCGCGGGGCGAGACAGCGATCTTGCGGCCTGGATGTCCATGAACCGTGCAGGGATTTTGGACCCATCGTATCGGCTCTTTGCGCGCCTTGCCATGCATTGTCTGGGCGAGCCGGCGGCAAGAATTCGTAAGAAACTCCCCGTGCGCGAACTATCGCGGTATTCGCTGCGTGACGATCTGGAAGGGGAGGGTGAGCGCCTGTTTCAGGCTGGCGAGGTCGAAGCCGTCGATACGATTGACCATATCGAGATTCGTATGTTTGGGGCGTTTCGCGCCGAGCGCGACGGGTTTCCCATCACGGACAAGATGTGGCGCCGCAAGAAAGCGGCGACACTTGCCGAGCGGCTTGCGCTGGGCATGGATGCGCTGGTCGATCGCGAGACGTTGGCCATGGAGTTATGGCCCCATGCTGAGTTCAATAGCGCCCGCAACAACCTGTATTCGACGATATCGCGCCTGCGTTCGGCCTTGGGGCCGACGCCGGACGGCAAATCGTGCGTGCTCATCCAAAATGAGTGCATTGGGCTTAACGGCGATTACGTCAAGACCGATGTGCGGCTGTTTGATCAGATTAGCCGTGAGGTGTTGGGGAATCGCACGGGTGCGCGCGGACCCCATCTGGTCGAGCTGTGCCTTAAGATCGAGCAGCTCTATGCCGGTCCGTTGTATGTTCCCAATGGCTGCAATCCCACCTACTTTTTGCGTATGCGGCGCATTATGGAATCGAAGTATATCGACTGCATGATTCGGGGAGCGAATGCCGCCCTAGAAGAAAACGACCTGCAGTCGGCGGTATGGCTGGTGGAGTCGGGGCTGCGCCAAGAGACGGCGCGCGAGGACATGGTGCGTTGCGCTATGCGCGTCTACGGCGCGGCGGGGCGGCGGCGCGATATCGTCGAGCTGTACAGTGGACATATGCACCACCTAAGGGAACAGGTCAATGGTGTGCCCGAGCCCGAGACGCGGCGTCTGTACGAGCGCTTGGTGGAGGGCAGGCTTAACCGCGTACTGGTCGAACGATAAAAAACGGGCGTCCGAATTGCTCGGACGCCCGCAGACTTGCTACGTGTTGGCTCGCCGAATCGCCGGTTCTTAGACGAGCTTGATCTTCTCGATGTCCTTGCGCGAAGACTCGCGATACAGCGAGAACTTGCGGCCGATAACCTGGACGACCTCGGCGTGGGAGCGCTCGGCGAGCTCCTCGGCGGCCTCGCGGGCGGAAAGGCTGGAGCCATCGAGCACGGAGCACTTAACGAGCTCGTGCTTCTCCAAGTAGGCGACCGTCTGCTCGACGGTGCCCTCATTGACGTCGGACTTGCCGATGATGATGGCGGGGTTGAGGTGATGGGCCATGCTGCGAAGCTGCTTGACCTGTGCTCCTGTCAGTGCCATGGGTTCTCGCTTTCTATGTATGGGGCGCCCCACGACGGGGCCTTAATCTACGTGAGCTGTCCCACGATAGCGCAGGAACGGCGTGGTGTGGAGCGCGTTTGTCCAGTTCAAAAAGAATGCGGATGCCGAGGTGATGGACAGTGCGGGCTGTGAACGGGCTACGAGCGGGATTCAGAGACCGGTTCCCATGCAATAAACGCCCAACGAACCTTGCGGACATGATCGAGCATATAGCGCCCCTGCGGCACGCCCTTGGATCCCGGCTCACCGGCATGGGGGTTCTCGATCATGTGTTGGGCGATGTAGTCGCGCAGACGGTCGACCTTATCCTCGTTGCCATGCTCGAGCATACGGGAAAAATCCGCCACACCTGCCTCAAGGCTATTGAAGGTATCGCGACGAGGCGATTCAAAGTATGTAACCTGCGGCAACGCACCCATCTGAATGAGGATGTTGAAGGCGT
Organism: uncultured Collinsella sp.; assembly: GCA_958405565.1. GTDB lineage: Bacteria > Actinomycetota > Coriobacteriia > Coriobacteriales > Coriobacteriaceae > Collinsella. The sequence goes on along the minus strand of CATYEN010000007.1, from coordinate 21,647 downwards.
ACACAAAGCCATTACTGCAGGTAACCGAGGCACCGATGGCGTTCATCAGGTGCAGGTCATAGCGTGGGCTGGAGTTGGCGACCATCGTGACAGCACAACGCCGGCGGGCCGTTCGATCAAGCTTGGCAAGCGCCCCTTTTAGGTTGGTGGTGGTAACCGAACGACTGGCAAAGGCAACATCCACAGCTTTCGCAACCGGCCCCACCAGATCCCAATCATCATCCCAGGCAAGCTCAAGCGGCATAATACGATCTTCGAGCCCATAGTAGGCAATGCCGGCGTCAAGCGTCCCGAGCATGGCAGGGGAGAAGTCAGCCGCAATCACGGAGTGCCCAGCCTGCGCCAACGGAATAGCAATCGACCCAGCCCCACACCCCATATCAAGCACGGATTCACCAGACTCTAACGCCAGCAGCTCCATAAAATCCCGAGCATACGGAGCAGTCTCAAGCGGACGAAAATGCCGAGCCCGCTTATCCCACTCAAAAGAGTCATCAGCCCGATGCCGAGCAGCCTGCAAACGCATCCACTCCTCATTCCAATCCACAGAAAGCAGCTCAGAACGATTCTCCCCATCAACCACGGGCCAACCTCCTAGCAACAAAAAAGCGACTCCTCCCAAAAGAAGAGCCGCAACCAGCATATATCAGAAAGAACCGTTCCAACGCCAAACCGCCCTCACAACCAAGGAGGGCAGGAGCGAAGCGACTGCCACACGGGACAGAACCCAACCGAGGTCCCGTTGTGCGGGAGCCCCGGGGAGGGCAAATATATAAGGTCGATCGCGAGTTCCGCACGAGCCGGAGAGCACTTAATGTGCTCTCCGTGCGAGTCAGGACTGTCCGAGCAGGCGACCTTATATATTTGCCCTCCCCGGGGCTCCTCGCCAGCACCCCTCAGCTAGTTCTTGAGCGAGTTCAGCGGTGCCGGGAAGCGTCCACCGCGATGGGCAAGCACGGTGCCGGCGTTGGGGTTCACCGGCATGATGGGCGCACGGCCGAACAGGCCGCCGTACTCGACGCAGTCGCCCACGCCCTTGCCGATGGCGGGAATCACGCGGACGGCCGTGGTCTTGTTGTTGATGACGCCGATGGCCATCTCGTCGGCGATGATGCCGGCGATGGTCTCGACCGGGGTGTCGCCGGGGATGGCGATCATGTCCAGGCCAACGGAGCACACGCAGGTCATGGCCTCGAGCTTCTCGAGCGAAAGCGCGCCAGCCTCGACGGCGGCGATCATGCCGGCGTCCTCGGACACGGGGATAAAGGCGCCCGAGAGGCCACCCACGCTGGAGCTGGCCATGACGCCGCCCTTCTTGACGGCATCGTTGAGCATGGCGAGCGCGCAGGTCGTGCCCGGGCCACCGCAGGTGCCCACGCCGATGATCTCGAGGATGCGCGCGACGGAGTCGCCGATGGCGGGCGTGGGAGCCAGCGACAGGTCGACAATGCCCTTCTCGACACCCAGACGATGGGCGGCCTCGCGGCTCATGAGCTCGCCGGCGCGGGTGATCTTAAAGGCGGTCTGCTTAATCTTTTCGGCGACTTCCATCATCGATGCGGAATCGGGCAGCGTCTCCAGGGCTGCGGCCATAACGCCGGGGCCCGAGACGCCTACGTTGATGACGGCGTCGGCCTCGCCACCGCCGTGGACGGCGCCCGCCATAAACGGGGAGTCCTCGACCATGTTGGCAAAGCAGACAAACTTGGAAGCGCCGACGGAATCCTGGTCGGCCGTGAGTTTAGCGGCATCGATGATGGTCTGAGCCGCCATAAGCACGGCGTCCATGTTGATGCCAGCGCGCAGGCTAGCAACATTGACGCTGGAGCAGACACGGCTCGTGGTGGCGAGTGCCTGGGGGATGGACTGGATGACGCGGCGGTCGGCGTCGCCGATGCCCTTCTGGACGAGTGCGGAGAAGCCGCCCAGGTAATCGATGCCGAGCGTCTCGGCCGCGCGGTCGAGGGCGTGCGCGATAGGGGTGAGGTCCTCATCCTTGCAGCATGCGGCGATCTGCGCCACCGGGGTGACGGAAACGCGCTTGTTGACGATGGGGATACCGTACTCGCGCTCGAGGTTCTCGGCGGTCTCGACCAGATGCTCAGCCGTGTGCGTCACGTGGTCGTAGATCTTCGTGCACATGCGGTCGAGGTTCTCGTCACCGCAACCCATGAGCGAAACACCCATGGTGATGGTCCTGATGTCGAGGTTCTGCTCCTCAACCATGCCGCGGGTTTCCGCGATTTCTGCGGGCGTGATCGCCATCCTTGCGCTCCTATCTGCCAAAACGAGCATAATCTTTTTTATTTTAACGTGCCGCACGTGCCAAGTGGCGCATACGGCACGTTTTGGTGCTCGGTTGTTTCCGTTGTGTTACTGCCCAAAGACCTCTTCGGCGATGCGCGCGCTTTCGGCGGCATCCTTGGCGTAGTAGTCCGCGCCGATCTGCTTGGCGTATTCGGGGGTGAGCACGGCGCCGCCCACGATGATCTTGACGCCCGGCACCTCGGCATGAAGCAGCTTGATGGTCTCCTCCATGGCGACGACCGTGGTGGTCATAAGCGCCGAGAGGCCGACGAGCTTGATATCGCGCTCCTTGACGGTCTTGAGTACCTCCTGCGGATCGACGTCGCGGCCCAGGTCAAAGACGGTGTAGCCGTAGTTATCGAGCAGCATTTTGACGATGTTCTTGCCAATGTCGTGGATGTCGCCCTTGACGGTGGCCACGCAGATCTTGCCCTTGTCGGCAATCTCGCCGGCGGGCATCAGGCGCTTGATGGTGTCGAAGCCCACACGCGCGGCTTCGGCCGAGGCCATAAGCTGCGGCAAGAAGAACTTGCCCTGGTCAAAGAGGACGCCAACTTCGTCGAGGGCGGGGATAAAGTGATTGTTGATGAGGTCCATGGCGTCGTGGTCTGCCAGCAGACGCTCGGTCTCGGCAGCGATCTCGCCTTTGCGGCCCGAGACGACCATGCGACGAATCGGGTCGTCGTTGCCGTCGGCGCCGGCGGTGCCAGCAGCGGGCGCGGCATCACTCGATGCGGCCTGAGCTGCTGCCGGGTTGGCGGCGATCTTGTACGGATCGGTCCAGCCGGCGTAGCGCTCGATGTATCCGGTCGAGCCCTCGTCCTCAACGCTCAGGACGCGATAGCTGTAGACGGTATCCATAAAGCGCTCGGAGCCCGGGTTCATGATGGGGGCGTCGAGGCCCGCGCCAAAGGCGGCGGCCAAAAAGACCGAGCCCAGCAGCGGGCGGGCAGGCAGGCCAAAGCTGATGTTCGACACGCCGAGCGCGCATTTGACGCCCAGACGCTCCTTGCACAGGGACATGGCGCGTAGGATCTGCTCGGCCTGGCGTTGATTGGTCGAGGCGGTCATGACCAGGCAGTCGATGAGGATACGGTCCGGGCCGATGCCGTAGCGGGCGGCCTCGGCCACGATGCGTTCGGCGATGGCAAAGCGGGCCTCGGCGGTATCGGGGATGCCGCCTTCGTCGAGCGTAAGGCCGACGACGTTGGTTCCATAGTGGGCGACCAGCGGGAAGATCTCATCCATGATCTGCTGCTTGCCGTTGACGGAGTTGATGATGGGCTTGCCGGCATAGCGGCGTACGGCGGCCTCGACAGCGGCGGGATCGGTGGAGTCGATCTGCAGCGGCAGCAGCGTGGAGCCTTGGAGCTGCTCGGTGGCCTGTTGGATAATCTTGACCTCGTCGATCTCGGGCAGACCCACGTTGACGTCCAGGATGTCGGCGCCCTGCTCCTGCTGGCTGATGCCCTGGCTCACCACGTAGTCCAGATCGCCGTCGCGCAGGGCCTGCTGCAGGCGCTTTTTGCCGGTGGGGTTGATGCGCTCGCCGATGACGGCGATCTTGTGGCCGTCGCAGGGAAGATCCACGACCGTTTGGGCGCTCGTGACCGACATGCTGGGCTTGCGGTGACGCGGGCTGGGCGTGTGGTTATCGATAAGCGTGCGCAGCGCTGCCATGTGCGCCGGCGTGGTGCCGCAGCAACCGCCCACGACGCTCACGCCGTCGGCGATCATGCCGGCGACGGCCACGGCGTACTCGGGCGCCTGGATATCAAAGACGGTGTTGCCGTCGTCGTCCACGCGGGGCAGTCCTGCGTTGGCCTGCACCATAACGGGCTTGTCCGTAACGGTGAGCATGCGAGCGGCGAGCCCTCGGAGCTCGGCCGGTCCCTGGCTGCAGTTGATGCCCAAAACGTCGGCGCCGATGGCATCGAGCGTGATGGCGGCAACCTCGGGACTCGTGCCCAGGAAGGTGCGACCGTCTTCCTCAAAGGTCATGGTGGCAAAGACGGGCAGGTCGGAGTTCTCGCGGCAGGCGAGGACAGCCGCCTTGATCTCGGCAAGGTCGGTCATGGTCTCGATAATAAAGAGGTCCACACCCGCGGCGACGCCAGCGCGCACTTCCTCGGCAAAAAGGTCGTAGGCCTCGTCAAAGCTGAGGGTGCCCAGGGGGCGCAGCAACGCGCCGATGGGGCCGATGTCGCCGGCGACGTAGCGGGCGCCGGCCTCGCGGGCGCAGGTGACAGCCGCGGCAAAGACATCTGCCACGGTGGCAGCGCCGTCGAGCTTGTGGGCGTTGGCGCCAAAGGTGTTGGCAGTGATTACGTCACAGCCGGCCTCGACGTACTGGCGCTGGATGTCGGTGATGACCTGGGGCTCCTCAAAGTTGAGCAGCTCGGGCAGGGCGCCTGCCTTCATGCCGGCTGCCTGCAACATGGTGCCCATGCCGCCGTCGAACAGCAGGTGCCCCGTGCCCTCGACGGCTGCGCGTAAGCGGTCATCCTTAATGCGCAGATCGTCAATCGTGCGCGTCTTGTACGTGGCGCCGTTGAGACGCGCGGCATTGACAGGCGCCGCCAGTGCAGCGCCGTCAGAATCATGAGTGATAAGCGGAGTAAACATCGAGGGCTCCTAATGGCTGGAATAGCAGGTGGTGTGGGCTGCGCGGAAGCGGCAGTGCTCACGCATGCGGCAGATATTGCAGGTGGGGCGACTCTGGGCGTCGTGGACTTCGCCGTCGAACAGGCCGATCACCGCGGTCACGCTTTTGGTGGGCATAAGCAGGCTGGTGGGTGTGACGGTGAGTCCAATGAGCCGCGTGGCGTTGAGCGCGTCGACGATTGAGCGCTGGGCCGAGAGCGGGCAGTCGCCGTAGCCGGGACTGAAGCGCCAGTTGCCGGCGAGCCCGTGTGCGGCAGCGTCCGCCTTGACCTGCTGGTCCATCTGCTCAACGGCGGCCTCAACATATGCCGAGCACGCGGCGTCGAGCACAGCGCCCTCCAGGGGCTGCTGGGCTCCGGTGGTCCGCAGACGGCGCTCGGCGGCCATGCCGAGAGTGCAGGCCATGAGCGCCGCCAGGCGGGCGTCCTTAAGATGACGATAGATATCGCGACCCCGCAGCTCAACATTGGTGCCAACTAGGCGAATGCAAGGCTCGCCCTGCTCGTCGACGCCCGTGGCATCGACGGCAAAGACGCGACGCACGCCGCGGGGCTCAATGTCTAGCTCCAGGCGCTCAACGACAAGCTCAATGCGTTGTGACAGTTCGGGCTCGATCTGCTGACCGCCGTAGCCCAGATACCGCAGCATCTCGGCACGGTCGACGCGGGGGTGGTGGGCAGCATCGACACGGTAAAGCGCCGGCGACGCAAGGTCGGCCGGCACTTCGACAACGGTTGTATCGATGTGCGATTTTTCCATTACCCCAGGCGCTCCATAATGGTCGCGGCGATTGCAGGACGGTTCATAGTGTACAGGTGCAGACCGTCGGCGCCGCGCTCCTTGAGGTCGCAAAGCTGGCGGGCGGCATAATCCACACCGGCAGCCTGCAGACTCTCGGGGTCGTTCTCGTACTTGGCGAGGATCTTGATGACGGGGGAGGGCAGCGACGCGCCGCACATAAAGACCATGCGGCTGATCTGCGACTTTCCCATAAACGGCATGATGCCCGCGGTGATGGGCACGGTGATACCGGCCTTGTCGGCAAGCTCGCGGAAGCGGTAGAAGCACTCGTTATCAAAGAAGAGCTGCGTCACAAAGAAGCTCGCGCCGGCGTCTTGCTTTTGCTTGAGGTATTCGACCGAGAGGTTCAGATCCTCGCAGGCAATATGGCCCTCGGGGTAGGCCGCGGCGCCCACGCAAAAGCCGGCGTCGACGAGCTCGGGGATGAGGTCGCGAGCATAGGCGTAGTCGGAGGCGGGCTTGTCGTCCTCGGTCGCGCCGGCGGGAAGGTCGCCGCGCAGGGCCAGGATGTTTTCCACGCCGGCCGAGCGATACTCGTCGATCTTGGCGGCGATGTCGGCGTGGGTGCGACCAACGCAGGTGAGGTGCGCGACCGAGGGCGTATCGAATTCGCTCGAGATCATATGCGCGATGGGGGCGGTGGTGGCACCGTTGCCCGAGCCGCCGGCCGAGCAGGTGACCGAGACAAAGCTCGGCGAAAGCTTGCACAGGTTGCCCGCCACCTCGCGAGCCGTATCGAGGGTGAGCTCGCCCTTGGGCGGGAACATCTCAAACGAAACGGGCGTGGTGCCCTGGGATGCTGCCTGCTTAAAAACCTCGTCGACGCGCATATCGTGCTCCTTTAGATATTTAGTGCGATGTGTTGTAAGGATTCTACAGCACCACTGTGCCACGGTGGAGTTTTACTCGCTATTTGGGGATACCAATCGAAGATGCCTTGCTATCGGCATTGCCTATAACGGGACAGTAAATTTGGGACGGGGCTATAAAGACTGGTATCTGATGCGAAATACCAGTTAATAGAGCCCCATCCCAAATTGACTACCCTTAAACCATGGGGAGAGGTCTGCAATTTATACAGTTGATTGGCTGTTGAGGGCGGCAACGCCGCCGCGATGCGGTAACCTCATTGATTGGTTTCGTGACAGCAACATAACGGTAATGTTGCGGAAACACGACGAGTCTAATCTGTGACTCGTTCGTTAGTAATCAACACCGCTTCTCACGCGGTGCCGATACGAAGGGAGTTCCGTATGGCCGAACTTACTGACCGCTTCGGGACCATGGTGTTCTCTGAGGAAGTCATGAAGGACTACCTCCCCAAGGACATTTGGAAGCGCCTTGCTGCAACCCTCGAGGACGGTGAGCCGCTCGACCTGGATGTGGCCAACGCCGTTGCCCACGCCATGAAGGTCTGGGCCATCTCCAAGGGCGCGACGCACTACGCGCACTGGTTCCAGCCGCTTTCGGGCATTACTTCCGAGAAGCACGACAGCTTCCTCGAGCCCAACCACGACGGCACCGCCATTACCAAGTTTACGGGCAAGAACCTCATCCAGGGCGAGCCCGATGCCTCCAGCTTCCCCAACGGCGGCCTGCGCGCCACCTTCGAGGCCCGTGGCTACACCGCTTGGGATCCTACCAGCCCCGCATTCATTAAGGACGATGTCCTATGCATCCCCACGGCTTTCTGCTCCTACACGGGCGAGGCCCTGGACAAGAAGACCCCGCTGCTGCGCTCCATGACCGCGCTCTCGCGTGAGTCCAAGCGCGTTTTGGCGCTGTTTGGCAAGACCCCCAAGAAGGTCGTTCCTTCCGTGGGCGATGAGCAGGAGTACTTCCTGATCAAGAAGGACGCTTACCGCAAGCGCAGGGACCTGGTCATCACCGGTCGCACCCTCTTTGGCGCTGCTCCCTGCAAGGGCCAGGAGCTCGAGGAGCACTACTTTGGCGCTATCCGCCCCACTGTCTCGTCCTATATGAAGGACCTGGACGATGAACTGTGGGCGCTTGGCATTCCTGCCAAGACCAAGCACAACGAGGTCGCTCCCTGCCAGCATGAGCTCGCCCCTGTCTACGGCGAGGTCAACGAGGCCATCGACCAGAATCTGGTCATGATGGAGAAGATGAAGCTCATCGCCTCCCGCCACGACTTGGTCTGCCTGCTGCACGAGAAGCCCTTTGAGGGCATCAACGGTTCGGGCAAGCACAACAACTGGTCGCTTGGCACCGAGTCCGAGAACCTGCTCGACCCGGGCGACACCCCGCTCGACAACCTGCAGTTCATCGTCTTCCTCACCGCGGTGATCGAGGCCGTCGATAACTATCAGGAGCTCCTGCGTGCTTCCGTTGCCTCGGCCGGCAACGATCATCGTCTGGGCGCCAACGAGGCTCCTCCGGCGATTATGTCCATCTTCCTGGGCGACCAGCTTACCGAGGTCGTCGAGAAGATCATCGATGGCAAGGCTTCCGTCCATGCCACGCGCGGCGTGCTCGATCTGGGCGCCGATACCCTGCCCAAGCTGATGCAGGACAACACCGACCGCAACCGCACCTCCCCGTTCGCCTTCACCGGCAACAAGTTCGAGTTCCGTGCCTGCGGCTCCGAGCAGAACGTCTCCGACTCCAACCTGGTGCTCGATGCCGCCGTGGCCAAGTCGCTCAAGTCCTTCGCCGATGCCCTTGAGGGTACGCCCGAGGATGATTTCCAGGATGCCGCGCTCGAGTACTGCAAGAAGGTGCTGACCGATCACCAGCGCATCCTGTTCTCCGGCGACGGTTACTCCGACGAGTGGCCCATTGAGGCCGAGAAGCGCGGCCTTGCCAACAACAAGACCACGGCCGACGCCCTGCCCGCCTTTGTTTCCGATAAGGCTATCGCGCTCTTTGAGGAGACGGGCGTCCTGACCAAGGCCGAGGCCCAGTGCCGTTACGACTGCAAGCTCGAGAAGTACAACAAGCTCATGAACATCGAGGCTACCACGATGGTTCGCGAGGCGCGTCGTACCTATCGCCCGGTCATTACCGCCTACGCCACCAAGGTCGCTAAGGGCCTTGAGACTATTCGTGCCGCCGGTGCTGAGGCCGCCATGCAGTGCGAGCAGAACACGCTCAACAAGCTCTGCAACGGCATCACCGCCATCAACGACTCCATCAAGGCGCTCGACGCCGTACACCAGAAGGCCGAGGCCCTCGATGGCCAGGAGCAGGCCAATGTGTATGCACACGAGGTCGTTCCCGCTATGGATACGCTGCGTGCTGCCGTGGACGCCATGGAGGAGATCGTGGCTGCCGACTACTGGCCGGTTCCGACCTACGACGACATCCTGTTCTACGTGTAGAGCGTAACTGACATATCGTCACGGTATTGAGCCGGGGTCTGCATCGCGTGGGCCCCGGCTTTTTGTTTGCGAAGGACGCTTTGGATCCCGCTTTGCAACTGATTCGCCCACGCAATAAGGGGTCGTGGGCAAAAAACGTCAAATATGAGTACTGTCACAAGCCCTGTAGCATTATCTTTTTGCAAAATATGCAGTGTTACGCAACATATGTCCAAGTACTTAGCTGATAAGCGCCTGTAATTCCTCCGCCGTAGGACGCCTGGCGTCCAAATTGCCTTCTGATGGCATGAAATCGCTGTTACTAAATTGGTAACAGTACTCATATTTGCTATTTTTTGTCCACGGGCCCTTGGATGACAGTGAGATTTTATGCCTTCGGGGTTCGAATCCCGGCGTTGGAGAAGAAAAAAGCCCGTCACCGCGAGGGCAACGGGCTTCTCGATTTAAATGGTGCCCCCAGCGGGATTCGAACCCGCGATATCCACCTTGAAAGGGTGGCGTCCTTGGCCGCTAGACGATGGGGACAGCGGGAAAGAGTATAGCAGACTTTTTTGCCGGCGCGTATATCGTTGGCAAACTGGAAAACCACCACAAAGGTGCCTGTCCCCTTTGTGGTGGTTAGGGGAGGAGTTTCATGGCGGCGTCGTGGGCGGCGTGTTCGTAGGTGTCGTCGAGAGGCTTAAGTGGCAGCAGGGCCGTGGCTTGCACGTCGCCGCGGCGCTCGAGGGCGTGGGTGATGAGCCAGTCGGCAAGCTCGGGGTTCTTGGGTAGCGCCGGCCCGTGCAGGTACGTGCCGATGACGCCCTTGTAGATGAGGCCCTCAAAGCCATCGTCGCCGTTGTTGCCGGTGCCCGCGACGACGGACGTTCCGAGCGGCGTGGCCTCTGCGTCGAGCAGGGTGCGGCCGCCGTGGTTCTCGAATCCCACAAAGGGCTCGGGTGCCAGGTCGGTCTTGACGGCGACGTTGCCGATCAGGCGGTCGGAGCCGCGCACAGTCTCGGCGGCAATGACGCCCAGACCCTCAATGCGATCCTCGCCCATGTAGTACGAACGGCCGAGCAGCTGATAGCTGCCACAGATGGCAAGCAGCGAGCCGCCATCCTCAACATAGGCCGCGACCTTATCTTTTTGGGCGAGCAGCTCGTGTGCCACGGCCAGCTGGTCGCGGTCGGAGCCGCCACCCATCATGACGATATCGGCATCGGTCAAATCAAGCGTCTCGCCCATACGGACCTCGTCTACACGCACGGGAATGCCACGCCAGGCGCAGCGGCGTTCGAGGGCGATGACGTTGCCGCCGTCGCCGTAGAGGTTAAGGGCATCGGGGTACAGATAGACGATGCGCAGCGGGCGCGAAAGCTCGACCGGCGCAATATCGGTGGGGACAGCGCTACCATCGGCGCACGGTGCAGCGTGGGCGGCAACCGTGGCCGCATCGGTGCCTTTAAGCCCGTCGAGCTCCTTGACTAACGGCGGGAAGGCCGTGTAGTTGGCGACGGCGTAGAAGGTGTCATCGGCGGCCTCGTCTGCCACGGCGCCGATCGCCTGCGCGACGTCCGAGATAATCGCGGCATCGATGCCGGCGTACTTGAGGCGTACCTGCATGTCGTGCGCACGCGTGCCTCCGGCAAAGGCGACAAGACCCGGCGTGTCGGCGATGCGCTCGAAGTCGACATCGTAGATCCACGAGACATCGTGGCCGTCGGCATCGTTATCGTTTAGGAAGAAGGCGCAGAGCCTGCCACCTGCCGTTTTAATGGACTGGATCTGGCGATCGAAGCCCACGGGATTCTTGGCCAGGTTGGCCTCGACGGTGCGGCCGGCAATATCCCAGCGGCCCATGCGTCCGCCGGCGGGCACGTAGGCATTAAGCGTGGGCTGCAGGTGCGCCGCGTCCACGCCCAGCTCGTGCGCCGCAAAGAAGGCGGCGGCGACGTTATAGACCATGTACAGGCCGTTGTAGCGCGTGGCGATGTGCACGGCGGGCGCGTTGGCCTCGGGTCCAAAGGCCAGGTCAAAGCCGTAGCCGTCGCAGCCGAGCTCAACGCCCGTCACGCGGCGGAGCAGCGCGGGGCGACCCCAGCCGCACGAAGGGCAATGATAGGCGCCCAGCTGTCCGTACTGCACATAGTCGTATTCCAGCGGGGCGTTGCACTGCGAGCAAAAACGCGAGTCGCTAATGCGGTCGGACTCGGTGCCCGTGGCGCCGTCGATGCCAAAGGCGATGCTCGTGTTGGGGACGCGCGCGGCAATCGAGGCGCACAGCGGATCGTCGGCGTTGTAGATGAGCGTTGTCGTCGGAGAGAGCTCCAACGCATGGGCGATGACGTCTTGGGTATGGTCGATCTCGCCGTAGCGGTCTAGCTGGTCGCGGAACAGGTTGAGCAGCACAAAGTACGTCGGTTTGAGCTTGGGCAGAACGCGTACGGTGTAGAGCTCGTCGCACTCAAAAACGCCCACGCGCTTGCCGCTGCTGGTGTGCTTAAGGCCGCCGCGGGCCTCGAGCAGAGCACCCACCACACCAGGCTCCATATTGTTGCCGGCACGGTTGCACACCACGGTAGCGCCGCTGGCAGCAACGGCGTCAGCGATGAGGTTGGAGGTGGTGGTCTTGCCGTTAGTACCGGTAATCACCACGCTGCGGTCGACAAGGCCGGCGAGGTCGCTCAGCAACTCGGGGTCGATCTTCATGGCGATGCGGCCGGGGAGTACGCCGCCCTGGCGCTTAAGGATAGAGCGCAGCCCCCAGCGGGCGATATCGCTCGAGGTGCAGGCGAGAGATGAGCGGAAGTTCATGAAGTCGTTCCTAACGTGAATGACATGGTCGGGGCGATCGCGTCGCTAAAATCCGTAGCGGCGCGCAAATTCCTGGGCAAGCTGCGACACGTCTTCGCAGGCATTGGCCCAGGGAGCAAAGTCGGGAGTGTCCGAGATGATGCCGTCGGCCTCCCAAACTGCCTGGTGCGAAAGGTCCCAGGGATCGTGTGGCTCGGGCCGGCAGGGAAGGTACGGTGTCTGGTACATGGGGTTCAGCAAAAAGAACGCGCCACCCTCGCAGCGGTTGGCAAACTCGCGCAGGGCGCGTGTCGCCGGGCGCATCTTGTTTGTTTTGAACAGCAGAATCGTACGGGCGAGCAGGTACCAGGGAGAGTTCTCGAGGGCATCGGCCCCTATCTGCTCCTCGAGCTGGTGGGCCAGGGCAAAAAAGCCGTCCTGGTCTTCCAAGCGAGCGAGGGCGAGCAACACGGTGCCGGCAGCTCGGGTGGGATAGCCTTCTGCCTTAAGGACGCGGCGGGCGTAGTTGGCAGCAGCGCGGTAGCGGGCGCTCGCCATGCACAGCTGCGAGATGGCCTCGAGCGTGTGGAGCCATCCGATAAGTGCCGGCTCGCTCACGGTGAGATCTGCCGCCGTCACACCGTCGGCCAAAACATTATTGGCCCAGTAGTGCGGGGCCTCCATATCAAACCCGGGCACGCTCTGTTGCAGGTAGTCGGCCGTGCTCGCCTCGAGCTTCATCAGGTCGCCCAGGCAGGCATCAACTGGCGTATCTGCCAGGATAATGGCGAGCAGCTGGGCGTCTACAGCCAACGCATCGACGCGGACGATCTTGAGCAACTCGTCGCGCATATCGTCGAACAGACGGTTGCGCGTCTGCTCGAACTCCTCGTCGCTGCCCATGTCCTCGATACGGCGAAGCTCATCGAGCAAATGACGATGAACGCCGGCATAGGACAGCAGCGCCTGGGCGTGCTCGGTCTGCGCATACTTTTGAGGGTTTGCGCTTATGTCGTTATGGACAAGCTCGCGTGCTGCATCGGTGAGCTCGGGGTGCGATGCCAAGTAGGTGCGCTCCAAGTAGGCGGGGATGTAGACGCTCGGATCCATTAGAGGTCCCCTCCCTTAAATGGAAGCCCCTGCTCGGCTGCACGCAGGATGCGCTCGTCGATCTGGGAGCGCACGATGTCGTTGGTGGCGACCCAGGCGGCAAAGCTGGCGTTGTCGGGCGCGCCTAGACCCTCCTGTAGCACCGGCGTCGCCTCGGACAGGGCAAGGACGAGCTCATCGGTGGAGCCCACACCCACGTTGACACGGGCATAGACGCCATCGGGAAACTCGGTTTGGAAGTAGAGTGCCTCGGCTGCGTGCGGACACGAGCGCGCAAGGATACGCAGGTAGTGTTCGGCACCCTCGTAGTCCAGCTCGCGCCAGGCAGCGCTCATCAGCGCGAAGAGCGTCCACGGGTCCAAGTCGCGTTCTGCATCCTTGGGACGACGGCGCAGCGGCGTGTTGGCGAGATAGGGGACGGAGTGGGCAGAGCGAAAGCGCTTGAGCTCCTCAGCGGGGTATTCGAGCTTTGCCATGGCGAGCATTGCGGTGTGGCGGACGCCGGCAGGATCGTTGGGGGCAAAGTCGAGGCTGCGGTTTGCGGCTTCGAGCGACATGCGGTAGCGGCCGCTAATGAGCGCGCGCGATGCCAAGGCGGCAAGCCAGCGCAGGTAGGGACGGCGGGTCAGGTCGCCTGCGGCCTCGCGCTCGTAGGGGTCCTGCGCCGAGGCAATCTTGAGTGCCAGGTCGTGCTCCACCTCGTCGCACTTGGACACCAGATACTGCACGTATTCCTCGTTGGAGCTGGCGGTGAGGGCGGTCAGCATGCGCTGAGCGTCCCAGTTGGCCGGATCGAGCGCGGCTGCCTCGCGGAGCATGTTCTCGGCAGCTGCCTCTTCTTGCTCTGCTTGGGTATCGTCAGGGATAAAGGGAATGCGGTAGTCGACGGCCTCGACCACCTTGGCAATGAGGTGCCCGGCGCGGTCGCGGTCGTGCACGATGAGCGGTGCGGGGTTGCGGGTGAATTGTTCCATCAGACGCTCTACGGCGGCAGCGTCGGTGAGCGGGATATTGTCGCGGCGCAAGGCCTCAAGAACGAGGCGATGGCAATCCTCTTGAATGGGATCGAATGCCATGGGGCCTCCTTTGCTGCGGTTAGGGTTCAAATGTCTCTATATAAGGTTCTAGTTTACCCGCATGTGGCACACCGGGGGTGCCGCACTTGGACATGCACCTTTGCACCACGAAGACGGATGTCGCACAAATGTCGGCACCTTGGACGACCGAGTGGTATCACGGTGCCGCAAACGGTCGATTTTTGGCGGCGAACGGTGCATATTTTGGAGGGGCACCGTCCTGCCCGGGATATGTAGTCAACCTTGATAAAACGTTTGCCCAGCTTGGGAGTATGAATGCCGCACAAGGGTCTTCAGGGATAGAAAAAACGTTTCATCATTGGCGTCTTTAGGTGAATAACTGACCAACCAGAACGGTAAAATAGTGTTTGTCTGAGCGTTGAGACGTTTAGACATCGCGCATTGTCATCGCCGGCAACGCGCAAACCGGTCCTAACGGAGCCAATTGGGTGCTCCGTTATATACGCAAGTCTAAGAGGGGCTTGTTTAGGAGGCACAGTATGGGACGTTTTACCAATCCTCGCGATCTGTACTTTGGTGAGGGCGCTCGCCACGAGGTGAAGAACCTCAAGGGCAAGAAGGCCATCATCGTTTCTGGCGGCAGCTCTATGCGCCGTGGCGGGTTCCTGCAGGACGTTGAGGCCGACCTCAAAGAGGGCGGTTTCGAGGTCAAGCTGTTCGAGGGCGTCGAGTCCGACCCGTCCATCGAGACGGTCATGAAGGGCGCCGAGGCCATGCGCGAGTTCGAGCCCGACTGGATTATCGCCATCGGCGGCGGCTCGCCCATCGATGCCGCTAAGGCCATGTGGGTCTTCTACGAGTATCCCGAGGAGTCCTTCGACAACATCATCCAGCCGTTCAGCTTCCCCGAGCTGCGTCAGAAGGCTCATTTCTGCGCTATCTCCTCTACCTCCGGTACCGCTACCGAGGTCACCGCGTTCTCCGTCATTACCGACTACGCCAAGGGCATCAAGTACCCGCTGGCCGACTTCAACATCACCCCTGATGTCGCCATCGTCGACCCCGAGCTCACCTACACCATGCCCGCCAAGCTGTGCGCTCACACCGGCATGGATGCTCTGACCCACTGCATGGAGGCCTACGTTTCCACCTTCGCCTCTATGTTCACCGACGCCAACGCTCTGCACGGCATCCGCGAGATCGTCGAGTGGCTGCCCAAGTCCTATGCTGGCGACCATGAGGCCCGTCAGCACATGCACGAGGCTCAGTGCATCGCCGGCATCGCCTTCTCCTCGGGCCTGCTCGGCATCGTTCACTCCATGGCTCACAAGACCGGTGCTGCCTTCGAGAACGGCCACATCATCCACGGCGCCGCTAACGCCATGTACCTGGGCAAGGTCATCCAGTGGAACTCCAAGGATCCCCGTGCTGCCGAGCGTTACGCTTACGTGGCCAAGGAGATCCTGCACCTTCCCGGCGAGACCAACGAGGAGCTCATCGCTGCGCTCGTCCAGAAGATCCGCGACCTCAACGACCAGCTCAACATTCCGCAGTCCATCAAGGATTACGCGAATGGTGGCGTGAAGGTCGACGCCGAGAACCCGCAGATGGTTTCCGAGGAGGAGTTCCTCGCCAAGCTGCCCGAGATCGCCGCGAACGCCGAGCAGGACGCCTGCACGCCCGAGAACCCGCGTGAGACCAAGGCTGCTGACTTCGAGAAGATCCTCAAGGCCTGCTACTACGACACCGACATCGATTTCTAATCGACTCTTGTTATCGTAACGAGGGGCTCCGCACGTATCCGTACGGAGCCCCTTTCTTTTTTAGAGAATGGGATAGTTATGGCTGCAATTTTCAATAGCCCCAGCAAGTACATCCAGGGTCCGGACGAGCTCGCCAAGCTCGGCTCCTATGTCGAGCCGCTCGGCGCTAAGGCCCTCGTCATCGTGACGCCTTCGGGCAAGAAGCGCGTCGGTGCCAAGATCGAGGGCGGCTTTGCCGAGGCTAAGGCCGAGCTGCTGTTTGAGGACTTTAACGGCGAGTGCTCCAAGGGCGAGGTCGATCGCCTGGTTGCGCTCGCTCGCGACAACGGTTGCGACATCATCGTCGGCGTCGGTGGCGGCAAGATCCTCGACACCGCGAAGGCCGTCGCCTATTACCTGGAGTCTCCGGTTATCATTTGCCCCACCATCGCTTCGACCGATGCACCGTGCTCGGCACTTTCGGTGCTCTACACCGACGACGGCCAGTTCGATAAATATCTCTTCCTTAAGGCAAACCCCAACATTGTCCTGATGGATACGACGGTTATCGCGGCGAGCCCGGTGCGCCTGACGGTTTCCGGTATGGGCGATGCGCTCGCAACCTACTTTGAGGCCCAGGCGACGCACGATGCCGACGGCGGCACTTGCGCTGGCGGCAAGGGCGGTATGGCTGGTCTGGCACTTGCCAAGCTCTGCTACGAGACGCTTATGGCCGATGGCGTCAAGGCCAAGGTCGCGCTGGAGAAGGGTGCGCTCACGCCTGCCGTCGAGCATATCATCGAGGCCAACACGCTGCTCTCCGGCATTGGCTTTGAGAGTTCGGGTCTTGCTGCTGCTCATGCCATCCACAATGGCCTGACGATGCTGCCCGAGTGCCACGGCATGTATCACGGCGAGAAGGTCGCCTTTGGCACTATCGTTCAGCTGGTGCTCGAGGATGCTCCGACTGAGAAACTCGAGGAAGTCTTGGGCTTCTGCATTGAGCTGGGCCTGCCGGTCACGATGAAGGAACTTGGCGTTGCCGAGGTTACGCGCGAGCAGGCCATGATTGTTGCCGAGGCCGCTTGCGCGCCCGATGACACCATGTGCAACATGCCGTTTGAGGTGACGCCCGAGATGGTCGCAAACGCCATTCTGGGTGCCGACGCACTGGGTCACTACTACCTTATGGATGAGTAAACTAAGGTAAGGAAGGGGTAAAGCCGGAAGATGGCTTTGCCCCTTTTTGCTATGGTGCAAAGGGGTCAGGTTGCTTTGCACCAATCGTTGTTTGATGAAGGGCGGATTCTCATATGGCGCTTCCCATGGTTTATGGCGGTCCCGGCCGGTATGTTCAGGGGCCGGGCGAGCTCTCGCGTCAGGGCAGGTATTTGTCATGGTTGGGCTGTGCTGCCTATGTCTTGTTTGACCAGGGCACCGAGGATCGGCTGTGCAGGCAGATCGTCGATGGATTTCTGGACGAAGATCTAAGCGAGCCGTTCTTTAAGATTTATGACGGTCCGTGTACGGAAGATGCCGTTGTCGAAATGGCCAAGGAAGCCCGGGCCGAGTATTGCGACATGGTGGTGGGCATTGGCGGCGGCAAAATGCTCGATATCGCCAAGGCAGTAGCGTTTTATGCCGAGTTGCCGTTGTGCGTATGCCCCACGGCGGCTTCGATGGACGGTCCATGCAGCGCGATTTCGGTGCTGTATCACGAGGATGGGTCGTTCGACCGCTACCTGATGCTCGAGAAGAATCCAGACCTGGCCGTGGTCGATACCAACGTGGTCGCGGCGGCCCCACTGCGTATGACGGTCGCTGGTATGGGCGATGCGCTGGCAACGTACTTCGAGGCGCGTTCGTGCGCCGCGGCGCACGGCGCCAACGAGCACGGTGGCGCGCCGGGGCACTTGGCCCTGGTTGCGGCTCGTGCTTGCTATGACACACTTATGGAGTGCGGTGTCGCTGCCAAGCGCAATCTCAAAAAGGGCCGTACATCGCCGGCGGTTGAGCGCCTGATCGAGTGCAATATTCTGCTCTCGGGCGTCGGCTTTGAGAGCGGCGGCTTGGCGTTGGCGCATGCCATCGCCAACGGTCTGACGATTCTGCCCGAGTGCAAGGCCATGCATGGCGAGGCCGTGGCATTTGGCCTGGTGGTGCAGCTGCGCCTGGAGCGTGCGCCCGAGTTTGATCAGGTGCTCGAGTTTTGCCAACGCGTTGGTCTGCCGACGACGCTCGAGGAGCTGGGCCTTGGCGAGATTTCCGATGCCGACCTGCAGAGTGTTGCGGACGCAACTTTTAAGAACGAGCGCAATATGGCCAACGAGCAGGCCAAGGTGACCAAACAAAAGCTCGTGCAGCTCATGCGCGAGGCATAGCTTGGCACTTGATTGGCCTTGTGCAATCGAGGCGGCGATAGACCATAGGCTATTTGCCGCAAAGATGCGCCGCATGGAATTTGCCCGAGGCGTGGGCCGATGGCGTATCATTATCACTTGCTTGTTTGCACTGCTCAGGGAGGGGCCGCGCATGGCGCAGGAACACGATCTGTTTGATGACATTATCGAGATCAGCAAGGGCTTGGATTTTTTTAAAGACCCGCTTGGCGGTGTGACCGACGCACTCGATCCGTCGGCGCCGCAGTGGAATCCTGCCGACTACAAGGAGCGCCCGCGCGGTAACACCATACCGTGCCTGGCTTGCAAGAACGAGAAGAGCGGCTGTACCGCGTGCATGGACGTGTGCCCGGTGAACGCCATCGAGATCGAGGAAGATGCTATCGAGATTCTCGACAGCTGCCGTAAGTGCGGCCTGTGTGCCGCTGCTTGCCCGACGGAGGCGATCATCTCTCCGCGCCTTGCACCCAAAAACGTCTACGACGACATTGTCTCGGCGGCTACGAGCCACGAGACCGCCTACGTTACCTGCACGCGTGCCCTTAAGCGCATGCCGCGCGAGAACGAGGTTGTTGTCGCCTGTGTGGGCGATATTACGGCCGAGACCTGGTTCTCGGTGCTGGCCGATTATCCCAACGTGAGCGTGTACCTGCCGCTGGGCGTGTGCGATAAGTGCCGTAACACCGGTGGCGAGGACATCCTGGGCGAGGCCATTGCTACCGCCGAGGAGTGGGCGGGCACGGGTATGGGTCTGGAGGTCGACCCCAAGAGCCTCAAGTGCCATAAGCGCCGCGAGTACGAGCGCAAGGAGTACATGGAAAAGATCGCCCGCACCACGGGCCTTACCGTGACCAAACTCAACCCGGCAACGGCGGCACTGGCCTCGGTGACGCAGAAGCTCAAAGCTCACCGCCACCAGATTACCCAGCTCGAACGTACGCTCAACACCATGTGCGGTACCACGACGACCAAGCGTCGCCGTTCGCTCACGCACGGGCGGCAGCTGGTGCTCTCGACGCTGCAAAACCACCCCGAGCTTGCCCAGAACATGCAGGTGAGCACGCCGGAGTGCGATTTTGACAAGTGCACGTCGTGCGGCGAGTGCGTCAATGTATGTCCTACGTTCGCCTGCGATTTGGTGGGAAGCGGCCGCTTTGCGTTGGAGTCCACGTATTGTTTGGGCTGCGGTGCCTGTGTCAAGGTGTGCCCTGAGCATGCGCTCAAGTTGGTTGAGCACGACGCGTCTAATCTGGTCGTCGTCGATCCCGAAGCCGAGGAAAAGGCCGCCCAGAAGGCGAAGGCTCACGAAGAAGCTGAGAAGGTCAAGGCCGAGGCAAAGGCCAAGCTCGACAAGATGCTCGACCAGGTGGAGAAGCTCGCGGACTAGTCAGCGACCTCTATCTCTGCTTCATTCGTGCCGCCGTGGCGTCCGGGTTCGCCCGGATGCTGCGGCGGCGCTATACTTATGCAGTTTGAAATGCTTGTACCAAAAGGAGCTGTCGTGTCCCTTTCCATCGGTATCGTGGGCCTGCCCAACGTGGGCAAGTCGACGCTGTTCACCGCGCTTACCAAAAAGACCGGCCTTGCCGCCAACTATCCGTTCGCCACGATCGACCCCAACGTGGGTATCGTCGACGTGCCCGATAGCCGCCTGCAAAAGCTCGCCGACATCGTCAACCCGGGTCGCATCGTGCCGGCAACGGTCGAGTTCGTCGACATTGCAGGTCTGGTGAAGGGTGCCAACGAGGGCGAGGGCCTGGGCAACCAGTTCCTGGCCAACATTCGCGAGACCGACGCCATCTGCGAGGTCGTGCGCTACTTTAAGGACCCCAACGTCATGCGTGAGGTGGGCCGCACGGGCGAGTTCGTCGATCCCGCCGGTGACGCCGACACCATCATGACCGAGCTTATCCTGGCCGACATGGGCACGCTCGAGAAGCAGCTGCCCAAGCTCGAGAAAGAGGCCAAGCGCGACAAGGAGCTCATGCCCAAGTTTGAGGTCGCCAAGCGTCTGCTCGCCTGGCTCAACGAGGGCAAGCGCGCCGCATCCATGGAGATGACCGACGAGGAGCGCGCCGCCGCCAAGGGCCTGTTCCTGCTCACCATGAAGCCCATCCTGTACGTGGCCAACGTGGACGAGGATATGCTCAACGACGATCTGGCGCCCATCGATGGCGTCAAGCCTTTGCCCATCTGCGCCAAGATCGAGGCTGAGCTTTCTGAGCTCGATCCCGAGGATGCGGCCGACTACCTGGAGAGCTTGGGCCTGGAGCAGCCCGGTCTGGACGTGCTCGCGCAGGCGGCCTATAAGCTGCTCGGTCTGCAGTCGTTCTTTACGGCCGGCGAAATGGAGGTCAAGGCCTGGACGGTTCGTCAGGGCGCGACCGCCCCACAGGCCGCCGGCGCCATCCACACCGACTTTGAGCGCGGCTTTATTAAGGCCGAGGTCATTGGCTATGACGACTACATCGAGCTCGGCGGTGAGCAGGGCGCCAAGGCCGCCGGCAAGCTGCGTATTGAGGGCAAGGACTATGTCATGGCCGATGGCGACGTCGTGCACTTCCGCTTTAACGTGTAAGGACGACGCACATGTTTAAATATGGCAAAAAAGCCGGCTACATGGGTATCGCGCTGCTCGTGCTTGCGGTGATTCCGCTGGTGGTCGCAGCGTGTGTTATCCCCAACATTGGTCCCGAGGTGGCAACAAAGTTTAATGCCGCCGGCGAGGCGACGCGCTGGGGCAAGAGCTACGAGTTGCTGGCACTGCCGGTGCTTAACCTGCTGCTGGGCGTGGCGACGTACTTTACGGCAGGACGCCAGGCTAAAAACAATGATGACTCTGCCGCCATGGCGCGCATCGTGTGCGAACGCTACCTGCGCAACGGTTGCATCACGGGTGTGTTCCTCAACGTGGTTAACGTTTACTTTATGTACTCGGCGATTACCGGAACGGGCTTTGGCCTTGGTTTCTAGCTTGTCCTTTTAGGCAACGAGCCTGCACATATATTCAATGGCTGCTGCGAGGCCGCCGCTCGATCGTGGTTTAAAGACCATGTCGGCGGCGGCCTCGTTTTCGTATCCGGCGCCGCGAAGGGTGAGCGCGGTACCGGCTTCTAAAAGAAGGGGCAGGCCGTGTTGACTGGTTGCGATTACGGCAGCCTGATTGAGCGAGCAGCTATGCGTTTGGCATTGGATGGCAAGTTCACCTTGCGCCGGGCAAGGGGCCAGAACGGCGGCGACGCGACTTGATAGCAATGCAAATGCTGTGCGCTCATCGGGCGAAAGGCATTCGGCTTCAACGACGACGAGCTTGGGCGGTGCGCTGTTTGTGCGAAGCGTGGCTCGGTACATGCGGACCGAAGAACCCGACATAGAAAACTCCTGTGTATTCGGCAAAACGTAAACTATAGTTTACGTTTTTGTTTAAAGGCTTTAGCCTGTGCGTCGCGCGCAGCGCGGCGCATCAGAAAC
>CATYEN010000006.1 GCA_958405565.1 uncultured Collinsella sp. | reverse complement strand
GCACTTAATGTGCTCTCCGTGCGAGCAGGACTGTAGAGCAGGAAACTTTACCCGCGGACCCCGCCGGGGATAGCAAAAGGGCGACCCCTGTCCGGAGTCGCCCTTGTTGAGCTGCTTATGTGTAGCTGCTACTCGGCGTCGTGGTGACGGCGGGGCTTGCGGCCTCCGTTGTCGCCGGGACGGCGCGGACGGTCGCTGCGCTCGGAGCGCTCGCGACGCGGACGCTCACGGCGCTGGAAGTGCTCGCCGTCGCCCTCGGAGGCACCCTCGGCACGAGCCGGGGCCTCGGGCTTGTCAAGACGATCGAGCGAGATCTTGCCGCGATCGTCGACCTCGATGACGACGACCTTGACCTCGTCGCCCACATTGAGGACGTCCTCGACCTTCTCCACGCGGCCCTTGGCGACGCGGGAGATGTGCAGCAGGCCGTCCTTACCGGGCAGCAGGTTCACGAAGGCGCCGAACGGCTGGATGGAGACAACGCGACCGGTGTACTCCTCGCCCGGCTCGGGAACCTTGATGATGAGCTTAATGCGCTCGACGGCCTGGTCGACGGACTCGCCGGTGCCGCCGACAAAGACGGTGCCGTCCTCCTGGATGTCGACCGAAGCGCCGGTCTCGTCCTGAATGCCGCGAATGACCTTGCCGCCGGAACCAATGACGTCGCGGATCTTGTCGGTCGGAACCTGGATGGAAACGATGCGCGGAGCGGTGCTGCGCGTGGTGTGGCGCGGCTCGGGGATCACATCGAGCATCTTCTGCAGGATGTACGCACGACCCTCCTTGGCCTGCTGCAGAGCGCGGGCCAGGATGTCGAAGGTGAGGCCGGTGGCCTTGTTGTCCATCTGCAGAGCGGTAATGCCCTCGGTGGTGCCGGTGACCTTAAAGTCCATGTCGCCCAGGAAGTCCTCGAGACCCTGGATGTCGGACAGGACCACGGTCTTGCCCTCCTCCTGGATCAGGCCCATGGCGATACCGGAGACCGGGCGCTTAATGGGCACGCCGCCGTCCATAAGGGCGAGCGTGGAGCCGCAGGTCGAAGCCATCGAAGAGGAGCCGTTGGACTCCATGACCTCGGAGACGACGCGAATGGCGTAGGGGAACTCGTTCTCGTCGGGGAGCACCGGAAGCAAAGCGCGCTCGGCCAGGTTGCCGTGGCCGATCTCGCGGCGCTTGGGGCTGCCCATGCGGCCGGTCTCGCCGGTGCAGAACGGCGGGAAGTTGTAGTGGTGCATGTAGCGCTTGCCCTCGGTGGGCTCGATGGTATCCAGACGCTGGCCCTCGTTGAGCATACCGAGCGACAGGACGGAAAGCACCTGGGTCTGGCCACGCTGGAACAGACCGGAGCCGTGAACGAGCGGCAGGTAGTTATCCTTCACCATGATGGGACGGATCTCATCGGCGGCACGGCCGTCGACGCGCTCGCCGGTCTCGACGACCATGGTGCGCATAGCCTTCTTCTCGAGCTTCTTGAGCGCCACGGGGATCTCGCGCTCCCAAGCGGCCTGCTCCTCCTCGGTGAACTCGGCACGGATGGACTCCTTCAGAGCCTCGACCTTGCCGATACGGGAGAGCTTGTCGGCGTCGCGAAGGGCGGCTGCCATCTCGTCGTAGTGGGCGAAGATGCGCTCCTGGACCTCCTCGACGGGCTGGTCGAGCGGGTACTCCTTCTTGACGATGGCGCCGTTGACCTGCTCCCACTCGGCGACAAACTCGTCCTGAGCCTGGCAGAAGGCAGCAAGGGCCTCCTGGCCAAACTTCATGGCGGCGAGCATGTCGTCCTCGGAGATCTCCTCGGCGCCGGCCTCGACCATCGAGATGAAGTCGGCGGAGCCACCCAGCTCCAGATCCAGATTGGAGTTCTCGCGCTCCTCATAGGTGGGGTTGACGATAAACTCGCCGGTCTCCACGTTACGGCCGATGCGCACGCAGGCAAGCGGGCCCTCAAAGGGCACGCCGCCGAGCGTCATGGCCAGGGAAGCACCCATGACGTTGATGACGTCAAAGGGGTTGACCTGGTCGGCCACGAGCGAGGTAGCGACGATGTGCACCTCGTTGCGGAAGCCGTCCGGGAAGCTCGGGCGAATCGGACGGTCGATCATGCGCGCGGTGAGCGTGGCCTTCTCGCTGGGACGGCCCTCTCGCTTGAGGTAACCACCCGGGATGCGACCGGCTGCGTACATCTTCTCGTTGAAGTCGACGGTCAGCGGGAAAAAGTCGTAGTTCTTGCGCTCCTTGGAGACGACCACGGTGTCGAGCATCGTGGTGTCGCCCTGCTTGACCAGGCAGGCGCCGGTGGCCTGCTTGGCAAGCTCGCCCGACTCAAAGGTGTAGGTCTTGCCGTACAGCTCAAAGGTCTTGGATACGAGTGTCATTGTTCTCCTTTACCCCACAGGCCCCTTGCCTGCAGGCTTCTCATGTGACGCGGGCCCCCTGCCCCCGCCACGCTTCAGAGCGTGATTGTTCGCGCCCTTACACAAAAAGAGCGCCCCGCTGCGCAGGACGCTCTTAGCATGTACAAATCCTACTGGATGTTGTCGCGGATGCCCAGAGCCTTGATGAGCTCACGATACTCGACGATGTCGTTCTTCTTGATGTAGGAGAGAAGACGACGACGGCGGCCGACGAGCATGAGCAGGCCACGACGGGTGTGGAAGTCCTTCTGGTGGGACTTCATGTGCTCGGTCAGCTCCTTGATGCGCTCGGTCAGGATGGCGACCTGAACCTTGGGGTTGCCGGTGTCGACCGGGGTGTTACCGAACTGGGCAGTCAGCTCCGCCTTGCGCTCTTTGGAAACAGTCATTGTTTCACCTTTCGCTTCTTGTCGCCCGCGGGCGACGCTATTCGCCTCGGACTGGGAAGCCGCCGGTGGAGCGAGCATCCAAGGTCGAGGTACCAACAGGTCGGTATGTTACCACAAGCAGCCCGCGCCTGCGCATCATCACCGACCCAACATGAATTCCATCGCACGGAGACGTTGATCGGTGTGCGTCGCAGCCCACACGTGCGAAAGTCCCAGCAAAAAGGCAGCGGTATGGGGGTCGACCCTCTCGGCCATGAGCGCATCGAAGGTCATGGACATGAGGGCGCGCAGCCATGCGACCTCACCGGTCGAGACCAGCTCGGCACCGGGCACGCTCGACGCGCACGACCCGCACATAAGACCGCCCGCCTGGGGTGAAAAATACGACAGCATGGGGTCACCGCACAGCACGCAGGCCGAAAAATCGGGTCGATAGCCAACGTGCGACAGCAGCTTAAAGACATATGCCGCCACAAGTAGATCCATATGTGCCGCGTCGAGCCCGCTGCCCACCAGGGCAAGCGCTCGCTGCGTTATGGCAAAGGTAAACGGGTCCTCGGCGTCCTCGAACGAGCACACGCGCGCGACCTCGGCGATCGCGCTTGCGGCGCATGTCATCTCGTAATCGGGCGCGGCGCCGAGCGGCGCCTCCATAAGCTCGGCCTGGGAAACCACGTCGAGCGACCGTCCATGCGCAAGCAGCAGATCAACGGTACAGAACATCTCGCAGCGCGCAGCCAGGCGTCCGCCGGGTTTGCGGGCGCCCTTTGCCACGGCACGAACCTGCCGACCCCGCTCGTCAAGCATCGTCAGGATCAGGTCCGTCTCTTTGAGCTTCGTCTTATCGAGCACGAGCACTTTCGTGCGATATGTACGAGAACCTGCCATTCGCGCCGCGTGTCCCTAATCCTCGGCGTTATAGCCAAAGCGGCGAATCTGGGCCTCGTCGTCACGCCAGCCGGCCTTGACCTTCACGTCCAGCTCCAAAAAGACCTGGGTGCCAAAGATGCGCTCAAGGTCGCGACGGGCGTCGATGCCGATATGTTTGATCATCTCGCCGCCCTTGCCGATGATGATGCCCTTTTGGCCCTCGCGCTCGACGTAAATGGTGGCGTGCACGCGCAGCACCTTCTTGGTCTGCTCAAGCGCATCGCAAATCACGCCCACGGAGTGCGGGATCTCATCACGGGTGCGGCGCAAGACCTTCTCGCGCACAAACTCGGCAACGAGCGTCTCATCGGAAGCGTCGGTACCCATGTCCTCGGGGAACCAACGCGGACCCTCGGGCAAAAAGTGCGCAACGGTCTCGATGAAGGCATCGACGTTAAAGTTCTTGACCGACGACGTCACGATCTCGTCGTCATATTCCATAAGCTCGTGGGCGGCCTTAAGCTGCTCCATGACCTGTGCGGGGTCGGCTTCATCGGCCTTGGTGAGCACCAGGACCTTCTTGGAACGGGCATTCTTGACACGCTCGGCAACCCAGGCGTCTCCCCTGCCGATCGGTTTAGTGGCATCAATCAAAAACGCGACAACATCGACATCGTTCAGCTCGAACAGCGCGCTCTTGTTGAGCTCGGACCCTAGACCGTCCTTGGGCTTGTGGATACCCGGGGTATCGACAAAGACCAGCTGGTAGCCGGGGCGGTTGACGACGGCGCGCATGCGACGGCGGGTCGTCTGGGCCACCGGCGAGGTGATGGCGACCTTTTTGCCATAGCAGGCGTTGAGCAGCGTTGACTTACCGGCGTTGGGGCGGCCGACCAAGGCCACGAAGCCACTGCGGAAACCGGGCTCAACGTCGCCAAAGCCCGCGAGGCTGTCGTCCTCGTCGCACAGGGCGTCGAGTTCCTCGTCGCTCATGCCCTCAAACGGGTCGAACTCCTCGACTTCCTCATAGGCCTCGGTCGCCTTAGCATCCGGGGACTCGTCGTCCAAAATTTCATCGATAGGCTGCATATTGTCGGACATGAGAATCCCTTTCTAAATAA
Organism: uncultured Collinsella sp.; assembly: GCA_958405565.1. Classification (GTDB taxonomy): domain Bacteria; phylum Actinomycetota; class Coriobacteriia; order Coriobacteriales; family Coriobacteriaceae; genus Collinsella. The sequence goes on along the minus strand of CATYEN010000006.1, from coordinate 73,333 downwards.
AGCCGAGCGCGTGGGCAAATACCAGCAAGCCCACAATCGCGGCGGTGATTGAAAGTACGTATACCGAGGCGGCGGCGATGTCCTTGGCGCGTTTTGCCAGCGGATGGAGCTCCTGGGTCGCCAGATCGACAATGGCCTCCATGGCGGTATTGCACAGCTCGCCGTGAATCACCAGGCCGCAGCAGATGATAATCGTGGCCCACTCGGCAATGTCGAGCCCCACGATGCAGCCGGCAATGATGGTGCACACGCCCGCTACGAGCATAACCTTAATGTTGCGCTCGGTCTTGACGGCGGTGACGAAGCCCTCCATGGCGTAGGAGAACGACTTTAAAAAGGACGGATGGTCCTTGTTCGATCCGGGAATCATAAGCGGCTCCTAGTCGTGGGCATGATTGGTGATGGGGCCGACGTGAACGAGTTTGGGGTCCTCGCCGCGCTCGAGCGCCAGATCGCGCAGGATAGCGTCCTCGCGGGCCTCCATGACCTCGGCCTCGTCGTCCTCGATATGGTCATACCCCAGCAGGTGTAGCATGCCGTGTACGAGCATCAGGCGGCACTCGTCGGCAGGGCTATTGCCAAAGCCGGGGGCCTGACGGGCAATGACCTGCGGGGCCAAGATGATATCGCCGAGCTCGAGCGTCTCGTCGGCGGGAATATCCTCGTCAAAGGCCGAGTCGCATTCAAACGAGAGCACATCGGTGGTGCGGTCGATGCCACGCCACTCGTGGTTGAGCTCGTGCATCTCGTCCTCGTCGACATACGAAAGGGAAATCTCGACTTCACGTTCAACGCCCTCGGCGGCAAGCACAACCTCGCAGATGTGCTCCACCTCCTGCGCGTCGAGCAGCGTATCGAGCTCGGCATCGTTGCTGATCAATACACTCAACGGGACTCCTTTCGGTCGCGCGAGCGCTGCTCGCGCACGTCATCATAAGCATCATATGCCTCAACGATACGACCCACTAGGGCATGGCGCACCACGTCGGCGCGCTCCAGGTGTGCAAACGCCACATCGTCGACACGGCCCAAAATCTTCTCAACATCCGCCAAGCCACCACGACGACCCACCAGGTCGCGCTGACTGAGGTCGCCGGTAATCACGAACTTGGAGTTGAATCCAAGGCGTGTCAGGAACATCTTCATCTGCTCGGGCGTAGTATTTTGCGCCTCGTCGAGCACCACGAAAGCATCGCTCAGCGTACGACCGCGCATATAGGCAAGCGGGGCGATCTCGATCACGCCGCGCTCCATAAGCTCATCGGTGCGCTCGCGATCCATCATGTCAAAAAGGGCGTCGTAGAGCGGACGCATGTACGGATCGATCTTTTCCTCGAGGGTGCCAGGCAAAAAGCCCAGGTTCTCCCCCGCCTCGACAACAGGACGCGTCAAGATCAAACGGCCCACCTCATGGCGCTTGAGCGCGGCAACGGCGAGCGCCATGGCCAGATAGGTCTTACCGGTACCGGCAGGACCCAAGCCAAAGGTGATGGTATGCGAGCGAATGGCATCCACATAGCGCTTTTGCCCGAGCGTCTTGGGGCGAATGACGCGACCGCGATACGAAAGCAGCACGTCATCGCGAAGCGACGTAGCCTCGTGCTCACCATCGCGCAAGACGGCCAGGCAGCGAGAGACATCGTCGGCAGACAGGGTACGACCGGCCGCCGCCTCGCGAAAAGCATGTTCGAAAAAGCGAGCCACGAGTTCGACCTCGTCCGGGTCACCGCTCACGGCGATGCTATCGCCACGGGCGACCACATGGGCGCGAACCAAGCTCTCGAGTGCACGAAGGACGCCGTCGCCGGCGCCCAAAACGCACGAGGGATCAATTCCCTCGGGAACGGTAAGTCTAATCTTCGAGGCTTCCATGGACCTCCCTGCGCGCATGGACCAAGCCGGAATCATCGACTCCGATGATAGCAACATCGAGTAGGCACGGGGCTGTAAGTCCACAGGTATCGTCAAGACGGGCATGATGGAACGAACCGAGCGTCAGGCTGTCACCATACTCGAGCACGGCACGCTCGACAGTGCCCACGCGACGACGAGCATCGGCAATAGCGAGCTCCTGCGCCGTGTCTCGCATACGACGGCTGCGCTCGGCCATAACCTCGGGCGGCACCTGGTCGGGCATGTCGGCAGCAAGGGTACCGGGACGCTTGCTATAGCGGAACACGTGCATACGCGAGAAACCCACACGGCGGCACAGCGCCAGCGACTCCTCGAACTCCTCGTCCGTCTCACCAGGAAAACCGACGATGACGTCGCACGAAAGAGACGCCTGCGGCAGGATGGCGCGAATCATGCGCACCGTGTCCTCAAAGGCCTCGGCACTATAGGGACGACCCATGCGATGCAGCGTCGCCGTACAGCCGGACTGCACGGGCAGGTGCAAAAACGGGGCAATACGCTGCGGATAGCGCGCCATAACCTTAAGCAGGCGCTCAGAGATATCCATGGGTTCGACCGAGGAAATGCGCACATGCGCAATAGTCGTGCGCTCCATGATGGCCTCGAGCAGCTCATCGATTTCGACATGCTCGTCGGTCGCGCTCTTGCCATCGTAGGCACCCAGGTTCACACCGGTCAGCACCACCTCGGGCACGCCGGCCTCCTGGGCTTCGCGCACCTGTTCGAGAACGGACTCGACGGGCACGGAGCGCTCGGGGCCGCGCGCCTTCCACACAATGCAATAGGCGCAGCGATGGTTGCAGCCATCCTGGATCTTCACGCCCAGCCGCGAACGACCGAGCGCATCGACCACCTCGCCATCGCTGCAGGCGGGAACGCTATCGGACTCAACGCCCAGCACCTCGCAGACACGTTCGGCGACATCGATCTTGGACGGCTCGGCGATCACGCGATCCGAAAGCTCCAACAGCTCCTCGGGATGCAAATTGACCACGCAACCGGTCACGAGCACATAAGGCTCGTTTGGATGGGCCAGCGCATGACGGACGGCCTTACGGGTCTTGGCCTCGGCCTCGCCCGTAACGGCACAGGTGTTAATGACGATCAGATCGGCATCGTGGGGCTCCACCATAGCAAAACCCAGGCGCATAAGATCGGCGGTGATACGGTCAGACTCAACCCGGTTGACACGGCAGCCGAGGTTGACGACGGAAATATGGGGTGCGAGCACGCGGGCTCCTTAATCGAGGATATCGTCGAGGGCACTCTTGATACGGTCGGTCACCGACTTCTTTCCGGAAGCGACGTCATCGCCCATCTCATCGGCAAAAGCACGGAGCAGCTCGCGTTGCTTATTGGAAAGATTGGTGGGAACGACCACGCGCAGTTGCACGATCAGGCGGCCACGCGAACCGCCACCGCCAATGCGCGGCATGCCGTAATTATTGACGCTCACGGTGTCGCCGTACTGGGCGCCGGCGGGAACCGTCACCTTAACGACCTCGTCGGGCAAAATGCCCTCGACCTCGATCTCGCAGCCAAGCGCAGCCTGCGCAATCGAGATATCGCTCACCAGGTACAGGTCGTCACCGTTGCGCTTAAAGCGCTCATGGTCGGCAACGCGCACGTTGACAATCAGGTCGCCCGAAGGCTCGCCGCGAAGGCCGGCCTCGCCAAAGCCACTCACACGCAGCTGGCGACCGGTCGAAACGCCGGCGGGAATATCGATGTCGATCTTTTCGTGCGAAGGCGTACGGCCCTGACCGTCGCAGGTCTCGCAGGGATGGTCGACAACCGTGCCCTCGCCATGACAGTCGGGGCAAGGCGAGGAAGACTGAACCTGGCCCAAAAACGATCGCTGAACCGTCGTGACGTAGCCCGTACCGTGGCAGCGACTGCACTGCTTTTCCTGTGCACCCTCGGCCTTACCGGTACCGTTGCAGTCCTCGCAAGGAGCAAGGCGATCATAGCTGATCGTCTTTTTGCAGCCGAGCGCCGCCTCCTCGAGCGTCACCGAAAGCGAGATGGCCATGTCACGTCCGCGACGACGCTCACGACGGCTGCGGGCACCACCACCGGCGCCACCGCCAAAGAACGACGAGAACAAGTCGTCCATGCCCATGCCACCAAAGATATCGTTGATATCGACGTAGCCCGAACCACCAGGGCCGTCGGCAGTGCCGTAACGGTCGTAGTTAGCACGCTTCTGCTCATCGGAAAGAACGGAATAGGCCTCGTTGAGCTCCTTGAACTTGGCCTCGGCCTCGGGATCGTCCGAAACATCCGGATGTACGGTACGGGCCTTCTTTAGAAACGCACGCTTGATCGTCCGCGCGTCGGCATCCCTGTCGACGCCAAGCACCTCGTAGTAATCCCTATTTTCCGACACGACCGAATCCTTCCGACTTTCATTATTGTCACAGTGCGTCCTATACCCAAGCTGGGCCGACCGCAAACAGAGGGTTTGATGTTATTGCATTTGGTACGGCGAAAGCATGGCCCGTTGCGAGCAACTTGCGAACCAAACCGACACGAGCGCGAACATGAAGCCGTTGGCAAAACCGTTGGCAAACTGCATCGCACCGCGCTTCCACCACAGCAGGCTGCGATGAAGCACACCGTCCGAAAGCACCATGAACAGGCCCATGGTAAAGGGGATAAAGCACATCACGGCAAAGGCCGAGAACACGCCCGAGATGGCCGACAGCACCAAAAACGGCGCCACGATGCCCATCAGGTAAAAGCCAGTACGGGCCTTGCCTTCCAAGCGCTCGGCCTCAACATGGGCGCGGCCGACCAAGTCGCCGCCCGCGGCACCGTTAGTGCCAGCATGGCCCATGCCGCTAATGCGGACCTCGTCGCCATCGTGCGTGCCGGCAGGAAACTCAATCGTCTGCTCGGAGGTTACGCGAGTACGACCGCTGCCACCGCAATCAGGGCAGGGATCGGCCACGACTTTACCGGAACCGCCGCACTCGGGACAGACCGACTGGAACGTGCCCGCACCAAACAGGAAGGACAGGTCGACGTCGATGTGGCCGCGGCCACCGCAGCTCGGGCAGGTATGTGCATGCTCGGACGAAACGGAGCCCGAGCCGCCGCAGTGACCACAGGTATCGAAGCGCGTGTAGCGGACGGTCTTGCGGGCACCGCCCTTGGCCTCCTTGGCGTCGAGTTTGATATCGACGACCACGTTGGCGCCGTTCTCGGGATTGTAGGCAGCCTGGCCGCGACGCTGCTGGCCCCAGGCGCCACCAAAGGGAAAGCCGCCCTCAAAGGGATTGCCATAGCCCGTGCTGCCGGCGTAGCCGCCACCATAGGGCGAAGCCGTAGGAGCACCGGCAAAGGGATTGCCAGAACGCATGGCGTCGTAGCGCGCACGTTTTTGCTCATCCGAAAGCACGGCGTAGGCCTCGGAAACCTCTTTAAACTTTTCCTCGGCATCCGGCTCTTTATTGACGTCCGGATGGAGCTTACGGGCCTTTTGCTGGAAGGCCTTTTGAATATCACGCGAGGTGGCGTCCTTGGAGACACCCAGAATCTCGTAGTAATCTTTTTCGTTCATCGTCGCCATGCGCGGCAACCTCCTGCTCACAGCAGCGTATATATTCCGGTAATTCTACCCGAGCGGCCTAAGCTAGATCCCAAAACAGCTCGAACAGAACATTTCCATCGAGCCAGCCCAGATGGGTCGGCGCCAGACGAGCTCGAACATGGCCCGCGACGACATCTGCCGTAGTGAAGGGTCCCTCATGACCCCAGAGCGTCTCGGGCACCCAAGTGGCAAGACCCAATTCGAGCGCGCGATCGCAGGCAGCTGCCAGCTCGCCCGTTGGGATGACGCAAGCTGCACGAACCAACAGGTCGGACGCAACACCGCGCGTCATGCGACAAGCGAGCATCAAGTCTTCGGCGACAGCCTCACGCTGCGACAGATATTCGGCCTCGAACGCCGTCGCGTCATCGTCACGTTGCACCAGACGCACGCGGTACGCATCGCCTCGAGAAGACACGCCGGGGAACAAACCTGCGAGACGGTCGAAATCCTCGGCGTCGAGCATGCCCGCGGCAGAACGACCCAGGCCCAGGTAGCCCCGTCCGGTCCAGTAGGCAATGTTATGGGCGCACTCATGGCCGTCGAGCGCGTAGCTTGCCACCTCATACGGACGATAGCCGGCCGCACCCAGGCGCTCACGCGCCGCGTCCATGCACGAAGCCTGAAAATCCTCGTCGGGCTCGAGTGACTCGTCACGGCACGCCATGCGATAGAGTGGCGTGCCCTCCTCGAGCGTGAGCGGGTAGACCGACACATGATGAGGCGCCGCCGCCAACACGCCATCGAGCGTGCTCCGCCAGCTTGCGGCCGTCTGCCCGGGAAGGCCGCACATCAGGTCGCACGACACATCGAGGCCAGCGTCCTTCACCGTCGCGATAGCCGCAAGTGCGCGATTAGCATCGTGAATGCGGCCAATAGCAGCCAGCTCGGTATTGTCGAGGGTTTGCACGCCCAGAGAGACGCGCGTGACACCCGCCTCGGCAAGCGCGGTGGCGAGCTCGACGGTCAACGACTCAGGATTGGCTTCGCAAGTAAATTCAACGGGCTTGCACCACATGGAGATACGACGGGCAAGTTTCACCAGGCGCTCCCCAGCCAGTGAGGGCGTGCCGCCGCCAATATAGACCGTGCGGACCTGCGCAAGCGCCCCGGCGTCGCCAAAGGAATCGAGGCGCGCATACAGCTGCTCAAAATAGGAATCGAGCGCAGCGTCCAAATCACACAGAGCAAAGCTGCGCGAGTCAAAGTCGCAATAGCGGCATTTTTGAGCGCAAAACGGCACGTGCACGTACAGCGCGGTAACGGCCACCCTTAAGCCTCCAGCGGATGAGCGGGCACCGACTCACCGGCGGCAAGCGCGGCCTCGCAGGCCACCACATCGCGCTCGATATCATCGACCAGCGACATGAACTCCTCGTACGTAGAGCAACGCACCACCTGAGCGCGCCAGGCGGCGGCATGGGGCATGCCTTTTAAGTACCAGCTTGCGTACGTACGGGCGCGCGACATGAGCGGCAAGAGCTCATGCGTCAGCGTTAGGTGCTCACGCAGAGCGTCCAAGCGCTCGACGGAGCTGCGCACTGGCACCGGTATGCCATCGAGCGCAAGGGCGCGAGCATCACCAAAGACCCAGGGATTACCGTAGATGCCGCGCGCGATAAACACCGCGCTGGCACCCGAGCCGTGCAGATGCTCAGCAGCGTCCTCGGCCGAGAACACATCGCCCGAACCAATCACGGGAATCTCGACAGCGTCGGCAACCTCATCGACGACCGACCAATCGGCCTGGCCCGTGTAGAGCTGCGTGGCGCAACGACCATGCACGGCGACTGCGGCAGCCCCTGCGCCCTCAAGCATCTGGGCAAACGTCGCGGCATTACGGTCCTCGGCATAAAAGCCCTTGCGGATCTTGACGGTCACGGGCACATGCGCCGCGCCCACCGTGGCCTCGACGATCTTCTCCGCCAGGTCGGGCGTGCGCATGAGCGCCGAACCCTCGCCCTTGGTAACGACCTTGCGGGCGGGGCATGCCATATTGATGTCGATGAGCGACAGGCGATCGCCAACGCGCTCCTCGACGGCGGCGACGGCGCTCGCAAACTGATCGGGCTTGGAGCCAAAGAGCTGCACGCAAATCTGCTGTTCCTCGTCGGCCGGCAGCACCAGGCGCCACGTTTTGTTGCTGGCATAGGCAAGGCCTGCCACGCTCACCATCTCGCTGTAGGCAAGGTTGGCACCGCGGCGGCAGCACATAATGCGGTAGGCGGGGTCGGTCACGCCCGCCATGGGAGCCATAAGGAACGGCTGCTCGGCATAGGCACCCAGCAGCCGCTTGCTGTATTCAGAAAGCGCCATGGACCTACTCGTCCACCTTGAGGATCGCCATAAACGCCTCCTGCGGGACCTCGACCGAGCCGATGGCCTTCATGCGCTTCTTGCCCTCTTTCTGCTTCTCGAGCAGTTTGCGTTTACGCGAAATATCGCCGCCGTAACACTTGGCAAGCACGTCCTTGCGACGCGCCTTGACGGTGGAACGGGCGATGATCTTGTTGCCGATAGCACCTTGGATGGGCACCTCGAACAGCTGACGCGGGATGATCTCCTTAAGCTTGTCGCACAAGCCGCGGGCCAGGCCATAAGCCTTATCCTTGTGCACGATAAACGACAGCGCGTCCACTTCGTCGCCCGAAAGCAAAATATCGAGCTTCACGAGCTCGGAGGGACGGTACTCGTTGAACTCGTAGTCGAGCGAGGCATAGCCCTTGGTACGGCTCTTGAGCTGATCGAAGAAGTCCAAGATGAGCTCGGCGAGCGGCATATCAAAGCGCATCTCGACCGATTTGCTCGTCAGGTGGATCATATCGGTCGTGACGCCACGGTGCTCGATAGCGAGCTGCATGACGGCACCCGTATACTCGGGCGGGCAGATGATCTTTGCCTTGAGGTAGGGCTCTTCGATACGTTCGATGCGCGTGGCCTCGGGAAGGTCCTGCGGACTGCGGACATCGATCATTTCGCCGTCGGTCTTGTAGACGTGATAGTCGACCGAGGGACTCGTGGCAATGAGGTCCAAGTTGAACTCGCGCTCCAGGCGTTCCTTGACGACTTCCATGTGCAGCAGGCCCAGAAAGCCCACGCGGAAGCCAAAGCCGAGCGCCACCGAGGTCTCGGGCTCCCACACCAACGACGGGTCGTTGACGTGCAGTTTATCGAGCGCGTCACGCAGGTTCTCGTAGTCCTTGTTGTCGATCGGGAACAGGCCCGTGTAGACCATGGGCTTGGCCTCGCGGTAGCCCGGAAGCGGCTCGGGGCAGGGGTTCGAGGCCCACGTGAGGGTATCGCCCACGCGCACGGCCTCGGGGTCCTTCAGGCCCGTGACCACGTAGCCCACCTCGCCAACGGTCAGCGCGTCGACCGGCGTCTCGGCGGGACGCTTGACACCCACGCCATCGACCAAAAAATCGCCCTTGGCCTGCATCATGCGCAGGGTATCGCCCTTTTTAATCGAGCCGTCAAAAACGCGAACGGTGGCGACGACGCCGCGGTATTCATCAAAATACGAGTCAAGGATGAGCGCCTTGAGCGGCGCGTTCGCATCGCCCTTGGGCGGAGAGATCAAAAAGACAATGGACTCCAGCAGATCATGGATGCCCTCGCCGGTCTTGCCCGAGACGCACACGGCATCGTCGGCGGGAATCGCCAGGTCGTCCTCGATCTCGGTCTTAACCTCGTCGGGATGGGCCGAGGGCAGGTCGATCTTGTTGATGGCGGGCACAATGTCCAGATTGGCGTTCATGGCGAGCGTCGCGTTGGAGACGGTCTGTGCCTCGACACCCTGAGTGGCGTCGACGACGAGCACCGCGCCCTCGCAGGCGGCCAGCGAACGCGAGACCTCGTAGGTAAAGTCCACGTGGCCCGGCGTATCGATCAGGTTGAACTGATACGTCTCGCCATCATCGGCGTCATAGGACACGCGAACGGCATTGGACTTGATCGTGATGCCGCGCTCGCGCTCGATATCCATGGTGTCGAGCAGCTGCGACTCCATGTCGCGCTCGTCGACGGTATGGGTGAGCTCGAGGATGCGGTCGCTGATCGTGGACTTGCCATGGTCAATGTGCGCAACGATTGAGAAGTTGCGGATGTGGGAAATGTCAATTGAAGTATTCATGCGGACTATCTTACCCGAGCGGTACAAAAAATGGAGCCTGTTCCATAAAACAGGCTCCATTTATGCGCGTAATCTGTGTGGTGTGAAATTTACAACTTAGGCGTTGATGCTGTTCACGAGCTTGGCAAGACCGGACTTGCGGTTGGAAGCCTGGTTCTTGTGGATAACATGCTTGGCGGCAGCCATGTCGAGACGCTTGGTGACGGTCTTGAGGGCAGCCTGGGCCTTCTCGGCGTCGCCCTCGGCGACGGCGGACTGGACGTGCTTGGTCAGCGTCTTGAGCTCGGACTTGACAGCCTTGTTACGCATGCGAGCTGCCTCATTGGTGCGGATACGCTTCTTCTGAGACTTGATGTTTGCCACTTCTGGAGTTCCTTTCGAGTTCCTTGCAAAAAATGTATGACACCTCTGAGACACGGTGAGGTCATGCAAGCGCCTACTATAGCACGCTCCCCCTCAAAGGGATAGAACGAATTTGTCAAATAGGCAGGTATCATCACGATTTTCTCAAGATGTTCGTAATCCAGAGCAAAAGCGCAGTCTGAGAATCGGCCGAACCCTTGAGTGCGAGCTCCACATCGACCGCACCCTCGAGCGCTGCGACGAGCTCTGCCATCGAAAAGCGACGTGCCCAGGTCAGGTGATTCTTGACCTGCCAGGACTGGAGCTTGAGCGTTGCGGCCAGCTCACGACCCTGTCCGCGCGCATCGAGCGCCTTGGCAACGATCAGCTCACGGATGCGACCGCATAGCAGCGTATAGGTCCACACGTAGCTCTTGGAGGGCAGAAGCTTAAAGAGCTCGAGCGAACGCTGCATATCGCGAGCCGAGACCGCATTGAGAAAGTCCCAGGGTTGGACCTCGGCCGTGCGCACGATCCAGCGCTCCACATCGGCAAGCTCAATCTGGGGCGCCTCGACCATCTGTGCAAGTTTGGACAGGTCGTTATCGAGCATGCGAGTGTTTTCACCCGAACGCGAGACGAGCTCCTCGGCGGCCGCCGTCGAGATCGACGTGCCGTGCTGTGTCGCCATCTGCTGCACGCGGCGCGGTAGCTCCCAGCGCTTGGTGCCGGAACAATCGATCACGGCCTTCTTGTCGATCTTGGCAATCGCCTTATACAGGCGCGTGTTCTTGGCAAGCGAGTCGGCGATAATGAGGCAGACCGTTGTGGGGCTGGGACTCGACAGATACTCGACGAGCGGCTCCGAGACCGCCTTGGCGAGCTTTGAGCAGCCATCAAGGATTACCAGGCGAAACTCGCTGCCCATGGGAAAGGTGTTAAGCGATCCGATAATAGACTCGATATCGGGGTCCTTGGTCATGTCGCGCTCGTCGAGGTTGAACTCGACCATACCCGACTTTTCCAGACGCGCTTTCATACGCGAGACGGCGTGATCGCGCTTGACTCCGTCGGTACCGACGATCAGATATGCCGGCAGCAGACCGGTTTCGGACATTGCGCTCCCCTCCCGCAGGCCTTCGTATTCGTTCCGTGTCATTCTAGCCCAGGGGCCCACCACACGCCAACGACGTCGTCACGGTCGCTGGCATCGCAGCGCAAAGCCATTCGCAGTCGGCGTGACGGTAATGTCTCCGTGTTCGATGGTGCACGCGAACACGCCGCCCGCTTCCTTCACGGCATCGATGCAGGCATCGGACGGATGGCCGTATCGATTCCCCTCACCCGCGCTCGCGAGGGAAAGCTCGGGCTTCAGGACGTCCAGCAACTCGCCATCGACTGAAACCTTGGAGCCGTGATGCCCAAGTTTAAGGACATCGATATCCCCCACTTCCTGCACGAATTCCCGCTCTTGGTCGAGCTCGGCATCACCGGTGAGAAGTATGCGCAGGCCCTTGCCTTCCTGAACATAAGAGAGCAGCAGGACAAGCGAATCCTCATTTCCCTCGCCATCCACGGACTCGAATGGCCACATCACGCGGGCGCAAAATGAGCCGATATCGACCGTATCCCCACGGCGCACCTGCCGATACTCCACGCCAGGTCGGTTCAATACCTCGGCAGGAGCATCCTCCAGCGCATCCGCCGCCACGGCAATCGTTCCGACCGAAAACTGTTCGAGCACGGCAGGCAGACCACCCCAGTGGTCCTCATCCCAATGCGTCACAAAGACGGCGTCGATATGGTGCACGTTATTGCGAACCAACGCCGCCACCACGCGCTCGTCGAGTCCGCAGTCGACGAGCGCTACTGCGCCGCCCTGGCGGATAAGAATCGCATCGGCCTGGCCCACATCGAGCACCGTCACCGAAGGCGGAGCAAATCGATCCCAATAGACGTACGGAATCGCAGCCAAGAGTACCAGACATGCAAGCCCCACCGTCATAGGACGTGCACGGGGACGAGGCCACCAGACCAGCAGAACCGCCAGCAAACACGGCACTAGGTAAATCCACATGCTATCGGGCGGCACGCTCACGGATGCACCCGGCATGGCGGCAAACAGCTGCTCGAAGAACAGCGCGCAACGGGCGGCAATCACGGGCACAACGAGCGCCCAAGTCCGCAACGGTCCCACGAGCGAAAAGGGAGCCAGCACGATCGACACAGCGAGCAGTACGCTCACCACCGGACCGATGACCGCATTTGCCAGCGGAGCAATGAGCGAGAACGTACCGAAGGCAGGAATGGTAATGGGAAGTGTCGCCAGTTGCGAGCACAGCGTGACGGAAAGCATGCCGGCAACGCCCGATGGCACACCCAGCTCACCCAAAGCGTAGGTCGCATAGGGGCAAAAGCACAGAATGGCAAAGACGCTGGCACATGAAAGCTGAAAGCCCATCTCGAACAGCACCGTCGGCCGCAGTAGCACAAAGATGGACATGGTTACGAAGAGTGCCGAAAGGCCGTGCCGGCGACGTCCCGCGCCGTTTACGACAAGCGTCACGAACACCATGCAGCACGCGCGCACGGCCGAGGGAGACGCGCCCGTAAAGGCAGCATAGCCCACAAGCGTTATCGCCAATATCGCCCACTGAAGGCAACGTGAGCACCGAGTCTTTTGCAATACACCCTCGATTACAAACCCCACGATAGCCAAATGGCTGCCCGATACGGCGATAAGATGCGCCGTTCCCGTCACCGAAAACCAGTCGCCCGCCGGCTGGGCGCGCAGCTCGGCCGAACGACCGCAGACGACACCGGCTATGAGCGCACGCGCCGGATCGGTCGCAGGCGCGATGGACGCAAGCAGCCCATTTCGCAGCCGAAGCAGCGGCCCCGGAGAACCCTCATCGACCGACACAATCCGAACGGCTTTAACCTTGCGCACCTCGCCTCGGAGCACGCGCGATCGTCCATACGCATCGTTCTCAAAACGTGAAACGCGACCGATAACACGCACGTGCGCCCCGACCTTGAGCTCACGATCACACGATAGGCGAACCGTTGCCAAGTTCTTACCGTCCGCGCATGCCTCGCAGGTATAGGAATACACGTCGTCGTTTATGGATGGGTCACCCTGCACGACAAACTCGAGGCTGCTTGCCGCTCGACCATCGAGCGCCTTCGAGGAGTTGAGCGCACCCACAGCCCACCACGCCGAGACGACCGCTCCCGCCACGAGACCGACGGAAGCGGCATACAGCCACCGCTTCCAAGGAGCAAGCCGCGCACAAGATTGAGCCAGCACAACGAATACCGCTGCCGCAAAGGGAATGGCCCATAGTGGCCCGACCGCCGGCGCCCGCTCCCTCAGCAGCGCATCAGCGGCTATGTTGAGCACCAAGACGCAGCTCATGCACATGCCGGCACACAGGGCCATCGTCCACGGAATCAGGGGCCGCGGAGGCATCACGTGCTCGCGCTCGGTCGCACTCATACGCAGATGCAATCTTTGATTTTGGCAAGCTTCTTCTCGCCGATTCCCGACACACGCATCAGATCGTCAACCGAGGCAAAAGCACCGTTCTTTGTCCGCTCATCGATAATCGACTGTGCCATTGAGGGACCGATGCCCGAGAGCGTCTGTAGCTCTGCCGCGCTTGCCGTATTGATGTTTACTAGACCTGTTGCGCCACTAACGCCCGACGATGCGGAAGCCCCACCATCAACACCGGCTTCCGCAATGGACGCCTGCTGCTCCCCTACCGTTGGAACGTGAATCTTCTGTCCATCGACGACCTTAGATGCCCGATTGAGCCCCGTAACGTCTGCCTCGGGCGCCAGCCCGCCGGCGGCATCAATCGCCTGAGCCACTCGCGCGCCGTCCTTGAGACGATATACACCTGGCGACACAACGGCGCCATCAACATCGACATAGACCTCTACCGCGGCAGACGCCTTAGGCGAAGAGCCTTCGGATGTCTTTCCGCTCGAAGCATCTCCGGATCCCGGCTCCACTAACGAGCCCGAACCATCAGTGCACTCAAACGACACGCCGCCGGCACTGCCGCCAAGGTTCGCCGTTGCCAGTCCACTCGCCATCGCAATGACGACCAGTATCGCCATCACCACTGCCTTATGACCGAGCAGTTTGCCCGCCCAGCGGTCCATCTTTTTGACTCGTTCATGTTGTTCACGCTGCGCCATAGCAAAACCTCCCAACACCATCGTGTCAGGAAAGGAGCTCCGCAACAGCCACGCCCCAAAACCGGTTTTCGCGGTCAAACCAAAAGCTGACCAAAACCTTGCGCAATAATGTCCATTTATTCAGGCAAACGTCGACAAATGAACCGTTTATCGCCTAATGCCCAGATAGCAAAAGACCGACGATGCAGGCGCATCGTCGGTCTATGCACAAATTTATTCGTGATCTTGGTAAATCTCACGCGGAGCAAGCTCCGAATGTTTGCGTTTTAAGGTCTTAGGGGCCTTGTACGTGTTGCTCTCGAAGTCGATGTACTCGGTCTGCTTGAGCAGGCGCTCGATCATCTCCTCATGATCGAACAACTCCCAGGCCTCATGCACGGCATCGAGTTTAGCGTGCGTCTCGGGACGGCGCGGCATAAACAGCGTGCAGCAGTCGGGAGCGGCCTCAGTCGAGATATCGAAGGTACCGATCTCCTCGGCGCGCGCGATGATCTCCTGCTTGTCCGAACCGATGAGAGGACGGAACACGGGGATCTTCACGGCCTCGTTGACGGCCATGATGTTCTCGAGCGTTTGGGAGGCAACCTGTCCAAGCGATTCGCCCGTAACGATGGCCTTGGCACCCTCGATGTGTGCAATGCGCTCAGCAACCGAATACATAATGCGGCGATACATGATCACGCGCAGGTTGCTGGGACAGGTGACCGAAATCTCACGCTGGCAGTCGCCAAACGGCACCACGTACAGGCGGCCGATCTGGACACCCGGCTCAAGCGCACGGATGATGTCCTGCACCAAATACTCACTCGTATCGGGCGTCTGCGGACGACCGGAGAAATGTACCGGCACGCACACCGCGCCGCGGCGCGCGAGCATCCAGGTCGCCACCGGAGAATCGATACCCGACGACAGCAGCGTCACGACCTTGCCGGCAGAACCCACCGGCAGACCGCCCACGCCGCGCTCGGAGCGCGCGTACACATAAACGCTACCCTGGACCACCAGTACGTGCACCATCGCATCGGGGTCGTGCATTTGAACCTTTTTATCGGGAAAGGCCTCACACAGCACCTCGCCCACCTGACGATTGATATCGATCGAGGTGAGCTCATAGTCAGTATTGGAGCGCTTGGCGTGCACCTTAAACGAATCGAAGGAACCAAACTCGCGCAGCGCCTTCACGGCGGCGGCGCAGTACTCCTGCGGATCGCGGTTGGTGTGATACGCCAAAGACACACGGGCAACGCCGGGGACGGTGCGGATGACACGCGCCGCCTCGTCGGCCTGATGCTCGTTAAAGGTCACGAGGATATAACCGGAAATTCGAGACACGGCGCTCACGGAAAAGGCGGCCAAGGCCGCCTTAATGTTATTCATGAGGATATGCTCAAAATGTGCGCGGTTCTTGCCCTTCAGCCCAACCTCGTGATAGTGGACTAGGCAGACGCGAGCCGCCATTTAGGCTTCAGCAACCTTGTGGCCGAGCGCCTTCTCGTAACGGGCCTCGTCATAAGAGATGTCGCCGTCGACAATCTCGTCCATAGCCATCGAGATGGTATCGGCACCGGAAAGCCCAATGGTGATGTCATCGACATCCTGGACGGCAAGCACGCGATTGTGCTGGCCACGCAGCATGCTATTGATGTCGCAGGCGCGCTTGGAGGCAAGCGAAGCGAGCAGGAAGCGGTTGTGATCAGTCTTCTCCAGAAGATCGTCAATGCAAGGCTTTACAACGGACACGGACCTCAGATCCTTTCATGCATATCGAGAACGCGAACGAGCTCATCGGTCGCGCGGTCGAGATCGTCATTCACCACGACGTCGTCGTAGCGGTCGGCAAGGGCAAGCTCATCGGCGGCGTTTGCCATACGCAGCTCAATCGTCTCGGGCGTCTCGGTACCGCGACCGACTAGACGCTCGCGAAGCACCTCAAGCGAAGGCGGCTTGATAAAGATCAGCACGGCCTCGGGGAAACGCTCCTTCACCTGCAGGGCGCCCTGGACATCGATCTCCAAAATCAGAGACGAGCCCGAGGCGAGCTTGGATGTGACCTCGCTCACCAACGTGCCGTAGCAGTTACCGTGGACCTCGGCCCACTCAACAAACTCACCGTTTGCCACGCGGCGGTCGAACTCCTCGCGCGTCAGAAAAAAGTAGTTGACGCCGTCGACCTCACCTTTGCGTGGTGCTCGCGTGGTAGCCGAAACCGTCAGACCCAGGTTCGAGCGGCGCTCGCGCACACGAGTGACGAGCGTACCCTTGCCTGCGCCTGACGGTCCAGAAATCACAAAGAGCTTGGAATCCTGAGCGCTCACTTATTTGGTCAGCTGCTCGAGGAGCTGCTCGCGCTGACGGACGCCGAGGCCCTGGACGCGACGAGTAGCGGAGATACCGAGCTCCTCCATGATCTTGGCGGCCTTGGCCTTGCCATAACCGGGGAGAGACTCGATGAGGGTGGAAACCTTCATGCGGGAAGCGATGGGGTCATCGGAGTTGAGCACGGACTCGAGGGACTTCTCGCCCTTCTTGATCTGCTCGCGAAGCTCAGCGCGGGCGTGACGTGCGGCAGCAGCCTTCTCAAGAGCCTGCTTGCGCTGCTCGTCGGTAAGCTGAGGGAGTGCCATTCGTACCTCCAAATAGTTGGGTTATATCTGATTCAATAATTGGCATTTTAGCACGTAGAACGTACAAAATGCCCAATCGCGGCTCCATAGGTTAGACGATACCCGCAAAAAGTGCAATATACTGCGCCCAAAGTTAAGCCCCTGACCTGCGATTCCACATAAAGGATGGGAAAGTTTACGCAGGAACAGGGGCTATTTTGTGCTAATGAGACCCAAAAGTGGTGACTTAGGGGAATCTTTTACGCGACGTTTTCGATCAGCTCGGCAACGATGGCGTCAAAGGCGGCAACCGGATCGTCGGCACCGGTGATGGGACGGCCCACCACAATGTGGCTTGCGCCACGCTCAATAGCCTGAGAAGGCGTCGCCACGCGGGACTGGTCACCAAGGGCGGCACCCACCGGACGCACACCCGGAGTCACGATCAGCGCGTCGGGGCCGAGCAACTCACGCATGTCGTGGGCCTCCATCGGCGAGCACACGATGCCGTCGATACCGTTGGCCTGGGCAAGCTTTGCCAGGCGGACGGCTTCCTCGGCGACGGGCGACTCGACGCCGATCTCGGCCAGCGAATCCTGATTCATGCTCGTGAGCACGGTGATGGCAACGAGCTTGGCGCGGTCCTCGCGCGCCTCCTCGGCACCCTCACGGCACGCAGCGAGCATAGCGCCCGAACCCAAGCCATGGACCGAGAGCAGGTCGGCACCGGCGAGCGAGGCCGAACGGGCGGCACCGCGCACCTGATGCGGAATGTCATGGAACTTGAGGTCGAGGAAGACCTTAAAGCCCAAGTCCTTGAACGTCTTGACGATCTCGGGGCCCTCGGCGTAATAGAGCGTCATGCCGACCTTGAGCCAGGCGGCATGGCCCGAAAGCTCGTGGGCGAGCTCGAGCGCGCGCTCACGGTCGCAGTCGAGGGCGACGATAACACGGTCGCGGGCATCGGTCTCTAGCATTCGAAAGCACCTACCAGCTCGTTGATATCCTTCACGCCCTGAGACTCTGCCCAGGCCTCGAGCTCGCGCGCGATTTTAAGCGAAGCACACGGATCGACGAAGTTGGCCATGCCGACCGACACGCAGGTGGCACCGGCCAAGATAAACTCAGCCGCATCCTCGCCGGTCATGACACCGCCGACACCGTTGATGGGGATATCGACGGCTTGGGCGACCTCCCAGACCATGCGCACGGCGATATGGTGGCACAGCGGGCCCGAAAGGCCGCCCTTGGGCTTGGCCACGCGGGACTTGCGGGTATGGACGTCGATGGCCATGCCCTGGATGGAGTTGATGACCGAAAGGCCGTCGGCACCGGCAGCCTCGAGGGCCTTGGCGATCTCGGCGACGTTGACCGGCGCCATCTTCACGAACAGCGGCTTATCGGTCACCTTGCGGCAGGCGGCCATAACGGAAGAGGCGCCCTCGGGCGTGGAACCCATGGCGGCACCGCCGGCGGCGATATTAGGGCAGCTCACGTTGATCTCGTAGCCGGCAGCCCAGGGGCACAGCTCGACATACATCTCGAGTGCGCGGACAAACTCGTCAACGGAGTGGCCGGCAACCTGACAGATGACCTGGCAGCCGTCCTTGGACAGCTGTTCGAGCCACGGACCGGACTCGCGGGCAAAGGCGGCCACGCCGGGGTTCTGAAGGCCCACGGAGTTGATCATACCGCCGGGAATCTCGGCCATGCGGGGTGCGGGATTGCCGGGCCAGGGCTCGGCAGCACAACCCTTGGTGGTGATGGCGCCCAGCTGGGAAACATCAAAGAAGTTCTGGAACTGCCAACCGTAGCCAAAGGTACCGGCTGCGGTGTTGATGGGGTTCTGCATCTTGACGCCGCCGAAATCGACGGCCATGTTCACGGTACCCACTAGAAGACCACCACCTTGGAAGCATCGAACACGGGGCCGCACATGCAGGCACCCTTCATACCGTCGACCGTCTCGACATTGCAGGTGTTGCAGGCGCCAAAGCCGCAGCTCATCATGCGCTCGAGCGACACCTCGCAGTACGCACCGGCATCGGCGGCAGCGGCGGCGACTTTCTTCATCATGACGGCGGGACCGCAGCTGGCGACGTAGTCGTAGCCGCCCTCTCCAAGCAGCTCGGCTGCCGGGTCGGTGCAAAAACCGTGCGTGCCGAGCGAGCCGTCGTCGGTGCACACGTTGACCGTGGCGCCCAGCGCGCGGAACTCATCGACGCCCACGGCCTTGGACGCGGTGCCAAAGCCCAGGCACACGTCGACGGCCACACCCTGCTCGACGAGCATGCCGGCAAGGCACAGCACGGGCGGGACACCGATGCCGCCCGCAACGAGCAGCGCCTTCCTGGTGCCCTCGGGCACAAGCCAGCCGCGGCCGCCAGGGCCCAGCAGATTAGAGGTGGAACCGGGGGCCATCTGCGACAGACGACGGGTGTCGTCGCCCACGACGGCGTACCACAGCTCGACGGTGCCGGCCTGGGCGTCGGCGCGATAGAAGCTCAGGGGCACGCGAAGCAGCGAGGACGCATCGCCGGGCACGGCAATGTTCACAAACTGACCGGGCTTGAGCGCACTTGCAAGCTTGGGGGCCGAGATAACGAGCGAGAAGATGCCGTCGGCGATCTCCTGGTTCGAGACGACCTCGAAGTCGTGCATGCGTGCAGTGGAAGGTGTGGGCATAGACGCTCCAATCCCCCATGCGGTTGCATGGTTCAGGCGAACAGAAAGCGCGGCACCGCAAGGGCGCCGCGCACAAAAGCGATAAGGCTATGCTAGCAGATGCAGCCGTCGGCAAGCGTCTGTTTACCGCCGACAAACACATCGGTGGCACGACCGGTGAGCGTGCGGCCGGCAAAACCGGAGTTCTCGGCACGCGACTCGTAGCCGTCCTCGCCGACCGTCCAGGTGGCGGACGCGTCGAAGACGGTCAGGTCGGCGACGGAGCCCACCTTGACCTGAACCTGATCGAGGCCCAGGATCTCACGCGGCTTGATGGCCATGAGCTCGACCATGCGGCCCATGCTCATCTTGCCCGTGTTGACCAGCTCGGTGAGGACGAGCGACAGCGAAGTCTCGAGGCCGATCATGCCGAAGGGCGCAAGCTCGAACTCACGGGCCTTCTCCCACGGGGTGTGGGGAGCGTGATCGGTGACGATAACGTCGACGGTGCCGTCGATGACACCCTGACGGATGGCCTCGGCGTCCTCGTCGGTGCGCAGCGGCGGATTGACCTTGAGCGAGGTGTTGTAGGTCTCGTCCAGGTCGTTCTCGGTCAGGAACATGTGGTGCGGGGTGGCCTCGCAGGTAACCTGAACGCCAGCGGCCTTACCGGCACGCACGATCTCCAGGCCATGGGCGGTGGAGATGTGCTGGATGTGCAGCTTGGCACCGGTCAGCTTGGCGATCTCGATGTCGCGGGCGATCTGGAGCTCCTCGCCGGCAGCCGGCCAGCCCTCGAGAGCCAGACGGGTCGAGACCTTGCCCTCGTTGATCTGGCCGTGGCCGACCAGGTCCTCGTCCTGGCAGTGGCTCATGAAGACCTTGCCGAACATCTTGCCGTAGTCCATGCAGCGACGGAGCATGCCCGCGCCCTGCACGCCGCGACCGTCGTCAGTGAAGGCGACGGCGCCGTGGGCGACCATATCGCCCATCTCGGACATGGCCTCGCCCTTAAGACCGCGGGTCATGGCGCCCGACGGATAGACGCGGCAGTGACCGACCTCGGCAGCGCGGGACTTGACGAACTCCACGACGGTGCCGTTATCGGTGACGGGATCGGTGTTGGGCATGGAGCACACGCCGGTGAAGCCGCCCTTGGCAGCAGCGCGGGTGCCGCTCTCGATGTCCTCTTTGACCTCGTAGCCGGGCTCGCGCAGATGCACGTGCATATCCACCAGGCCGGGGACGAGGTACTTGCCGGAAAGGTCGCGGACCTCGGCTCCCTCGACGGCGAGATTCTCGCCGACCTCGGCGATCTTGTCGCCGTCAATCAGGACGTCAACGACACCGTCAAGCTCGACGGACGGGTCGATGACGTGGGCATTCTTAAGAAGCAAGGCCATTATCGGCACCTCCAAGCAGCAGATACAGGATAGCCATACGCACGCAGATACCGGCGTAGACCTGCTCCAGGATGACGGAGCGTTGCGGGTGGTCGGCCATATAGGAGTCGAACTCGACGCCGCGGTTGATGGGGCCCGGGTGACAGATGATCGCGTCGGGCTTCATGAGCTTCTCGCGGTCCTTGGTCAGGCCGAAGAGCTTGTGGTACTCACGAATGGTCGGGAACGGAGCGCCCTCGAGGCGCTCCTGCTGCACGCGCAGCATGTAGACGACGTCCAGCTCGGGCAGGACGGAATCGAGGTCGCTCGTCACGTGGTCGCAGCCCAGGACCTCGGGCGCCGGCGGCAGCAGCGTGCCGGGGGCGACGGCGTAGGTCTCGCAGCCCATGATCTTAAGGGCGGGGATCAGCGAGCCGCAGACACGGGAGTGCGCGATATCGCCGACGACGGCGACCTTCAGACCGTGGAAGTCGCCCTTGTGCTCCCAGATGGTGTACAGGTCGAGCAGGGCCTGCGTGGGGTGGTTGTGCTTGCCGTCGCCGGCGCAGATGACGCTCGCGGGCGAGTTCTGCGTGACGATGTAGGGCGCGCCGGCGTGCTTGTCGCGCACGACGATGCAGTCGATCTTATAGGCGTTGAGGGTCTCGACGGTGTCGACGAGGCTCTCGCCCTTGACCGTGGAGGTCGAGGAGCCGCCAAAGTTGAGGCTGTCGGCCGAAAGACGCTTCTCGGCAAGCTCGAAGGAGCTGCGCGTGCGCGTCGAGGGCTCGTTAAACATGTTGACGATGGTCTTGCCCTTGAGCGTGGGGACCTTTTTGATCGCACGCTCGTTGACCTCGGAGAACGCCTTGGCGGTCTCGAGGATGAGCTTGATGTCCTCTTCGGAGTACTCGGTAATGTCGATCAGGTGCTTATGGTTGAACGCCACGGTACTACTCACCTCCCAGCGGCGCGGAGCCCACATGGGAACCCGGCGCGACGTCGTTAATCTCGACAGCGGTGTGGCCGTCGACTTCCTTCATATATAGGTGCACGTTCTCCTCATGCGACGAGGGAACGTTCTTGCCGACAAAGTCCGGCGAGATGGGGAGCTCACGGTGGCCGCGGTCAACGAGGACCGCCAGCTCGATGCGGCTCGGACGGCCCAGGTCCATGACGGCGTCCAGAGCGGCGCGGATAGTACGGCCCGTATACAGGATGTCGTCCACCAGCACGACGCGCTTGCCGTCGACGCTGAAGGGAATGTTGGTGGCGTGGATCGCGGGAGCGAAATTGGTCGCATAGTCATCGCGGTAGAAGCTGATGTCGAGGCTGCCGAGCGGAACGTCGACGCCCTCGATCTCCTTGATCTCCTCGGCGAGCTTCTTTGCCAGAAGGTCGCCGCGCGTGACGATGCCGACCAGAGCGAGGTCTTCACAGCCCTCGTTGCGCTCGAGAATCTCGTGCGCGATGCGGGTCATCGCTCGATTGACGGCGGTCTCGTCCATGATGACCGCCTTGGGGGAAGTCGTGCCCATCGATCTCCTTCCTCACATGTCTTGACTGCTGACACAGTCAAAAAAATAGATGCCCGACCGCTCAAAGCGGACCAGACACCCACAGGAAGGGCTGCTCTTTGGCAGCTATGTAATTCCATGTGGGTATCTCGTACCCCTTTAATGGTCAAGGGATAGTGTAGCCAACCTTGAGCTTAATTGCGAGCATAAATACAGAGCAATCCGTAAACGGAGCCCTACGCTCAATAAACCTATATATATTTGTGGGACGAGCTTGAAAACGCACGCACGAGCTGGCATAATCCCCCCTGCTGCACGCAAATCGGATCTACGTCCAGGGCCGTGGCGTGGGCACTATCGCCAAAAGAGGAATATCTCTGTGTAGATTGCGCACAGGGAGTGACTTCTGTGCTATAGTTCAGGCTTGTTTGTTAACGCGACATGTTCGTTTGTCGCCCAAGGAGGGTCAGTTATGTCCAAAGTTTGCGAAGTTTGCGGTAAGCACCCCGTTGCCGGTCGCTCCATCAGCCACTCTCACCGCGTCACCAACCGTAAGTTCCGCCCCAACATCCAGCGCGTCTACGTCGTCGTCGATGGTCACCGTCGCAAGATGAACGTTTGCTCCACCTGCCTCAAGTCCGGCAAGGTTGCGCGCTCCTAAATAAGGTCTTACCAACAAGTACCTCGGACTCTCCGGGTCAAAGACCTCGCGTTCACATAGAACTTACCAAAGGCGCCCTCCCCTACGGAGGGCGCCTTTTTTGCACTCATTGGGCACTCATTGGGGACAGACTTAGATGAGTGCTTTCCTAAGCTAACAGTGCATCGAACGGTCCCAATCCATACCTCAGGCAGCCTCGTTCCAGCCAGTGGTGGCCTTGGTCACGCTTGTAGCGCCGATACCGGTGATGCGGGCAATTTGCTTGACCGTGAGATGCGCCCGCCTGAGCCTCAGCAGACAGGCATCGCGTTCGGGGCGTGGCAGGGCCTTGAGCAGCGCAGGATCTATGCTCGGCAGGACTTCGCGCGCAACGGAAAGGGCCTCCTCATCGGGGATCCGCCGGCGTGGAAGAACCTCCACTGACCAGATCCGCCCGGCAACTTCCTTAAGATGCTCGCAATAGCGACGGGAACCCCCGACAATATCGAGCATGGGGGCCGCATCACAGATGTCAAAGGGATCGTAGCCCAGCTGGTATGCCCTGAAGCTTGACCAGCGGTAGGCATCGAGCGAGTCGAGCGCGCCTTTTACGGGATTGAGATGGATATAATCGAGCAGCTGCACTGCCTGCGTGTCTGACTCAACCGCAACCCGCGAATAGCGATTGTCAAACAGATGACCCGTTCTCCCCGTTTTCCCATTGAAATACTTAGCATATGCCGTCAGTGCGCACTGCATTGCCTTTGAAAGGTTGTCATACGGGTCATCAACCATCAAATGGAAGTGGTTGTCCATAAGGCACCAGGCCAAAACCGCCACGTCATGGCAGGCAAACCTGTCCGAGATGTCCGATAGAAAACGATAACGGTCGGAATCATCTTCAAAAATGATCTGTTTGGAGTTGCCGCGGTCAAAGACGTGATAATAGCCGGTGAGCGAAATTTCGCGGGCGCATCGGGGCATAATCTCTCCTTTCAAAACTGATCAGGCAACACCTAAAAGGAGAGAAGCAACGCAAAATGCTGAGCCTGTGACCTATTTATATACAATGAACGACAAAAACATGCCCAAAACGACAAAATGACAAATCGATGTCTGTCCCAAATGCGTGAAAGCACTCATGTAAGTCTGTCCCCAATGAGCGGGGCGATGCACTGGCAGATAGTTTTAGTTAAAACGCTTCAGTTATTTGAAGCGTTTTAGTATGCCTTTTACGGGAATCTGACCGTTCGCCGAATAATTTCTTGCTATCATGCAAGGCGTAGGGTAAATCTCCGATCGCAAGGAGACACAAATGGTGAAAAAGTCACCGGAAAACACTACTCCCGCAATTGTGGACAACGTAGAGGCGCTTGAGGCTAAGCTCGCTCAGATGCGAGAGGCCCAGGCGCTTTTTGCTACGTACACGCAGGAGCAGGTCGACAAGATCTTCTATGAGGCCGCCATGGCCGCCAACAAGGCTCGTATCCCGTTGGCGAAGATGGCCATCGAGGAGACCGGCCGCGGCGTTCTTGAGGACAAGGTCATCAAGAACCACTACGCCGCAGAGTACATCTACAACGCTTACAAGAACACCAAGACCTGTGGTGTCCTGGAGCGCGACGAGGCTTACGGCATCACCAAGATCGCCGAGCCCATCGGCATCGTGGGCGCCGTCATCCCGACGACCAACCCCACCTCCACTGCGATCTTCAAGACGCTGATCAGCCTGAAGACCCGCAACGCCATCATCATCTCCCCGCACCCGGCTGCCGCCAAGTGCACCATCGCCGCCGCCAAGCTCGTGCTCGACGCCGCCGTCAAGGCCGGCGCCCCCGAGGGCATCATCGGCTGGGTCGATGTCCCCTCCATCGAGCTGACCAACATGGTCATGCGCGACGTCGACATCATCCTCGCCACCGGTGGCCCGGGCATGGTCAAGGCCGCCTACTCCTCGGGCAAGCCCGCCCTGGGCGTTGGCGCCGGTAACACCCCGGTCGTCATCGACGACACCGCCGACGTGCTGCTCGCCGTCAACTCCATCATCCACTCCAAGACCTTCGACAACGGCATGATCTGCGCTTCCGAGCAGTCCGTGACCGTCATCGACAGCATCTATGACCAGGTTAAGGCCGAGTTCCAGAAGCGCGGCTGCTACTTCGTCAAGCAGGGTGCCGAGATGGAGGCACTGCGTGCCGCCATGTTCAAGAACGGCGCTCTCGACCACCGCATCCCCGGCATGGCTGCCGCCAAGATCGCCGAGCTCGCCGGCATCGAGGTTCCCGCCAAGACCAAGATCCTGATCGCCGAGGTCACCTCCACCGACCCCGCCAAGGAGGAGTTCTCCCACGAGAAGCTCTCCCCGGTCCTGGCCATGTACCACGCCAAGGACTTCCAGGAGGCCGTCGACAAGGCCGAGCACCTGGTGCTCGCCGGTGGCCCGGGCCACACCGCCTCTCTGTACGTGCACCCCGCCCAGGCCGAGAAGATCAGCCTGTTCGAGCACGTCATGAAGGCCTGCCGTATCGTCATCAATACCCCGTCCTCGCACGGCGGCATCGGTGACCTGTACAACTTTGGCATGAAGCCGTCTCTGACCCTGGGCTGCGGCTCCTGGGGCGGCAACTCCGTCTCCGAGAACGTTGGGGTGAAGCACTTGATCAACGTTAAGACTGTGGCCGAGCGCCGTGAGAACATGCTGTGGTTCCGCGCTCCCGAGAAGGTCTACTTCAAGAAGGGTTCCACGCCCGTCGCCCTCGACGAGCTCGGTACCGTCATGGGCAAGAAGCGCGCCTTCATCGTCACCGACCAGTTCCTCTTCAAGAATGGCAACACCCGCGCCATCGAGGCCAAGCTCGACGAGATGGGCATCGCCCACGACTGCTTCTACGACGTCGAGCCCGATCCGTCGCTGCAGTGCGCACGTCGCGGCGCCAAGCAGATGGCTCTCTTTGAGCCTGACGTGATCATCGCCGTCGGCGGTGGCTCCGCTATGGACGCCGGCAAGATCATGTGGATGATGTACGAGCACCCCGAGTGCAAGTTTGAGGACATGGCCATGGACTTCATGGACATCCGCAAGCGTATCTTCACTTTCCCCGAGATGGGCAAGAAGGCCTACTTCGTCGCCGTCCCGACCTCTTCGGGTACCGGCTCCGAGTGCACGCCGTTCGCCATCATCACCGACAAGGAGACCGGCATCAAGTGGCCGCTCGCCGACTACGCGCTGCTCCCCAACATGGCTATCGTCGACGCCGACAACTGCATGACCGCTCCGCGCGGCCTGACCGCTGCCTCCGGCATCGACGTCATGACCCACGCCATCGAGTCCTACGTCTCCATCATGGCTTCCGACTACACCAAGGGCCTCTCCGAGCGCGCTGCTAAGCTCGTCTTCGAGAACCTGCCCTCCAGCTTCACGAACGGCGCCAAGGACCCGCATGCCCGCGAGGAGATGCACAACGCCTCTTGCATGGCCGGTATGGCCTTCGCCAACGCCTTCCTGGGCCTCAACCACTCCATGGCTCACAAGCTCGGCGCCTTCCATCACCTGCCCCACGGCCTCGCCAACGCCGTCATCCTGACCCGCGTTATGCGCTACAACGCCGCCGAGGCTCCCGTCAAGATGGGTACCTTCTCCCAGTATCCTTACCCCAACGCGCTGCACAACTACGCCGAGATGGCCAAGTACTGCGGCATCGAGGGCAAGGACGACAAGGAGGTCTTCGAGAACTTCATCACGAAGCTCGAGGAGCTCAAGGACTTCATCGGCGTCAAGAAGACCATCGCCGACTACGGTGTTGACGAGCAGTACTTCCTCGACACCCTCGACGAGATGACCGAGCAGGCATTCAACGACCAGTGCACCGGCGCAAACCCGCGCTACCCGCTCATGAGCGAGATCAAGGAGCTCTACCTGGACGCCTACTACGGCCGCGAGCCTCAGGACTACGCCGTCTGCTAGTTTTAGCACGGTTTTTAACG
This sequence comes from uncultured Collinsella sp., assembly GCA_958405565.1. Lineage (GTDB taxonomy): Bacteria > Actinomycetota > Coriobacteriia > Coriobacteriales > Coriobacteriaceae > Collinsella. Next base: position 46,351 of record CATYEN010000006.1, on the reverse strand, counting down.
GCGGGGGTGCACGGGTGTTTCACACACCCCCGCCGTCGCTTCTATCGCATCGTTGAAAGGATGCAACCATGCTGCTACCCGATTCCAAGACCGAGCTCGTCCGCCGTGGCAACAAGGTCGTTTACGACCTGGGCGACAAGATCGTCAAGGTCTTTAACGAGACCAAGCCTGTCTCCGACGTGTTCAACGAGGCTTTGAATCTTGCCCGCATCAATGAGTGCGGCATCCGCAGCCCCAAGGCTCTCGAGGTTTCCCAGCTCGAGAACGCCAACGGCTGGGCGCTCGTGACCGAGAAGGTTCCGGGCACCACCCTTGCCGAGAAGATGACTGCCGAGCCCCAGCGCTTTGGTGAGTATCTCGAGATGTTCGTCGACCTCCAGATCGAGATCCACGGCTACACCTCCCCGCTGCTCAACCGTCAGCGCGACAAGTTCGCCCGCATGATCGACAGCCTTGATCAGCTCAATGCCACCACGCGCTACAACCTTCAGGAGCGTCTGGACGGCATGACCAAGGAGTTCAAGGTCTGCCACGGCGACTTCAACCCCTCCAACGTCATCGTCGGCGACGACGGCCAGCTCTATGTGTGCGACTGGGCACACGCCACCCAGGGCTCCCCTGCTGCCGACGTTGCCACCACCTACCTGCTCTTCGCCCTCAACAGCAAGGATCAGGCTGAGGCCTACCTGGAGCTCTACTGCGACCGCGCCGACATGCCCATGCAGGTCGTGCGTCAGTGGACGAGCATCGTCGCCGCTTCCGAGCTCGCTCGTAAGCGCAACGTGAACGATGAGTTCCTGAAGAACTGGATCGACGTCGTCGATTATCAGTAATATCTGAGCGATTTATTTCGCATCGGAGGCACAAGAAAACCCCGCAGCTCATATGGGCTGTGGGGTTTTTCTTTCAGATATCGAGGATGCCACAAGATAAAAGGACGGCCCCCCATCTCCCCGATCTGGAGAAATGCGGGGCCGTCCCGTATATCGAACTACAAGCGAAATCGTCGATTAGCGGCGTGCTGCCTTCACAAGCTCGGCAACCTTGGCGACGACCTCGTCGATCGCCACGTCCTCACGCTCGCCCGTGGCACGGTCCTTGAGCTCCACAGTACCATTCTTGAGGCCACGCTTACCCAGAACGACCTGATACGGGAAGCCCATAAGGTCGTTGTCGGCAAACTTAAAGCCGGGACGCTCGTCGCGGTCATCGACGACGACCTCGATACCCTCGGCGCACAGGCCATCAACGATCTGCTCGCAGACGGTAGCGCACTCCTCCTTCTTGGGATCGAGCGGAATCACCGCGACCTCGTACGGGGCAACGGAGACCGGCCAGACGATGCCGTGTTCGTCGTTGTGCTGCTCCACGACGGCAGCAAGCGAACGGGACACGCCCACGCCGTAACAACCCATGATGAGCGGCTTCTCCTTGCCGTCCTCATCCATAAAGGTGGCACCCATGGCCTCGGAGTATTTGATGCCCAGCTGGAAGACCTGGGAGACCTCGATACCGCGAGCAGCGGAGAGGGGCTTGCCGCAGTGCGGGCAAGGATCGCCGGCCACGACGGTGACCAGGTCGGCCCACTCGTCGACGGTAAAGTCCCGCTCGGGGCAGGCACCGGTAAAGTGATAGTCGACCTCGTTGGCGCCGCAGGCCCACTGCTTGGACTCACGCAGGCTCTCGTCACACACCAGACGGATACCCTCGGGCAGGTTGACCGGTCCGATAAAGCCCTTGTGCAGACCGTTCGCCTGAAGCTCCTCGTCGGTCATCATGCGATAGCCCTTGCCAAAGACATGCTCGGCCTTGCAGTCATTGAGCTCGTGGTCGCCCGGGACAATGGCCACAACGGGCTTGCCCTCGGCGTCGATGAGTGCCAGAGACTTGCGCGTGCCGTTCTCGGGGAAGCCGAAGAACTTGGCAACGGCCTCGATGGTGCCCATGCCCGGAGTCTCGACCTTGGTGAGCGTACCGTCGCCGGGGCCCTCGGTCACGACGACCTTGGTGCTTGCCGCCTCGTCATCGGCAGCAAAGCCGCAGTCATCGCAATAGACGAGCGAGGCCTCACCGGCGTCGGCCAACGCCATGTACTCGACGGAGGTGTCGCCGCCGATCTCGCCGGAATCGGCGACAACGGGCAGAGCCTTGATGTAGCAGCGCTCGCAGATGTTAGCGTAGGCCTGCTTCATCTTGTCGTACTCCTCCTGCAGGCTCTCCTGCGTGGCAGAGAAGCTGTAGGCATCCTTCATGATGAACTCGCGACCGCGCATCAGGCCAAAGCGGGGACGGAACTCGTCGCGGAACTTGTCCTGAATGTGGTACAGGTTGACGGGCAGTTGCTTATAGGAGCGCAGCTCGTTGCGCACCAGGGCCGTGACGGTCTCCTCGTGCGTGGGGCCTAACACAAACTCGCGACCATGACGGTCATCAAAGCGCACGAGCTCCTTGCCATAGGCATCGATACGGCCGGATTCACGCCACAGCTCGGCGTCGACCATAATGGGCATCATGAGCTCCTGGGCGCCCGCAGCGTCCATCTCGTCGCGGACGATGTTCTCAATCTTGCGGATCGAGCGCCAAGCAAGCGGCAGGTAGGAATACAGACCGGCGGCCTCCTTGCGGATCATGCCGGCACGGAGCAGCAGGCGGTGGCTGGCGAGCTCAGCGTCCGCCGGATCCTCTTTAAGCGTCGGCGCATAGAGCTTAGACATAAACATTGCTCGAGTCATTTACTTCTCCTCAATAAGTTTGTCGACCTCGGCCATCAGCGCGTCGACAATTTGATCCTCAGCTACTTTACCAATGATCTGGCCATGCGAAAAGAGCAGGCCCTGACCACGCCCGCAGGCAACGCCCAGGTCGGCGTCAGATGCCTCTCCGGGGCCGTTGACCGCACATCCCATCACGGCGATCGAAAGCGGCGCGGAATAATTCTTAAGCCGCTCGGTGACCTCCTCAGCAATGGGAATGAGGTTAACCTGGCAGCGGGCGCACGTGGGGCACGAGACAATCTCGGGACCACGGCGACGCAGGCCCAGCGACTGCAGAATTCCCCAGGCGACCGGCGGCTCCTCAACCGGATCGGCCGTGAGCGACACACGCATGGTGTCGCCGATGCCTTCGGAAAGCAAGATACCCAAGCCTACAGAGCTCTTGATGGTGCCCTGTAGCTTGGTACCCGCCTCGGTTACGCCCAGGTGAAGCGGAACATGCGGTATCTCGCGCGATAGAGCGCGATAGGTATCAAGCGTCGTCTGTACGCTATGGGCCTTGGCGGAAAGCACGATGTTGGTAAACCCACGGTCCTCAAAGTGCCGCACAAAGCGCTCGCTCGACATCACGAGCTTCTCGGGCTGCGTAAGCTCGTTGCGCTCTGCGATGTCCTGCTCGAGCGAGCCGGCGTTGACGCCGATGCGAATCGCACAGCCCGCAGCGCCGGCAGCGTCGATGACGGCATCGACCTTAGCCCAATCGCCGATATTACCGGGATTGATGCGCAGTTTGGCGGCACCAGCCTCGACGGCGCCGATGGCGAGCTTATGGTTAAAGTGAATATCGGCGACAATCGGCACCGGGGACTCAGCACAGATGGTACGGAAGCCCTCGAGCGCGGCCTCGGTGGGCACGCTCACGCGCACGATATCGCAGCCCGCCCGCGCCAACGCGCGAACCTGCCCAAGCGTTGCCTGAGCATCGGCGGTATCGGTGCAGGTCATGGACTGAACCACGACCGGCGCGCCGCCGCCGATCTGCACGCCGCCCACATGCACGGGGCGCGTCAGCTCGCGCGGCAAAGAATGGGATAGAGACAATCCAAACACTCCCCTACAGAATAAATCGAAGGATGTCGGAACGAAGCATATAGACAAACAACAGTGCGAAGAGTGCGATGCCCACATAGCTCACAATCGTCTGGACCTTGAGCGGCAGCTCGCGGCCAGCAATCTTTTGAATGATCTCGATGACCAGCTTGCCGCCGTCGAGCGGCGGGATAGGCAACAAGTTCATAAAGCCCAGCGAGAACGAGATGAGCGCCGCAAACGACAAGAACGTGATGGGACCGGCAGCAGCTGCCTGCGAAGACATGACGCTAATACCCACGATCGAGGAGGATTGATCGAGGATCTCCATCGTATGCTGCGGCTGGAGCAGGCGTAGCACGCCCTCCGCCGTCTGCGCAACATAGGAGAAGGAGAGGCGCGCCGAGGTGATGGGGTCCAAACGAACCACCTGCGTAGAGGCATAAACGCCCAGGCGTTCGTTCTCTTTGAGTGCGACCGAGGTCGAGCACTGCTTGCCATCGCGCTCATACTCAATAGCAATATCGTCCTTACCGGCGGCCTTGCCGATGGCATCGTAGACATCCATCCAAGTGGAACATGAGACACCGTCAACCGAAAGGATCGCATCACCGGCCTCGATACCCGCCTTGGCGGCAATAGACCCCTCGTCAACCTGACCGATCACGTTGGTATCCATCGGCACGGTGACACCCGCAATGGAATAGATGCTCATAAGAAGCAAAAAACCCGTCAAGATATTGACGAAAATGCCCGCGAGCAGCATAAAGGCGCGCTTGAGAAAGCCTTGGCCAAGATAGGTGTGCGAGCGCTCTTGAGCAAGGAACTCGGCCTCGCCGCACGGCAGCTCCCACACTTCGCCCTCGGCAGTCGCATGTTCGCGATCGAAACGGCGACCATCAAAGGTGGTATAGCCTGCCGTGTCTCGCGGCAACGTCTGATATTTGGTGGGATAGTAGCTCGGCGAGGGCTTCTCCCCTTCCTCATACCAGGGTGCGATGGAGCCCCAGCCCAGCAAAAGGGCGCATGCCTCGAGCACATCCTCCTCGGAAAGCTCGAGCTCGACAGCAAGGTCGGCCACGGTCACGCGACCATGACGATAGATAGCCGCGAGCACGCGATCGGCGCACGAGACATCGGTCGGATCCATACCGCAGATGGCAGCGTAGCCACCCAGCAGTAGCGGGGTCACGCCAAACTTGGTTCCAATGCGACGCGACGTGTAATGGATGTCAAAGCGGCACGGCAGACCCAAAAAGAACTCGGTCACACGGACGCCGCAGGCACGCGCCGCCAAAAAGTGGCCGCCCTCGTGCAAAAACACGAGGACGGAAAGCATCAGAAGGCCCCAAAAGACCGATGAAAGAACGCTCAGAACAGTATCCATAAATCGAAAAAGCAATCCTTATGGGTTAGGAACGGGTTGCGGCGAGCACCTGCGCAGCTTTTTCACGCGCCCACGCATCGATGTCGTGAAGCTGCTCAAACGAATCGACCGCCTGCATATCGTGGGCATCCATGCAGGATTCCACAATGCGATCGATATCGGTAAAGCTGCAGTCGTCGTGCAGGAAGGCATCGACGGCGACCTCGTTGGCGGCATTGAGCACGCACGGCATGGTGCCACCCGTCTTGCCGGCACGCTCGGCCAGTGCCAGACAGCGGAAGGTATCCATGTCGGCAGCATCAAACGTGAGCTGTCCCAGCTCACGAAAATCGATACGAGGCGCCGGGGTATCCCAACGCTCGGGATACGAGAACGCGAACTGGATGGGAATACGCATGTCGGAAGCACCGAGATGCGCCATCACAGAGCCGTCGGCGAACTCGACCATAGAGTGAATCTTGGACTGACGCTGCACGACCACGTTAATGAAATCGAGGTCACAGTTGAACAGATGCATGGCCTCAATGCGCTCCAGGCCCTTGTTCATGAGGGTGGCGGAGTCGATGGTGATCTTGGCACCCATGGCCCACGTGGGATGTGCGAGGGCATCGGCACGCGTCACGCGGTCGAGCTCGCCGCGCGTGCGGCCAAAGAACGGACCGCCCGAGCAGGTGAGCCAAATACAATGAGCCTCGCGTGGGTTCTCCCCCAGATAGCACTGGTAGATGGCGGAGTGCTCAGAGTCAACTGGAATAAGCTGGCCCGGTTGCGCCAACGGCATAAGCAAGTCGCCACCGACGACGAGAGACTCCTTGTTGGCAAGGGCAAGGCGCTTATTTGAGGTCAAGGCCGCATGGCTCGCCTCGAGACCGGCGGCACCCACAATAGCGACGAGCACGCAGTCGACATCGTCGCGACGCGCGAGCTCGCAAACCGCCTGCGCGCCAACGCCGAGCTTCGTTCCCTCGGGCAACTCCTGCAGCACGGCGTCATCGCCATGAGCGACATCGGCCACGGCAACCGCCGGAACCGAGAACTCGCGGGCAGCGGCAACGAGCTCGGAGGTACTGGAGTTAACGGACAGCGCCGTCACCTGCAGGCGATCGGCATGCTGGCGGCACACATCGAGCGCCTGGGTGCCGATAGAGCCCGTACAGCCCAGGATGGCAACGCGAAGGCGTCCATCGGGGCCATACGTCGTCTGGAAGGACATTACAGCACGCCTCCGATCATCAGCAACAGCTGCGCGGTGATGCAGCCGAAGATAAGCGAGTCGCTACGATCGAGCATGCCGCCGTGGCCCGGGATAAGGTTGCCGGAATCCTTGACGCCCACACCGCGCTTGATGCGCGACTCGATAAGGTCGCCGATAACGCCCAGAATGGACACGACCACGCCGCACAGCAGCGCATAGGGCAGGCTGAGCTTGTAGAAGTGCGTCGCCCACAGGATGAGCCAAATCAAAACCGAGCCCAGGATGCCGCCGGCAAACCCCTCCCAGCTCTTTTTGGGAGAGATCTTGGGAACCATCTTGTGCTTGCCAATACGGCTGCCCACGATGTAGGCAAACGAATCGGAGACCCAAAGGGACGCGCAAACGCCCACTGAAAGCAGGGCACCGGCAAAACCGGGCACGGCATCGCGCAGCAGCACGATAGCCGACAGCATAAAGCCAGTGTAGATGGGACCCATGAGCGTCACGGCCACATCAGAGATGCGGGTACGCGGCGACCAGACATACCAAATGCCCACAGCGAGCATCAGGGCAAAAAGCAGGGCATTCAGCAACATCGAATCGCCCAACGCCGACAGCGGAAAGAGTACGGCGGCAGCGATACCCATGCGCTCGTTAGCCATCTTGCCATCGAGCCTTGTCATACGGAAAAACTCATAGCAGCACAGACCGCTCATGACAGAAACAAAGATGGCCGTGGGCACGATACCCAAAACCAGGCACAGGATAAAGACAACGGCGTAGACGATACCGGCGGCGGCACGGGTAATAAAGCCCGCCAGCCACGAACCGGTGCCGCTCTTCGCAGCAGGCGCTCCCGCAGCGGCAGCTTTGCGCGCAGGTGTCTTGGGAGCAGATGCCTTGGGACGATCGGACACGATTAAGCCTCCTCGGTCTTGCTCAGTCCACCAAACCTACGGTCACGGCCCTGATAGGCCAAAATGGCGTCGACAAGGCCCCAACGATCAAAGTCGGGCCAATAGGTATCGGTGACGTAGAACTCGGAATAAGCCACCTGCCACAGCAGATAGTTCGAAAGGCGCAGCTCACCAGAGGTGCGAATCACAAGCTCAGGATCGGGAAGACCGGCGGTATAGAGGTGGGAAGCCACCATGTCGTCATCAATTGCGGCAGGATCGATCTTGCCGGCGGCAGCGTCGAGTGCAATCTGACGGACAGCGCGGGTAATCTCGGCACGCGCGCCGTAGTTGACGGCAAGCGCCAGCGTCATACCGGTATGATCGGCGCACTCGGCAAGACCGCGTTCAAAAACGTCGCGGGTCTTCTTGGGCAGCGCGGAAATGTCACCCAAAAAGACAACGCGCACGTTTTCGCGCTTCAGAAGCGGCAGCTCGTCGATAAACGTCTTGGCAAACAGATGCATCAAGACGTTGACCTCATGCTGCGGGCGATTCCAGTTTTCAGTCGAAAACGCATAGGCAGAAAGCACGTCGACGCCCAGACGCACGCAGGCAGTAATAATCTCGCGAAGGGAGACGATACCCGCCTTGTGGCCCTCGGTGCGTGCAAGACCACGCGACGTGGCCCAACGACCGTTGCCGTCCATGATGCACGAGATATGGTGCGGAATGTTATTGAGGTCAAGGTCGGAAAAACCGACGCCCGCAGGGGCGTCGGCAAAGTACTCGACCAGTTTATGCTCGTCGTATTGCACCTTAGATCTCCATGACCTCGGCTTCTTTTTCCTTCAGAAGCTCCTCGACCTTGGCGACATACTCATCGGTGTGCTTCTGGACCTTGGCCTGCTCGCGACGGACATCGTCCTCGGTGAGCTCCTCATCGCGCTCGAGCTTATTATTGAAGTCGCGACGGATGTTACGGATAGACACCTTGGCCTGCTCGGCGTACTCGCGGCACTCCTTGACGAGTTCGCGACGGCGCTCCTCAGTGGGGGCCGGGAACGGCAGACGAACGACGGTGCCATCGGAGTTGGGGGTAATGCCCAGATCAGAAGCGCCGATGGCCTTGACGATAGCGTTGATGAGCGCCTTGTCCCACGGCTCGATGAGCAGCATGTGAGCCTCGGGGGTCTTGACGGCGGCAACCTGCGTGACCGGCGTGGGGACACCGTAATAATCGACGGTGATGTCGGACAGAATGTTGGCGTTGGCGCGGCCGGTACGGACCTTGGAGAAGTTATGCTTGAGGGACTCGAGCGACTTGTCCATGTGGGCGGTGATGTTCTCTGCCATGCTTAATCCTCCTGATAGACGAGCGTGCCGACGGGCTCACCCGAAAGCGCGCGCTTGACGGTGTCCTCGCCATCGATGTTGAGGACCAAAATCGGCATACGGTTATCCTGGCACAGTGCCGTAGCCGTGGAATCCATAACCTGCAGACCGCGGACGAGAACCTCGTGATAGGTAATCTTGTCAAAACGGACGGCATCGGCGCACTTGACGGGATCCTTGTCGTAGATGCCGTCAACCTTGGTGGCTTTAATCAGAATCTCGGCGCCGATCTCGCACGCACGAAGAGCCGCGGCGGTGTCGGTCGTAAAGTACGGATTGCCCGAACCGGCAGCGAAGATGACGACGTTGCCCTTGGACAGATGGTTGATAGCGCGGCGACGAATATAGGGCTCGCAGATCTCGTTCATCTGGATAGCGCTCATCACGCGGCAGGGAACATCGTTATGCTCGAAGGCATCCTGCAGGGCGAGCGCGTTCATAACGGTTGCCAGCATGCCCATGTAGTCGGCCTGAGCACGCTCCATGCCACCGGCAGCGCCGGCCATGCCGCGAAAAATGTTGCCGCCGCCGACAACGACGCCGACCTCATGGCCAACGGCGAGCAGCTCCTTGACCTGCTTGGCAAGATGGTCGGTAACCTTGGGGTCGATGCCATATTGGCCGTCGCCCATCAGTGCTTCGCCGGAAAGCTTAAGAAGCACGCGTTTATATCGGATGTCGGACAAAGCGATCCTCCTTTAATTAGACTCTCAATATGATATCAAAGGCTCTGATAAGAGCCATGAAAAAGCAGGCTGTGAGTAAAACCCACAGCCTGCTCATTACCAGCTACAAGAGCTTATTTACTCGCCACGGACCAGACGGTCAAAGGCAACGACGGTAATGGTGTCGCCGAGCTCCTTGGAGACCTGCTCAGCGTACTTCTTGATGGTGAGGGAGCTGTCCTTGATGAACTCCTGCTCGTTGAGCACGGACTGCTTGTAGAACTTCTCCAGACGACCAACAGCCATCTTCTCCTGGATAGCCTCGGGCTTGCCGGACTCGGCAGCCTGGGCCATGTAGATCTGCTTCTCGTGCTCGACGGTCTCGGCCGGAACCTGATCGCGGGTGGCGCAAATCGGTGCGACGGCGGCAACCTGAAGGGCAACGTCGTGAGCGAAGGTCTTGAAGGACTCAGCCTGAGCGGTCTCGGCCTTCTCGAAGGCGAACTCGACGAGGACGCCGATCTTACCACCCATGTGGATGTAAGAAGCGAGCGCGCCGTTCTCGGCCTTGCGGGCAGCGAAGCGGGAGATCTTCATGTTCTCGCCCATGATGTGAATCATCTCGGTGAGCTCGGAGGAAACGGTCTCCTCGCCCATCGGCTTCTCGAGCAGAGCGTCGACGTCAGCAGGCTCGGTGGTAGCGACAACCTCAGCGACCTTGGAAGCAAAGCCGGTGAACTTGGCGTTGGAGCCAACGAAGTCGGTCTCGCAGGAGAGCTCGAGCAGAGCGCCGGTCTTGCCATCCTCGGAGACGTACGCGGCGACAGCGCCCTCGTTGGTCTCACGGCCAGCCTTCTTGGCAGCCTTGGCAAGGCCGTTCTTACGCAGAACGTCGACAGCGGCGTCCATGTCGCCGTCAGCCTCGACGAGAGCCTTCTTGCACTCCATCATCGGGGAGTCGGTCATCTCGCGGAGCTGCTTGACCATAGCGGCGGTAATCTGGGCCATTGTGGTTCCTTTCAAAGAGATGAAAAAGAATTAACTAAGACTGATTTACTCGGCCTTGGGCTCAGCGGCCATCTCGGCCTCGGAGACCTGCTCCTTGCCGGAGCCAGCGAGGCAGGCGTCAGCCATGAGCTCGCACATAAGGGTGACAGCAGAGATAGCGTCATCGTTGCAGGGGATGCCGTACTCGACCTCGTCGGGATCGGAGTTGGTGTCGATCAGAGCGACGACGGGGATGTTCAGGCGCTGAGCCTCCTTGATGGCGTTCTCCTCGCGCTTGGTGTCGATGACGAAGAGAGCCTGGGGCAGACCCTTCATGTCGCGGGCACCACCGAGGTTGGTCTGGAGCTTGGTGAGCTCCTTGCCGAGAACAGCCTGCTCCTTCTTGGGGAGCACTGCCATGCGACCGTCCTCGACCATGGCCTCGAGCTCCTCCATGCGGTTGATACGGGAGCGGATGGTGACGAAGTTGGTCAGCATACCGCCGAGCCAACGCTGGTTGATATAAGGCATGTTGGCGCGCTCAGCGGCGTTCTTGACGGCCTCCTGAGCCTGCTTCTTGGTGCCGACGAACAGCACATTGCCACCCTTGGCGACGTTCTTGACGAAAGTGTAGGCCTGGTCGGCGTCGAGGATGGTCTGCTTGAGGTCGAGGATGTAGATGCCGTTGCGCTCACCGAAGATGAACGGCTTCATCTTGGGGTTCCAGCGACGGGTCTGGTGACCGAAGTGGCAACCGGCCTCGAGCAGGGTGCGGATATTAATCTTGGTAGCCATGTTAAACCTCCTGTGGTTTGCCTCCGCGCGGGGTCATCCTCCAAAACCAACCCGGACATGTGCTACCAAAGCCCGGGCACCACGGTATGAAGTAGCCGCGCGTGTGTGATAAAAACATGTTGCCGTGAAGCAACCCGATGAATGATAGCAGGAATGCTTCTTCCTGCCAACCCGCAATCAAAACCACACACCTGAGTGCGGCGCGGGACGTCCCAGCCACTATTCGCCGCGGGGATGGGCTTGAGCCACAGCCCGCTTAAGCCGATCGGGTGTGAGATGCGTGTAGATCTGCGTCGTGGACAGGCTCGCATGGCCCAGCAGCTCTTGAACCGAGCGCAGGTCCGCACCGCCCTCGAGCAAGTCGGTCGCAAAGGTATGGCGCATCGCATGCGGGGCGATGTCGGCAGGCATGCCGGCGAGCGTCGCCAGCGTATGAAACCGCCGCCTGAGCATGGCGGCACTCATGCGATTACCGCGCGCCGATATAAGCAGCGGATGCGGCCCGGTAACGGGGTCACGACGCTTTGCCTGAGCGAGCAACTCCGGCCTCCCCTCCTCAATATAGAGACGCGTCGCCTCGAGCGCACGACGATACAGAGGGACGATACGTTCTTTGCTCCCCTTGCCCCACAGGCGCAGCGTGCGTTCGGACCACGCAATGAACTCCACATTGAGTGCTGCGAGCTCAGAGATACGGGCGCCCGAGGCATAGAGCAGCTCGAGCATCGCCGCATCGCGCAGTCCCGCGGGTGTTGAGGTATCAGGCGTCTTGAGCAGCGCCTCCACCTGTTGGGTCGTCAGCACACCGGGTAGATCGCGCGGGAGCTTGGGCGAGGAAATTGCCGAGACCACATCGCCCTCCACGACCCCCTCGGCAGCCATCCATCGATAGAGCGATCGGATAGCCGACAGATGCGCCGCAAGCGTTCGGGGAGCCACCTGCTCACGCGAAAGCTCGGCAAGATAGCGACGAATGGTGCGCACGTCGGCAGCGAAAGCATCTATATCCTCGCGCTCGCACCAGGCAGCAAAGCGCTCCAGCCTCGAACCATAGGCCGTCACCGTGTTGGGAGAAAGTCCCTCGACACGTGAGATATAGGCGATAAACGAGTCGACGGTGTCGTACAGGTCAAAGGCTATGACCGGTCGCCTCCAAACAGATCGGGGCGAGTGGCCAGATAGGTATCAAGGGCCTCGAGCGCACGGTCCGCATAGGCCTGGTAGCGGTCGCGCTTGCTGCGGCGCTTACCGTCCTCGAGCGGCGGCACCAGGCCAAAGTTGACATGCATAGGCTGATAGCCCACGGTGGCAGGATCGGTCGCATAGCCCACGAGCGCACCCAGGGCGCCAACGCGCGGCAACTCGATGCCCGCGGCACCGATAGCCTCGGCATAGGTGTTGAGCGCCGCGAGCAGACCTGTCGCCACGGCTTCCATGTACCCCTCGGTGCCGGTGATCTGACCGGCCAGGCGCACGCCGGTACCGGGCACGGCAAAGGTGCCATCGAGCACGTGAGGGGCATCGACAAAGGTGTTGCGGTGCATGACACCGTAGCGGAAGAACTCAGCGTTCTCCAGGCCCGGCACCATATGGAAGACGCGCTTCTGCTCGCCAAAGGTCAGGTTGGTCTGGAAGCCCACCAGGTTATAGGCGGTCTTCTCCTTGTTCTCGGCACGCAGCTGAATCGCCGCCCAGGGACGACGACCGGTTCGCGGGTCGGTGAGGCCGACGGGCTTCATGGCGCCAAAGCGAATGGCGTCCTTGCCGGTGCGCGCAACTTCCTCGGCAGGCTGGCAGGCCTGGAACAGATCGCCGCCCTCAAAGTCCTTGAGCACCACGCGGTCGGCCGTGGTAAGCGCCTCGATAAAGGCCTCGTACTCTTCCTTGTTGAGCGGAGCGTTGAGATAGTCGCCGCTCCCCTGCTCCTCGTAGCGCGACTGCGAGAACAGCACGTCCATATCGAGCGTGGAGGCATCGACGATCGGCGCTGCGGCATCGAAGAACGCAAGGGCGTCGCCACCGACGAGCTTCATGACCTCTTCGCTCAGCGCCGGCGAGCACAGGGGGCCGGCGGCAATGACCACGTGGCCTTCGGGAATCTGCGTGACCTCGCCGTGCACGACCTCGATATTGGGACGAGCGGCAACTTCGGCCTCGACAAGCTCGGAAAACTTGACGCGGTCGACTGCCAAGGCGCCACCGGCGGGAACAGCCGCGCGATGGGCGCAATCGAGCAGGACTGAACCCATGCGCTCAAGCTCGGCCTTCAGCAAACCAGCCGCGGAATCCGGACGGGTCGACTTAAACGAATTGGAACAGACGAGCTCTGCCAGGTGATCGGTATGGTGGGCCGGGGAGCTCACCTGGGGGCGCATCTCGCACAGCTTTACGGCAAACCCGCGGTCTGCCAGTTGGATCGCGCATTCCGAACCCGCCAGACCGCCACCGATAACCGTCACCTGATCAAACAGCATCTGCAAACACCTTTCTAATTGACACGTTTTCCATTGTGACCGAAGGGTGTCTGGGCGTGAAGGGCAAACTTGGAGGGCGCATACCTTCCATCCATCATGCGCTCGATAAGACCCTCGAACTCAAGCGAGCCCAGGAGCTTAAGTACGCCGACGGCATCGAGCGAGACGAGCGCCGCGATGTCGTCGACCTTGAGCGGAGAGGCGATGAGCGCATGCATCACGGTCTGCTGCGTTTGATCCAGGTCGGCAATGCCGGGAGCATCGGGGCGCGAGTAGCGCAGGGTGCCGTAGATGCGTGAGATAGCCATCTCGATAGATTCCTCGTCGATGATGCAGCAGGCACCGTTCGCAATGAGGTAATTCGTGCCACGCGACTCGGGCGATAGGATCGACCCCGGCACAGCAAGAAGTTCTCGCCCCAAATCCATAGCAGCCTCGGCTGTAGAAAACGTCCCGGAAGGCATACCCGCCTCGGATACAAAGAGGGCTTGCGACAGGGCCGCGATCACGCGATTGCGGCGCGGAAAGGCAAACTTGCGCGGACCCATGCCCCACGGAGAAATCGACACGACCGCGCCACCCGTATCGAGCGTGCGCATAATAAGCCCCGCGCTCGAGCGCGGATAGACCACGTCGGCGCCCGTCCCCAGCACCACGACGTGTTTGCCGCCAGCGTTGACCGCAGCCCAACCCGAGGCCTGGTCACAACCGACCGCGCCGCCCGAAACTACCGTCACGCCCGCGTCGACCGCAACCTTTGCCGCAAGCTCTGCCACGGCAAGACCATACGGAGAGGCCTTGCGCGCGCCGATTATGGAGAGCGCGGGCGTCGAAAGCACCTCGGGGTTGCCGCGCACATAGAGCGTCTGGGGTACATCAGAAAGCTCCAAAACAGTCTCGGGATACAACGCATCACCTGGATGCAGCTCAAAGGTCCCCTCGGCCATCATTGGTCCCTCCTTCCCTGATACATCGCCGCCTCGAGCACGTGGTCCTGCGTCACTTGCTCGCTCTCGGCGACATCTGCGATCGTACGCGCAATGCGAACCAGGCGCACGATGCCGCGGCCCGTGAGATGCGTGCGCTTCGACAGGCCGAGCACACACTTCTCCGCCGCATCATCGAGCTCAAAGGTCGATACGACGCCGTCAATGGACCGCGTCTCATCATCCTCGGCCTCGGCATCCGCATCGTCCATACGGGACTCGCGCCAGGCGCGAAAGGCGCGACCGCGCACAACGTAGTCACGCAACTCGGCAGACGACATACCCTCCGCTCCCTCGATAATCACCTGGGGGTCGGGACGGGTCACATCGATCATCATGTCGATACGGTCGGCCAAAGGACCGCGCAATTTAGACCGATAGCGCTCGACCATCGATGCCGAACAGCGGCATGGCACCTCACGGTCGCCCAAAAAGCCGCAGGGGCAGGGATTACTCGCAGCCAGCAGCTGAAAGCGCGACGGGAAGGTAAAGGCCCCGTCGACACGCACGATCCTCACATAGCCGCGCTCGATGGGCTGACGCAGCGTCTGCAGCACACCCGTGGGAAACTCGGCAAGCTCGTCCAAAAAGAGCACGCCGCCATGAGCCAGGCTGATCTCACCCGGATGCACCGGGCGTCCTCCGCCAATGAGGCCAGCCGTTGAAATGCTGTGATGGGGACTGCGGAAGGGCCGGTGCCCCGCCAATAAGCCATCGATGTTCTCGCCCAAGACCGAATGGATGCACAGCGCCTCCTGCTGGTCCTCAACAGAAAGCTCGGGCAGGATGCCGGTCATACGACGGGCGAGCATCGTCTTACCCGATCCCGGGGACCCGATCATAAGCAAACCGAGCTCACCCGCTGCCGCCAGCGCCATGCCGCGTTTAGCGACTTCCTGCCCCAGTACGTCGGCATAGTCGAGCTCGGGCTCAAAGGTCGCCTCGACGCCCTCAGAATCCAAGTAGTGCCGCGCGGCATCGCCCATACCATGAGCAAGCTGAGACAAATGATCGATAAAGCCGCAATCCACGCCCGCAAGCGGCACATGCTGATCGGACCTGCCGGCGATAAAGGACAGCCCCATGTCGCGAGCCAGCAGCTGAAACGCCACCTCGCCCTTGACAGGAAGCACCGTACCGTCCAAGCCAAGCTCACCAGCAATAAGACAACGATCGAGGTTGTCGTGGGGAATCTGACCATCGGCCGCCAATACCGCGATGGCGATGGGCAGATCAAAGCCGCTACCGGTCTTGCGAATATCGCCGGGTGCCAGATTGACCGTAATGCCCGAGCGCGGGATCTCGAACCCGGCGGAGCGCATCGCGCAGCGAATACGACCGCGTGACTCCATCACCTCCATACTCGGAATGCCGAGCATCTGGATGCCCGGCACGCCGCCGGCAAGCGAGACCTCGACCGTGACGTGAATCGCCTCGACGCCGCGGATGCAGGCCGCGTGAACGGCAAACGTCTCGAACGCCATCACGACACCTGCCAATCGAACGCGTTGTACTGATGCTCGATCTCGGCGATATGCCCGCCACGAATGGTGACACCCACGGCATCGAAGCGAATCGCCTTGAGCGGATAATGCTCCATGAGGTAGCAACTTGCGATGCGGCGGTAGCGGCGTTGCTTTTGAGCGTCCACGGCTTCCTCGGGAAAGACCCGCGTGCTGCAATCCAATGCAACGCGTCTGGTCTTGACCTCGGCCATCACCACGACATCGTCGAGTTCATCGAGCAGCACCAGATCGGCCTCGCCCTCAGTGCAACGATAACCCTGCTCCAGCAAGGTGTAGCCGCGCTCGTTAAAGTAGTCGATGGTGATCAGCTCACCCAGCATGCCCAGCTCGCGGGGACTGAGCCCCTTGATAAACTCGGGCGTCATCGCCCCGCAGTCGAGCTCGCCGTTTTCCCAACGCTCCTTGAGCTGCTGCGTCTTGCTCTTTTTGCTTGCGACACTCATGGGGTCTCCTTTCCCGCACGCTGCATTGCCCCGATGATGAGGGCGCCTTTCATGCGGGTAAGTACCGGAAGCAAACCAAAAGCTGACCAAATGCCGTCAAAAAACGGGCCGTACGCAGCAATGGTGTTGCATACGGCCCGCTACCAGCAGGTTTATAAAACCCCAGAGGTCCCTGTCTCCACAATTAACCTAGAAAAGGCGCTCAGTCTGCAGAAAGTTTCCGCAAAAGCTCACGCGGTGCAGTGGACAAAGTCCATGTTTGCGAATGGCCTCGATGTGCTCGGGGCTCGCGTAGCCCTTCGACTCGGCCAGATGGTACTCGGGATACTCGGCGTCGTACTCGACCATCATCTCGTCACGCGTGACCTTGGCCATGATGGACGCCGCGGCGATGCAGGCGATTTTGGCATCGCCCTTCACCACATCGCGCTCGTT
This sequence comes from uncultured Collinsella sp., assembly GCA_958405565.1. Lineage (GTDB taxonomy): Bacteria > Actinomycetota > Coriobacteriia > Coriobacteriales > Coriobacteriaceae > Collinsella. Next base: position 29,364 of record CATYEN010000006.1, on the reverse strand, counting down.
AGGAACGGCGCCCAAGGGGTTGCCATCCATGAGGACGCAGTCGGGTTCAAGTCCCGTATCAGCCACGGCGCCCGCAACGGCGGCACGGATAGCACGGGCCATGCCCATCTCATCGATATCCTTCGGCGCGATATGGCAAAAACCGATCGCCGTCGCTACCTCGGCAATCTTCACTGAGAGCAACTCGCGGCGCGCGGGCGTGAGCTTTTTTGAATCGTTGATACCCCAGACGCGCGGCTCCATAGGAAGACAGACGGCGCATACCGTCAAAGGGCCGGCCACCGATCCGCGACCCACCTCGTCGACACCAACGACCACCCCATCGCCGCCAAGCTCATGCATAAGCTCGTACATGTCATTGACGCGCTCGCGCTCGGCAAGCTCTTTGGCATGGCGTTTGAGGGCGCGCTCACAAGCCTTGATCACCTGCTGGCGCGGGTCCTCGCGATAATGCTCTACGAGGGCGGGAATCTCCTCAAACGTAGCGCTCGCCAACTCACCGGCAACCTGCGATGCCGAAACCGAGCTCGTCATATTGGCCATACCAGACCCTCCTTGCATGCAAATCAGATAAAAAGAAGGGCCACCCGAAGGTGACCCTTGTGTCCAAACGAGTGGACAGACGCTGCGATCTTCTTAGCGCTTCTCGGGGATGCGAGCAGCCTTGCCCACCTTGTCGCGGAGGTAGTACAGCTTGGCGCGACGGACGCGACCATGACGAACGACCTCGAGCTTGGCGATCTTGGGGCTGTGAAGCGGGAAGGTACGCTCAACACCGACACCGAAGGACATCTTGCGGACGGTGAAGGTCTCGCGGGCACCGGCGCCGGCCATGCGGATGACGTCGCCCTGGAAGACCTGGATGCGCTCGCGGTCGCCTTCCTTAATGCGGTAGTGAACCTTGACGTTGTCGGCGACGCGAACCTGAGGAATGTCCTCGCGGATCTGCTGACGCTCGATTGCGCGGATGTAATCCATGTGCAATTCCTTACTCTTCTAGAGGTGCCGTACCACCCTGGCCGGCACGTAGTTGAACAAACGTATTCGAGTATACACGCGCGGGTTTCTGCTGCAAGAACAATTTTTTACGCAGACAAAAAGACAAAACCCGCACATGATAACCGCCCGCCTCACGAAAGAGACGGGCGGTATGAAGGGGGACTACGCTAGGCGTCGATGCGCAGGGGGCTAGGCGTTGCGCTTGGCCTCGAGCTTGGCCTGAGCGGCAGCCAGGCGCGCGAGGGGCACGCGATAGGGCGAGCAGGACACGTAGTCCACGTCGGCCACGTTAAACAGGCCCTTGATCGACTTGGGGTCGCCGCCGTGCTCGCCGCATACGCCAAAGTGCATACCGGGGTTGGTGGCGCGACCCTTCTCGACGGCCATGCGCACGAGCTCCAGCACTGCCGTATCGATGGTCTCGAAGGGGTTGTCCTTCAGGATCTTCTTGTGCAGGTACAGCGGGATAAACTTGGCCTCGGCGTCGTCACGGGAGAAGCCGAAGGTCGTCTGGGTGAGGTCGTTGGTGCCAAAGCAGAAGAAGTCGGCATGATGGGCGATCTCGTCGGCGACCATGCAGGCACGCGGCAGCTCGAGCATCGTGCCTACGGGAATGTTGAGCTCGACGCCCTCCTCGGCGGAAACCTCGGCGATCACGCGCTCAATGACCTCGCGGGTCTGGACATGCTCGGACGTGATGGAAACGAGCGGAACCATGATCTCGGGGCGTGGGTCGACGCCCTCCTTGATAAGGCGGGCAGCAGCCGTGGCGACGGCGCGAACCTGCATGAGCGGCAGATCGCTAAAGACGACGGAAAGGCGCACACCACGCAGGCCGAGCATCGGGTTGGACTCGACCATGCCGTCGATACGACGCAGGCGGGCGCGCAGGACGGCAAGCTCTTCCTCGCTGGCGCCAGCGGCTTCCTTCTTGGTGATGGCGACCTCGAGCCCGCGAGGATCATCCAGGAACTCATGCAGCGGCGGATCGAGCAGGCGGACGACCACATCGCGGCCGGACATGGTCTTGAACATCGCCAGGAAGTCCTCGGTCTGAACCTTGAGCAGATCGACCAGGGCCTGCTGCTTCACGGCCTCATCGTCGGACAGGATAAAGCTCTGGATGATGTTCTTGCGATCGCCCAGGAACATGTGCTCGGTGCGGCACAGGCCGATGGCCTCGGCGCCAAACTCGAGCGCGAGCGCGGCATCCTCGGGGTTGTCGGCGTTGACGCGTACATGGTTGGCGTGACCGTCGGTCTCGTTCAGACGGATCTCGTCGGCCCAGGACAGGATGGTGTCCAGGTCGCCGGTGAGCTCGGCCGAAACCAGATCGACGGCGCCATCGACGACGATGCCCTGGGTGCCGTCGATGGAGATGACATCGCCCTCATGCAGCACGCGGTCGCTGCCCTCGATGCGTACAACCTTCTCGGCGGCATCGATGTGGAAGCGCTCGACACCGCAGACGCAGGGGGTACCCATGCCGCGGGCGATAACGGCGGCGTGGCTCGTCTTGCCACCATGGCTGGTCAGGATGCCCTCGGCGGCGACCATGCCCTTCAGGTCGTCGGGGTTGGTCTCCCAGCGAACCAAAATGACTTTATGCCCCTCGGCGGAACGCGCGACGGCGTCATCACTCGAGAACACGACCTCGCCCACGGCGGCACCGGGGCTGGCGTTAAGACCGGTAGCAAGTGCCTCGTACTTCTTGGAGGCGTCGAACTGCGGGTGCAGGAGCTGGTCGAGCTGTGCGGGGTCGATGCGGCTCACGGCCTCCTCGCGGGTGATGAGGCCCTCCTCGACCATCTCGATAGCGATGCGCAGGGCGGCGGTGGCGGTGCGCTTGCCCACGCGGGTCTGGAGCATCCAGAGCTTGCCCTGCTCGATGGTGAACTCGATATCGCACATATCGCGATAGTGATCCTCGAGCGTCAGGAACACGCGCTCGAGCTCCTCACCTGCAGACTCGAGGCCCGGGGTAGTCTTGAGGTCGGCGATGGGCTCGGTGTTGCGGATGCCGGCGACAACGTCCTCGCCCTGGGCGTTCACCAGAAAGTCCCCGTAGAACTCCTTGGTGCCGTCAGCCGGGTTGCGCGTAAAGGCGACGCCGGTCGCAGAGGTCCCCCCCTTGTTGCCAAAGGCCATGGCCTGGACGTTGACGGCGGTGCCGAGCTCGTCGGAAATGCCATGCTGCTTGCGGTAGATGCAGGCACGCTCGTTCATCCAGCTGCCAAAGACGGCCTGGATAGCAAGGCGCAGCTGGAGCTCCGGATCGTGCGGGAAGACGGGCTTGCCGTCGGCGACCTCGAGCTCGGGGTACAGGGCGGCCTCGACGTTGTCGGAGAAGATGCCCTTGAAAGTCTCGACGAGCTCCTGCAGGTCCTCGGCCGAAAGCTCGGAATCGACGCGGACGCCGGCGACCAGACGCGCCTGGGTCAGGGCGTTCTCGAACAGATCGGCATCGACGCCCATGACGACGTTGGAAAACATCTGGATAAAGCGACGGTAGCTGTCCCAGGCAAAGCGCGGGTTCTGCGTCTGCGCGATGAGGCCCTGGACGGAATCGTCGTTGAGGCCCAGGTTGAGGACCGTGTCCATCATGCCGGGCATGGAAAACGGAGCACCCGAGCGAACCGACACGAGCAGCGGATCGTTGGCGTCACCGAGTTTCTTGCCGCAGCGGGCCTCGAGGTCGGCCTCGGCGGAAACGATCTCATCGAGTGCGCCCTCGGGCCAGACGTTACCGGCACCGGAGTACTCGACACAAGTCTGGCAGGTAATGGTAAAACCACCGGGGACCGGCAGGCCGATGCGGCTCATCTCGGCAAGGTTTGCGCCTTTGCCGCCAAGCACGAAGTTCATGGATTTGTCGCCCTCGGTGACACAGGTGCCCTGGGCGTCGGTTCCAAAACGGTAAACCCTCTTGCAATCGCTCACGATACTTCCCCTTCCATGCGCTCTCGCACACGACCGTGGTAACGAATCGACCCACCGGATGCGGGCCGTGAGGGAACTATACGGCGGGTTTTGGACAGGCTTGAGCAGAGGGTGCGCGGTTTGGTAAACGTGCTAAAACCGGCGGTAAACGGTAGGTAAAGGTGGTTACCTTATGAAGATACCACTACAAGGAAAATGCAGGTAGGATGCGATGTTTTTGCTAAATCGCTTTACCATTTATCAGCATTATTTCCAAGTATTCTCTTTGGGTAGCTAAAAGAGCCCCGTCCCAAATTAGCTACCCAAACAACCTTGTCCCAAGTGAGCTACTTTTGTTGAGCGCGGCGGGCGGCACGGCGGGCTCTTGCCTCTTGAATCTCTTCGAGGTGAGCAATGATCTCGGCAGCGCTTTCCTCGATGGCTTTGCCGTCGGTACGCACTACAAAGCAGCCCAGGCGCTTCATGAGGGCGCGAGCTTCCTCAAGCTCGCTGCGCACGCTCTCGGGCTCGGCATAGGAGCCTGCGACGGCGCGGGCGTAGTCATCGCCCAGACGGCTATCGCGAATCTCGGAAATCACGTCGACGGTCGAAATCAGGCCGAACAGGCGCAACGGGTCGACCTCGTAAATCGACTTGGGCGGCTCCATGCCATGCGCCAGTGGGACATTGGCGACCTTGTAGCCCTGATAGGCTAAATACATCGACAGCGGCGTCTTGGATGTACGCGACACACCCAGCAGCACGATATCGGCACTCGACAGATCGTCACAACCACGACCGTCATCGTGCTCAACGAAATACTCCATAGCCTCAATGCGATGGAAATAGCGATCGTCGGTCTTGTGAATCACGCCCGCAACGCCCTTGGGCGGCACACCGATGAGCGACGACAACACGGCGAGCGTCGGACCGATCAGGTCGACCGAACGGATATGCAGCATACCCAGGTAATCGAGCACGCGAGCACGAAGGGCCGGGTCGACGATGGTATGGAACACGGCGATATCGCGATGGTCCGCATCGACGCGCGGCCCCACAAATGACTTGACCTGCTCCACGGAGGTCACCTTAGGCAGGCGTAAAACGCGAAAAGCCCCTTCATCAAATTGCCCGGACGCCGCAAGCACCACCTCACAAGCGGTATCACCGAGCGAGTCGGAGATAACGATAACGGTGGGACGAGCGGTGACCGGGCAATCCATGCGGGGCTCCTTTTGCGCTTATGCGCAAGCTGGCTTACTTTTTGCGGGCAAGCTCACCGATGTTGGCGATGCCAGAGAAAACGGCCTCGAAGCGGTTGAGCAGCTTAAGGCGATTATCGCGAAGCTGCTCGTCCTTGTCCATGACCATGACCTCATCGAAGAAACGGTCGATGGGCGCGCGCAGGGCGGCGAGGGCGGCAAATGCGGCCGGGTAGTCCTCGGCAGCAAGGGCGGCATCGACAGCGGTCTGAGCAGCCTCGGAGGCGTCGGCGAGCGCGAGCTCGACCTCGCCCATCAGGCTGCGGTCATACTCCGCACCCAGCTCGGGCTTGGAGATGTGCGCGGCACGGGCATAGGCGGTAGCCAAGTTGTCAAAGGTCTCGGCATCATTCTTGCGGGCCTCGTCGAGGGCGGCGCAGCGGGCGAAGAAGACGGACGGGGCGATAATGTGCACCGCAGAGACGGCGGCAACGGTATCGGCCGGGATCTTTTCGTCGCGGGCCATGCTCACCAGGCGGCCATGGAAGAAGTCACGAACCTGCTGGGCGACCTCGGCGGCGTCGAACTCAATGCCCTGCTCGCTGTAAAGCTGCAGAGCAAAGTCAATCAGCGACGTGGGGTCGATCGGCAGACGGTCGCGCAGGATGTTGATGATGCCGATAGCGGCACGACGCAGCGCGTAGGGGTCGGAGGAGCCGGTCGGGGGCTCGCCGATGGCAAAGATGCCGGCGATGGTATCGAGCTTGTCGGCGCAGGCCACGATGCAGCCAGCGGTGCCCTCGGGCAGCTCGTCACCGGCAAAGCGGGGACGATAGTGATCGCGAATAGCATGAGCGACCTCGTCGTTCTCCCCCATCGCGGTGGCGTAGTAACCGCCCATCACGCCCTGTTGGCTCGTGAACTCGACGACGGCGTTGGACACCAGGTCTGCCTTGCACAGGTGCGCGGCGCGAGCAGCGTCGGCGGCAAGATGGGCGCCCAGATGAGCCTCGCGGGCAATAGCGAGCGCGAGCTGCTCGATGCGCTCGGACTTGGCGAGCACGCTGCCGAGCTTCTCCTGGAAGGCGACCTTGGACAGACGCTCACGGAACTCGTCGAGGGAGATCTTCAGGTCCTCCTCGTAGAAGAACTTAGCGTCGTCCAGACGGGCGCGCACGACGCGCTCGTTACCGTCGATCACGCGCTCGGCGTTCTCGGGCTTGCTGTTGGAGACGACCACGAACTCACGCGTCAGCTTGCCCTCGCCGTCATAGATCGGGAAGTAGCGCTGGTTGGTGAGCATGGACTCGCAGATGATCTCGTGCGGGACCTTGAGGAACTCCTCATCGAAGGTACCGACGAGCACCGTCGGCCACTCGCAGAGGTTGATGACCTCCTCGAAGACCTTCTTGGGCGTATCGACATGGCAGCCGGGACGGGCGGCCTCGACCTCGGCGATACCGGCGAGAATTGCCTCGCGACGGCGCTCGGCAGAAAGCACGCCGGCGTCCTCGAGCACCTGCTCGTAGGCGGCGGGGCTAGCGACAACGTGGTCACCGGGGCCAAGCACGCGATGGCCGCGCGTGGTGTTGCCGCTCGTCACGTCGGCAAACGACACGGGCACAACTTCCTCGCCCAAAAGGCAGCAGATCCAGCGGACCGGGCGCACGAAGGTGGCGTGCTCGTGGCCCCAGCGCTGACTACGGTAGTTGGGCCACTGCAGGCCGGCGATGGTCTTCTCGCACAGGGCCGTCAGGATCGGAGTAGCCGGAGCGGAAGGAATGTTCTTCTCGGCAAAGACATACTCACGGCCGTCGGTGTCCTCGCGACGGACCAGATCCTCGGCAGCCACACCGCACTTGCGGGCGAAGCCCTGGGCGGCCTTGGTGGCGTTACCGTCAACGTCGAAGGCGATGTTGGCCGCAGGGCCACGCTTGACCTCGTGAACCTCATCGGTCGCGGTGGCGACGTCGGCAACGAGCGCAGCCAGGCGACGCGGGCTCGAGATCACGCGGACCTCGCCGTGGGCCAGACCGGCCTCGTCGAGACCCTTGGCGATCATGGTGCCAAGCTGCTTGACGGCATTGTTCAGCGGTGCGGAGGGCATTTCCTCCGTACCGATCTCAAACAGGAAATCCTTAGCGTCTGCCATGGCTTACGCCACCTCGCCTTCCTGGTCGGCATTCTCGTTTACTCCGGCGACCTCGGCCATATAGGCCTCGCAGCACGCCTTGGCGACGGCGCGGACGCGCAGGATGTAGTTGGCACGCTCGACCGCGGACAGCGCGCCGCGGGCATCGAGCAGATTGAAAGCGTGGCTGCACTTCATGACGCAGTCGTATGCGGGCAGCGGCAGCTTGCGCTCCAGGCAGGAATGGCACTCGGCCTCGTAGTCGTCAAACTTCTGACGCATCATCTCGACGTTGGCGACCTCAAAGTTATAGGCACTGAACTCGCGCTCGTTCTCGAGGAACACGTCGCCGTAGGTCATGGGCGTGCCATCGGGCAGGTAGCTCCACACCAGATCGTAGACCGAGTTGACGCCCTGGGCGTACATGGCGATACGCTCCAGGCCATAGGTGATCTCGACGGGCACGGGGTCGACCTCGATGCCGCCCACCTGCTGGAAGTACGTAAACTGCGTGACCTCCATGCCGTTGAGCCAGACCTCCCAGCCAAGGCCCCAGGCGCCGAGCGTCGGGCTCTCCCAGTCGTCCTCGACAAAGCGGACGTCATGGTCGTTGGGGTCCAGGCCAATGGCGGCCAGCGAACCCAGATAGAGCTCCTGGGCGTTGACCGGTGAGGGCTTGATGAGCACCTGGAACTGATAGTAGTGCTGCATGCGGTTGGGGTTCTCGCCGTAGCGGCCGTCGGCGGGACGGCGGCAAGGCTGCGCATAGCAGGTGCGCCACTCGGCGGGACCGAGCGAGCGCAGCGTGGTCGCGGTGTGGAAGGTACCGGCACCGACCTCGGAGTCATAGGGCTGCATAATGACGCAGCCCTGCTCGCCCCAGTACTGCTGGAGGCGCAGGATGATGTCTTGGAAGGAAAGCGATGAAGCGTTCATGCCTCTAATATCCCCTCGTCGAAACGATTACACGGTTAGGTACTGTACTATAGCGGTTTTTAGTCGATAGCGCCGATGCGGTTGAGCGGCCAGTAACGCACAAGCGCCACAGCGATCAAATCAGAGCGATCGACGGGACCAAAGTAGCGTGAGTCGGCAGAGTTCTCTCGATTGTCGCCCATTACCCACACGCAGTCATCGGGGACGGTGTAGGGATAGCTCACCTGAGCGGCGGGTGCCTGGACCGAAAGCGGCCAGCTCATGCCGGTCGTATAGTCCTCATCGAGCGCCTGGCCGTCGACGACGACCTTGCCGTCCTGAAGGTCGACCGTCTGACCGGCCGTGGCGATGACACGCTTTACCAGCACGTCATGCTCGGACGTGGCATCGGGGTTGTGGAACACCACGATATCACCCTGTTTGACGGGCTGACCGAGCTCGAGGCTCACCTTTTGTGCCAGGATCTGGTCGCCAATCTCGATCGTGTCCTCCATGGAGCCGGTGGGCACCACAAAGGGCTCGACCACAAAGGTGCGGATCAGGAAGGTGGCCACGAGCGCGATTGCGATGACCGCGATCCACTCAAAGGCGCCCCTCAACGCGGAATGCTGCGATGGAACCATTCTCACTCCTCACTCTGCGAATACGAAGCGTCCAGAATCTCCTGCGCGTATGCGCGCTCCTGGGGCGTAAGCCGCGCCGTCTCGATCAGGTCGGGACGCCAGCGGCAGGTGCGCTCGATTGAATTCTTACGGCGCCAGGCGTCAACCTTGGCATGGTCACCGCTCACGAGCACCGGCGGCACGCCCTCGCCGTTGAATTCGGCAGGGCGGGTGTACTGCGCATACTCGAGCAGGCCTCCGTCCTCGGCGGTCGAGAACGACTCGTCGACGTTGCTCATCTCGTCACCAAGGGCGCCGGGAATCAGGCGTACGACGGCGTCGGCAACGACCATAGCGGGAAGCTCGCCGCCCGTGAGCACGTAATCACCGATCGAAAGGCGCTCGTCGGCATACGCATAGGCACGCTCGTCGACGCCCTCGTAGCGACTGCACACAAACAGCAGGCGCTCACTTTTGAGCAGGCGCTCGGCCACATGCTGCGTAAAGGGCTCGCCACAGGGGGTAAAGAACACCACCGTCGGCTTGGGGCCCTCCGCGCTAATGGCCTCGATGGCCTCGGCGATAGGCTCGACCTTCATGAGCATGCCCTGCCCGCCGCCGTACGGCTCGTCATCGACGGTACGATGACGGTCGTGCGTCCAGTCGCGCAGGTTATACGCCTTAAAATCAAAAAGGCCGGCCTTGCGGGCGCGGCCCAAAATCGATGTGGACATGACGGGCTCAAACATCTCGGGAAAGACCGAAAGGGTCTCAATCAGCATGTTGTCCTCCCTACTTGTCCATATCGATCAGGCCGTCCATAACGTGGACGGAAATTGTTCCTGTGTCGGGAAGATCGAGCACAACCTGCTCGATCACGGGAATCAGTACCTCGCCGTACCGATCGCCCTCGACAACCCAAACATCGTTAGCGGGCGTCGACATGATCTCGACGATCGTTCCGAGTGAACCGAAGTGCTCGTCGACCACCTCGCGACCCATCAGGTCGGTATAGGCGGCGTCGAGCGAATCGAGCTCAAAATCGTCACGATTTGCCAGCACGTAGCATCCGATGATGCCCTCGGCGGCCGTCAAGTCGTCAATGCCCTCAAACGAGACCAGATCGCCATCGCCCGTATCGGTGACGGATGTGACCGTGCAAAAACGGTCGCGTTTGAGCGCCGGTGGCGTCAAGGCGACACGCATACCCGGCGTCAATACAGAAGGAAGCCCCCGCAGCGGCTGCGCGAGGACCTCCCCCTTCCTTCCGTGCGGCTTGACCACACGGGCGATGTTTTTGTACTGGGACCTCAAGGTCCTAGCCCAGAACCTCTACCTCGACTGCTGTGTCGAGGCGAGCGGCCAGTGCACGGGCGAGCGTGCGAATGGCCTTGATGGTACGGCCACGACGGCCGATGACCTTAGCGACGTCATCCTCGGCAACCGAAACCTCAATCGTAGAGGCGTCGTCACCATCGATGACCTCAAGACTCACGGAATCCGGGTCGTCGACGATCTGAACAACGAGATATTCGACGAGATCGGCGATGCGATCTGAGAGCATTGCCTCACCCTCGAGCTGTGCAGCGTCAACCTCAGGCACGATTTACTCCTCGGCGCCCTCAGCGGCCTCAGCGGCAGCCTTAGCGGCCTCGGCCTCTTTGGCGAGCTGCTTCTTGGACTTCTTGACGACGGTCTCGGTCTTCTCGCCCTCGTTGGCGGCCTTGACCAGAGCAGCGACAGCGTCGGTGAGCTGAGCGCCCTTGGACTGCCAGTCAGCGATCTTCTCGAGATCGAGGTTGATGGTCTTGGGGGCGGTCATCGGGTTGTAGCGGCCAACCTCCTCGATGATACGACCGTCACGCGGGGCGCGGGAATCGGCGACGACGACACGGTAGTACGGACGCTTCTTAGCGCCGTGACGAGCAAGGCGAATCTTGACTGCCAAAGGAAACTCCTCCAACCAAGCAGCTTTAGGCTGCAACTACAAACAAACAGTTGAACATAATACGCCATCGACGCGGGCAGGTGAAGTCCGTGAGACCAACTTCTTCGGTGTAGTCGAAGGCAAATCCATATCTTAGACAAGAATTCGCGATTTGCAAGCACATCCACGCACCCCACATGAGCTGCGCGGTATACTCATGACATGGAAAGACGCGAACATACATACGGTTATGAGGATGCCATGGGCGTCACACCGCCTCCCTGGACGGGTCCGGCGGTGGGCCTCATGGACCTCGATGCGTTTTTTGCGAGCGTGGAGATGCTCGATCATCCCGAATGGCGCGGAAAGCCGCTCATCGTGGGCGGGGACGCCGATTCTCGTGGCGTTGTGTCCACCTGTTCTTACGAGGCACGTCGCTTTGGCGTACACTCCGCCATGCCCTCAGCCGAGGCACGGCGCCTGTGTCCGCAGGCCATTTGGACGCACGGGCATTTCGATCGCTACCGCGAGGTCAGTGCGCAGGTCATGGCGATTCTTGCCGAGGAGACGCCGCGCGTGGAGCGCGTATCCATCGACGAAGCCTTTATCGATATCACACCGGGTCGCTTTGCACCCGAAGACCCGCTACTGGTAGCACGGCGCATAAGCGACCGCGTGGCAGCGCTGGGAGTGACGTGCTCCATTGGCGTGGGCTGCAACAAGACGGTCGCAAAGATCGCAAGCGAGCGGGACAAGCCGTTTGGGCTGACCATCGTGCGCCCCGGAACCGAGCAGCGCTTTTTGGCCGCGCTGCCGGTATCTACCATGAGCGGCATCGGGCGCTCGGCCGAGGAGCGACTGCGCCGTATGCGCATCTACACCCTCGGCGAGCTATCACGTGCACCGGAATCCACCTTGGCCTCTATTTTTGGCGTCAACGGCGAACGCATGCGCCAGCGTGCGCTGGGACTCGAAATCTCCGAAGTCACGAGTCTCGATGAAGAGCGCGAGGTCAAGTCGGTGAGCAATGAACGCACCTTTGCAAAAGATTTAACTGAGCGTGGGGACATCGAAGCGGCGATTGCGCTGTTGGGCGAGTCAGTGGGACGCCGCCTGCGCCGTCAGGGACTAACGGGCGCCACGGTGACGCTCAAGCTCAAGTATTCGTACGGTAGCGGACGCACGGCACAGCGCCGACTTCCCCACCCCACCGACGACGAGAATATCTTTGTGGCGGTTGCGCTCGAACTGCTCGACAACATCTGGCAAGAAGGCATGCATGTTCGCTTAGCAGGCATCGGCATGAGCGACTTTGACCATCAGGGCGGCATCCAGACCGACTTGTTCTGCGAAGTCGACGACCGCGGAGCCCAATCCAGCGAACGCCGCGAGCTCTCCGTCGCGATCGACGCCGTCCGAGACAAATTCGGCGACACCGCCCTATCCTTCGGCCGCCAATCCCGCTTCAACGATTAATCGCCTTTGGGCAAAAAGAAAGCCGGGCAGGTACGGAAAACCGCAACCGCCCGGCGAAATGCGCGAGGCTAGCTAAAAAGCCCCGTATCAAATGAGCTGCTAGAGGAGGTCGAGGGGAAGCTGGAGGGCGTCACCCCAGAGCTTTTCTAGGCGGTAGAATTCGCGCGCCTCGAGAGTAAAGACATGGACGACGACCGAGCCGTAGTCCATGAGCATCCAGGTCTTCTGCTCGCGGCCCTCGATGGAGAACGGATGCTCGCCGCAAGCCTCGGCGACCTTCTCCTCGATCTCATCGACGATCGAATCGACCTGGCGGTTGTTGGTACCGGTGGCAATCACAAAGTAGTCGCACACATCGGAAAGCTCGGTCAGGTCGAGCACCTGCACGTCCTCGCCCTTCTTGTCGTAGGCGGCCTGCGCGGCGGCGCGGGCGACATCCTCGGCGGCGACACCGCTCGCGGACAGCGAGGCGGCGGTACGGTCGGACGTGGCGGCGAAGCTCTTGTGCTCCACACCTTCAAGAATCTGCTCGTCAGTCATGGTCTCGTCGGCCATGGAATACCTCTTTCTGGACACACCCGAGCTAGCGCAACTGGGCGTAATGGTTGTAAATCGTAATAGCCGTGGGATAAAGATAGCGCCCGGACTGGATCACATAGACCAGACCCTGCGCAAAACAGGAGAAGAACAAGTCGTCGAGCGAGGACTTCCCCACCATCTTGCGCAGCGCATGGGCATAGTCGCCGTGGCGGTTGGGCTCGATGGCATCGGCCACAAAGACCACCATATCGAGCGGCGTCATGTCGCAGGCACCCACGGTGTGACGGTCGACAGCCTGGAAAACGGCCGGCGACAGCTCGGGGAAAAGTTGCGGAAGCTCATAGGCGGCAACAGGGCCATGCAAAAGCGGCGTCGCGGCGGAAGGAGAGCCGGCAACCTTGATGCCATAGTGAAGCGCGCGGGCCACGAGCTCGTCATCGGAAAGCACCTTGTCCCAGTCGTGAATTAAGCCGGCGGCAGCGGCATCAAAGCGGTCAACGCCGTAGACCTCGGCCAGATGAAGTGCGGTCTCGGCAACACCCAGCGAATGCACATAGCGCTTGCGCTTATCTTTCATGCGAACATCAAGCAGCTCTTGAATGCGCTTGAGCAGCGCGCGCTCATCGCCCTCAAACTGATCCTCTACCGACAACGTAGCCCCCATCACTCAAAATCTTCTTGACCCAGATCGACATACAAACTGCGCTTGCGAATGTAGCCGAGCACAGACTCGCTCGTAAGATAGCGCACGCTCATGCCGCGGGCAACTCGCTTACGAATGTTCGTCGAGCTGATCGCCAGCGCCGGAATCTGAATATAGCGCACATCGAACGGCAGCCCCGACTCTTTGATTCGGGCACGCGCCGTATCGATATCAAAACCCGGTCGCGTCGCCGCAATAAAGGTAGCAAGCTCAGCGATTCGCTCGGCATCATGCCAGGTCACAATATCGATAATCGCGTCGGCGCCCGTAATAAAGTAGAGCTTTACCTGCGGCGGGTAAAAGTCGCGAAGGGCATGAAGCGTATCGGCCGTATAGGTTACGCCCGGACGGTCAATCTCGAACCGGCTCGCCAAAAAGGCCGGGTTCGCGGCGGTGGCGAGGACCGTCATGGCATAACGGTCCTCGGCAGGCGTCACCGGCTTGTCAAGCTTAAAGGCAGGAGAGCCCGCCGGCATAAAGAGCACAGCGTCCAAGTCGAGCGACTCGCGCGCCTGCTCGGCAGTCACCAGGTGCCCGTAATGAATCGGGTCGAATGTGCCGCCCATAATGCCAAGCCGAAACTCTTTGCCCTCTTTTATGGGCAGCTCGGGCAAACCGATTCCACCGCGCAGCGACATGGCTTACTCGCCCTCCGAGGTCTCGGCATCGTCCGCGGCATCCGCCGCATCGACAACCTCGACGCCCTCATCCGCAGCGTCGGCCACGTCAATGGCCTCAACGGCAACGTCCTCGCCAGCGTCCTCGAGCTCCTCGTACTCCGAGAAGTCCTCAGCGCCCTCAAAGTCAAAGGCGCGCTGGCAAATGCGGACTTCGTCGCCCGCACGGCAACCGGCCTTCTCGAGCGCGTCATCAACACCCATACGCGCAAACTTGTGCTGCAGGTAGATGACGGCTTCCTCGTTTTCCCAGTCGGTCTGGATGACCATGCGCTCGATGGCACGACCGACCACGCGGAAGGCACCGGGCTCTTCCTGGACAATGCGGAAACGCTTCTCGCGCTGCAGACGGCGGCGTTCCCACTCCTCGTCGCGCAGATCGACCGGCTCATCGGAGACCGCCAGCTCGGCGCGAAGCTTAGCCACCTGCTCGCCCACGGCAAGCATCAGCGTGTTGAGGCCGGCGCCCGTCACGGCGGACACGGCAAAGAACATATGGCCGTCGTCGAGTGCCGCACGCTTAAGGTCGGCAATCTTGTCGGCCGTGCCCGGCGCATCGCACTTGTTGGCGACGACGATCTGCGGACGCTCCGAGAGCTCGGCGCCATACTGCTCGAGCTCACGGTTGATGATGCGGTAATCCTCAACCGGGTCGCGATCCTCAAAACCGCCCGTCATGTCGACGACATGCATGATCAGGGCCGTACGCTCGATGTGGCGCAGGAACTGGTGGCCCAGGCCCTTGCCCTCGCTCGCGCCCTCGATCAAACCAGGAACGTCGGCAACGACGTAAGAATACTCACCGGCACGCACCATGCCGAGGTTCGGCACGAGCGTGGTAAACGGATAGTCGGCGATCTTGGGACGGGCGGCACTCATGCGCGCGATGAGCGAAGACTTACCCACCGAGGGAAAGCCCACGAGCGCGGCATCGGCCATAAGCTTCATCTCAAGCTCAATCCAGTGCTCCTCGGCCGGTTCGCCCAGCTGTGCGAACGCGGGCGCGCGGCGCACCGACGTCACAAAGTGCGTGTTGCCCAGGCCACCGGCACCGCCGGGCGCCACGACAACGCGCTCGCCATCGTGCACCAGGTCGGCAATCTCGAACATCGGGGTCTGCGTCTCGGGGTCGAGCTCGCGCACCACGGTGCCCATGGGAACCTTCAGGATCAGGTCCTCGCCGCTCTTACCGTTACGACGGGCACCCTGCCCGTGCGTGCCGCGTTCGGCGCGGAAGTGATGCTTAAAGCGGTAATCGATCAACGAAGACAGCCGAGCATCGGCCTGGATGACGACATTGCCGCCACGACCGCCGTCGCCGCCATCGGGGCCGCCCTTGGGGACAAATGCCTCGCGCCTAAACGACATGCATCCGGCTCCGCCGTCGCCGCCGCACACGTTAATGCGGCTGATATCGGTGAACTGTGACAACAGAATCGCCTCCTACAAAAAGAGGGAGACCCTTGAATCCTAAAACTCAAGTGCCTCCCACATATGTGCTCTATGAAGGATGAATTACGCGTTCGCGAGCGGGCGTACGCTGACCCTGTGCTTGATACCCTTGTGGAACTCAACGGTACCGTCGACCAGCGCGAACAGCGTATCGTCCTTGCCACGGCCAACGTTCTCACCCGGGTGGATGTGAGTGCCGTGCTGACGGACGAGAATCGTGCCCGTGGTTACCGTCTGGCCGGCATAGCGCTTCGTGCCAAGGCGCTGACCGCGGGAGTCACGGCCATTACGGGAGGAACCGAGTCCTTTTTTGTGTGCCATTGTGTATACCTACTCTTTCGTTACGAGTGTAATCTACTCGGCGACGGGAGCCTCGGCAACAGCCTCAGCCTCTGCCTTGACAGCCTTCTTGGCGCGGGAGGTAGCCTGAACCTTCACGATCTTCAGCTTGGTGAGCTGCTGACGGTGACCCTTCAGACGACGATAGCGCTTACGCTTGTGGAACTTGAAGACCAGCTGCTTCTCGCCCTTGAACTGCTCAACGATCTGAGCGGTAACCTTGGCCTTGGCCAGCTTGTCGGGATCGGTGACGATCTTCTTACCATCGTTGAGGAAGATGACCGGCAGGGTGACCTTGTCGCCCTCATTGCCCTCGATCTTCTCGACGGTGATGACATCGTCGGTGGCGACCTTGTACTGCTTGCCGCCCGTGTTAACGATTGCGTACATGTTTACTTGCCCTTCATGCATCAGTTAGTGCAACAGCCGAATATAGTAGCAGGCGAAAATACCCCCGTCAACGAGTATGTGGAGCAAATCCACAAGTTCGCACAGGTATGGGGCTGACGAGTCGGCCCTCGTCGTCCTCGCATGCTTGATTCTGACGCTCGACATCGTAGGAGCAGATGGTCACGAGGTCTTGCATACCGGTGGAAACAATAGGTGCATCCACGCCCGGGGTCAAGCCCTGCAACAAAACATCAGCTGCAGAAAGCAAAATTTCCGGACGCATGGAGCCCTCGTTATCGGCATGGGTGTCGAGCATGAGCACTAAATGGTCCGGGCGCTCCCCCGCCGTGAGCTCATAGCCCACGAGCGTGTGATCCAAATCCAAGCGCTTGCTCTTTTTTCCGCGCGCGTAGTCGATGCCATGGTCCGCGCGCAGCGTGTCGATCGCACGACGCACCTCGTCGGCGCTTACGGGCGCCTCGGGATCCAAGTGCAAATCAATGCGATACGACAAGCGCGTGAGCTGCGCCGTCAACGCCGGCGTGCGCACGTCGATGTACGCCGCCTCGATGGGTGCCAGATCGGCCGGAGAGGCCGCAGCCAGGCGCCCAAACGCCTCGTCGAGCGCCACGAACTCGGTCATAAACAGGTCATACCACTCGCAGGTCGACGACGTACCCACCGGTAGCGCCGAAGAGAAGCCCACGCGCATGTGAGGAGAGAAACCCTGCGTGACGGCATAGGGAAGTCCCGCACGGCGCACGATGCGCTCAATGGTATGGATTACTTCGAGATGGCCCAGGTACTTAAGGCGATCGCGTTTGCCATAGCGAACACGAAGCCTAAAGAGCGTGGGGTTGTCGGTCAGGCGCTCACTCATGCGCGATCACCCATCAATACATTCTTGGCGTGGAGCGTGGGGCAGATTCCGCAGCCGGTGCACGACGTGCGGGTGCAGTCGGGAGTCGTGACACCCTCGAGCGAGCGACGGTACTCGCGCTCGAGGAAGCCGCGCGTGCAGCCGGGGCTCACGTGCTCCCACGGCAGGCGCCAGTCCAACTCGTAGGGCAGGTGCACGAGCTCATTGAGGTCGATGCCGTTTTTGGCAGCAGCCTCCTTCCAGTTATCGAGCGAGAAATGCTCTACCCAGGCGTCAAAGCGAGAGCCCGCGCGCCAAGCATCGATGATGACGGGCGTCATGTCACGACCGGCGCGGGACAGCGCGGCCTCGATGAGCGAGGTCTCGGCATCGTGGTAATGCACGCGGACGGCACGGTTGCGCACACTCGTGACAAGCAGCTTCTGGCGACGTTTGACGTCGTCGTAGTCGAGCTGCGGGCACCACTGGAACGGCGTGGCAGCCTTGGGGATAAAGACCGAAACCGAGATAGACACCGAGATCGAGCCGCGACGAGCCTTGGGCACTACGGAACGACCGAGCTCCAGCACATGATCGGCCAGATTGGCGATGGCCACGATGTCCTCGTCGCGCTCGCCGGGAAGGCCCATCATGAAGTAGAGCTTCATGCGGTTCCAGCCGGCCTCGAAGGCCGCCTTGGCCGCACGGTCCAGGTCCTCCTCGGTCACGTTCTTGTTAATGATGTCGCGCATGCGCTGGCTGCCGGCCTCGGGCGCGAACGTCAGGCCGCCTTTCTTTTCGCCGGCGACCGACTCGGCCATATCCACACCAAACGAATCCAGGCGCTGCGACGGAATAGACACGCGAATACCCGTATCCTCCAGGCGACGGTTGAGCCTGCCGAGCACGTCGCGAATGCAGGAGTGGTCGGTCGTAGAGAGCGAGGTCAGCGACACCTCGTCATAGCCGGTCTTTTCCAGACCCTGAATCACCGACGAGACGATCTGGTCGGCCGAGCGCTCGCGCACCGGGCGATACGTCATGCCGGCCTGGCAAAAACGACAGCCGCGGGCGCAGCCGCGCAGAATCTCGATAGACAGGCGGTCGTGGACCAGCTGCGCATAGGGTACGCACGACTGCGACAGCGGATTCGTGGCGCCGAAATCCTCGACGACGCGCTTGTAGACCACGGTCGGAGCATCCTTGCCCTCACGCGGCACGGTGTAGCCATGCGGCGAGCAGGGCTCGTCGTGACGAACCTCATAGAGCGACGGCACATAGTTGCCGGCAATGGATGCAAGCTGCTCAACGATCTGCGCACGCGGGACTCCTTCGTCACGCAGGCGGCGATGCAGCTGGCAGGTCTCGAGCAGCGATTCCTCACCCTCACCGATGAGGATAACATCGAAGAAGGCCGCATACGGCTCGGGGTTGTACACCGAAGGACCACCAGCGATGATGATGGGGTCGTCTTCGCCTCGGTCGGCCGCTAACAGCGGAATGCCAGCGAGGTCGAGAGCCTCGAGGAAGTTCGTCACCGCCATCTCGTGCGGCACATGCAGACCGACGATATCAAACGATGCGACGGGGGCAGCACCTTCGAGCGACAGAAGCGGAATACCCGCCTCGCGCATGGCGTCACCCATATCGGGCCACGGCACATAGCCACGCTCGCAGGAGATGCCCTCGGCCTGGTTAAGAATGTTGTAGAGGATGGCGATGCCCTGGTTGGGCAAACCAACCTCGTACACATCCGGATAGATCAGGCAGCAACGGTAGTCGGCATCGGCCTTTGAAAGCGTGCCCCACTCGTGATCGATATAGCGGCTCGGCTTCTCGACCTTGGCGAGCAGCGGCTCAATTAAATGAAAACAGTCTTGATACGGAACGCGCAACGGAAAACCCCTAAGCAGCGAGATCGGATGCGTCTTGGTAGGACGCCATAGGACGGGTAGCGCCCGCGACCGTGGTCACCAGATCGCGAACGCGGGAGAACGTGGCAGTGACTACCTCGTTGGCACGGCTGTAGTCAACATCGCGCTCGTAGAGCGAAACGAGCGCACGGCCCATGCCATAGGTGCCCGCGGCAGCAGTGAGCGCCTTGACGGCAAACCCAATATGCGGCGTCTGCTTGACGAGCGCGCGGGTGACCGCGCGGATCACAAGACCGCCAGCAAGCACGCCCGCGACCTCGTAGCCGCGCTCGGGCTTAATGCCGCGTCCAAAGACGGCAGCGAGCTCAAAGAGCATGCCCACCTGCGCCAGCGCCATAACGGGATAATCGGCGCCCGGCAAAAACACCAGCGCACCAGTCGCCATATTGGTGAGCGCGCACGAGGTGATGATACGATTGGCCGCCGCGATGCGCATGAAGGCAAAGTTCGCCGCAAAAGCCGTTTCCTTGTCGGTGCGGTCGAGAATCCAGCGGGCAAGCGTCTCGAGCAGATACGTCTTATCGGTTGCCGCGACAACGCCGAGCATGGGCGTGGACTCCTCGATAAACGGCACCTCCACAGCAGACTCGGCAAGCACGCACACGGGCGCGCCGGCGATCACGAGCTCCTGCACGGCACTCTCCAAGCGGTCGGAACCACACGAGAGCACCAGCACCACATCGGTATCGGTCTTTGGAGCAATTCGCTCCTCCCCCAGACGCTCGACGCGCACAATGCCCGAGGTCGTCTGCGGCACAAAGGCGTCACGCACCGTCTCGGCCAGAAAGCGCGAGGCGGACGAATCCAGATAGACCGAAACGCGCACCGGCGTATCGGAATCCTTCTTAACGGACGCGCCCATCTTAAAAGCGCGGGTCAGCTTATCTACGGGAATTTTCATAGCAAACCCCTCCAGCGGTTACGCGGCGCCCGAACGATGCCGCCATATGGATTGTACGATACCCACCGTCAGCAGCTGAATCATCATCGAAGACGAACCGAAGCTAATAAACGGTAGCGGAATACCGGTAATCGGCATCATGCCGATGCACATGCCGATGTTTTCGAAGGTCTGGAACGCCCACATGCCAACGATGCCCACACACGAAAGACGCAAAAACAGTGACTCACACTTAAAGGCGACGCGAATCGTCGAAAAGATCAGCAGCACGTAGAGGCACAGGAGCAAAAAGGAACCGCAAAAGCCAAAGGTCTCAGACAGGAAGGCGAAGACGAAGTCGGTGTGGAACTCAGGCAGAAAGCCGCCGGCCGACTGCGTCGCATGGCCCAAACCCTTACCAAAGAAGCCACCCGAGCCAACGGCGATAAGCGACTGCTGCAGGTTGTAGGCATCGTCCGAATCGGCGTTATCGGGGTCGATAAAGACCGTCAAGCGATTCATCTGGTACTGCTTGATGAGCACATCGTGGCCGAGCAGCGAATCGAAAACCGAGTCGAGCGCCAAGACAAGCGCCACCAAGCCTACGAGCAGGGCCAGGGTCGACAGCACCCACTCGCGGCGCGCACCGCTCATGCAGATGACGATGGCGCCCGAGACCAGCACGACCAGGCCCGAGCCCAGGTCGCCCATGGCGACGACGGCCAAAAACGGAATGGACAGCATGCCGCAGAGCTTGACGTAGTCGCGAACGGTATCGATGCGACCGTTATACTGCGAGCCAAGCGTGGCAATAAAGAAGATGGTGATGAGCTTGGCAAGCTCAACCGGCTGGAATGTCAAGCCGATACCGGGAATCTTGATCCAGCCCGTCATGCCCAGACCGCCTGTATAGGACAGACCCGGAATCTTGGGCGAGAAGATAACGATCAGGTCGATGACGAGCAACGCCGTCGAGAAATTGGAAATACCGCGCAAGTCGGTACGCCAGACCAGCACCGCCAGCACCGCCCCGATGCCAATTCCCAGAAGATGGCGTGAGAACGAGGCATCGGCCTTAAACTGCGAAGCCGACCAGATAATGATGGCACCGTAGGCGACGAGCGCCACTGTAGCCACGAGCACACCGATATGCACCTTTTGGCGAAACGTGCCGCGCGAGGCCGAAAGTTGCTTGTTGACGCGGTCCAGGCTGCTGCGAGAGCCGGTCTTGGTTGAACGGAACAGATCCGCCGGAGAAAAATCCATCGCAACCTCCTATCGAACCGAAGAATCGCCCGAGGCCGAAGAGGTATCGGGCTCGTCATAAATCACGCCGAGCACGTCGCGCACGACATGCATCGCGGTATCTGAGCCACCGCCGCCCTGCTCCAGGACAGTAGCGATGACATACTTGGGATCATCGGCCGGTGCATAGGCGCAGAACCACGCGTATTCGTCCTCGCCGCTTTTCTCGCCCGTGCCCGACTTGCCGTATACCTGCGGCGTCAGGGTGCCAAAGTGAGCCGCCAGGGACGTCGATGCCGTGTAAATCACGTCGTGCATGCCGTTGCGAACAAGAGTCAAATCCGAATCGCTGTTGATCTTGGCCTCCAGGCGCTTCTTCTTGCCCTTGCCGTTGTACTTATAGGCATCGCCGTCGCCATCGCGCGACACGGCAGACAAAAACACGTGGGGCACATACTGTTTGCCGCCGTTGGCAAGACCCATATAGGCGCACGCCATCTGCAGAGGCGTCACCAAAATGTCGCCCTGGCCGATGGCAATGTTGGTCATATCGCCGGCATTCCACTTGCGGTCCTCGGCAGAGGCGTCGGTGAAGTACGACTCTTTCCACTCGGCATCGGGAATACGGCCCGCGCCCTCACTCGGCAGATCGATACCGCAGGTCTTGCCTAGGCCCCAGCGACGAAAGACCTCCTGCAGGCCCTCGGAATGTTGCTCGTCATAAAAGAACGCCTTGCCCATGTCGTAGAAGACGGGGTCGCACGAGTTGGCGATACCCGACTGCAGCGTCATGGTGCCGTGGCCAGACGTCAGCCAGCAGCGCTTGCCCCAAGCTTTGCCCAAGCCCGTCCAATAGCCCGTGCAGTTGGTTGTCTGCGTTGAAGTGTAGGTTCCAAACTCAAGACCGGCCAGTGCCGAGAGCGGCTTGATGGTCGAGGCCGACATGTACTGTCCGCTAATGGCGCGGTTGAGCAGCGGGTGCGAACCCTTGTCATCATTGAGCTCGGTCCACACGTCATTTGAGACGCCGCCGATAAAGACGGAAGGATCGAACTTGGGCTCGCTCGCCATGCCCAAGATCTCGCCATTGTTGGGATCGAGACACACCACAGCACCGTTGCCGGCATTGCTGTAGCCCGTGGTCTTGGCAAGCTCGATGGCGCTCGCCAGCGCCGTCTCACAGGCCTGTTGGATCTTAAGGTCGAGCGTGAGCTTAATGTCGGAGCCGGCCTTGGCGGGCACGGCGCCGGCCTGACCGGTCACATTGCCCGAGGCATCGACCTTGACGGTCTGCTCGCCACGAATACCCTGCAGCAGGTTTTCGTAGTAGCTCTCAACACCCGCCTGGCCCACGATATCGCCCGACTGGTACGTAATCCGGCCAGCAGAAGCATCATCATCGCCAGACGTTTTCTTATTCTGGGCCTCGAGCTGCTCGGAAGTAATGGTGCCGGTATAGCCCAAGATATGGCATGCCGTCTCGCCGTAGGGATACTGGCGCTCGGTACGCTCGGCAATCTTGACGCCCGGGAACTCGCCGGCGTGCTCCTTGATATAGGCAACCGTGGAGCGACGGACGTCCGTCGCGATGGTATGCAGGCTCTGGGCGCCCTCGGAATTGTCCTGAATATTGCGCAGCACCGCCACGTAGGGCATACCGAGCACGTTGGCAAGATGGCGAACCAGAACCTCATCCTCGGCAAGGTCGCGGTAGGCCACGACAGCAAGTGAGGGACGGTTCTGGACAAGCGCCACGCCATTGCGGTCGAGGATGCGGCCGCGCACAGCGGGTGTGGTAACGGTGCGCGTCTGATTGCTATTAGCCTGCTTTTCGTAATAGTCCGACGAGACCATCTGCATGCCCCACAGCTTGACGGCAAGCGCCGCGAACATCGCCCCCACACCCGTGGTGAGGATGGAGAAGCGGCCCTTAAAGGCGGTCGCCGCGGTATTGCCCTCGCCCTCGGTGGCGCGCGGGGCCGTTCCATGCTGCGTATCGTAAGTAAAACGGGAATCACCGCGACGCATGATGACCAGCGCAACCACGATGGCCACAACCAGCACGATACCGGCGATAATAACCGTCATCTGGGAAGACATCTACGGGCCTCCCCTATTTGAGCTTACGGGTCTTGGGCTTAAAGCGCATGCCCGTCTGGCGTCCGCCACGTGCGGAGAATCCATAACCAGACTGCGGCACGACGCCGGACATCAAAAACGGAAAGGCAACCAGACCCGTCAGGATCGAAGACGGCAGCGCATGGCCGAAGATCGCAACGACAAAGCTCGTCTCCAAACCCATAAACAGCAAGATGATGCTGTAGATCACATTTATGACGAGCGCGAAGGCGCCCACCGTGATGCCGCGCGCACTCGGGGTACCGCCCGTCTGACCGGCGGCGCTATGCACCAGGGCAAAAGAACCCACGGTCAGCAGAAGCGACATAACGCCCACCGGCACGGCAGCGGAAAGGTCATAAAACAAGCCGCTGCAAAAACCGCACACGACGGCACGGGTCGGGTCGCCCGAGAACACGCTTAGGCACACCAGGATAATCATGAAGTTGACGCGACCGCCCGCAATGGAGATCTGCGGTGCCAGGCCTGCCTGCAGCAGCACGCACACGATGGCGGCGATTACAAACGTGCGGGAGCTCATCCCCTGCTCGTGTAGATCCATGGACATGCCCCCTATTCGCTCGAGCCAGAATCGGTCGTCTCAGACGTGTCGGAACTGTCATCCGAGCTCTCGTCCTTCGTCTTGGTCGCAGCATCGCGCGACGTTCCCTGCGGCGTGCTATTAGCGGTGCTCACGTCCTCATCCGAGGCCGACTGTTCGTCGGTCAGCGAGGTGATGACCAGCACTTCCTCGTTGTTCTCGGCCGTCGTCTGGGCGCGCACCACAATGGTGTAGTACACGTCATTTGCCGATTTCTCAACCGACGAGACGGTGCCGAGCGGAAGGCCCTTGGGGAACACACCGCCAATGCCCGAGGTCACGATGATGTCGCCAACCTTAACGTCGGAGTCGACGCTCACGTACTCAAGACGCAGCGTGCCGTCAGCCTGACCCTGCAGCATGCCCTGGGCGCGCGTGTCCTGCACCATAGCGGACACGCCCGAGTTCTCATCGCCAATCAGGCGCACGGTGGACGTCTTGGCCGAGACCTCGATAATCTGGCCTATGACACCGGCAGAACTCGTCACGGGCATGTTAATGGTAAGCCCGTCGGCAGAACCCTTATCGATGGTAACGGTCGAGGTCCAGGCATCGCCCGAAGCGCCGACGATACGAGCTGCGGTCGATTTGAGGTTGTAGGTCGACTGCAGACCGACCAGACCCTCCAGTCGCTCGGCGGTCTTTTGAGCCTCGGAGAGCTCGGCGACCTTAGAGGTCAGTTCCTCGTTTTGCTTCTTAAGCTCGTCAAGCGTGTCCTGTGACGCCGTAAGGTTAGAGAACACGTTACCGATCGCATTGAAGGGAGCCGCCACAGCCGAGCCCAGAAAACGCACCGGCGAGGTAATCGTCGTCACGCCCGAACGAACGGCATGAATCGGCCCCGTCTCACCCTCACGAATATAAAACGTGAGCAGCAACACCGAAATCAGGCTGAAAACAATCAACGGGCGCATACCCGTTGATTGTCGCTTGGTATTCAGATTTGTGGAGAAACCCGAAGATCGTGCCAAATGGAATCCACCTTTTGGAAATTAAGCATTGGTCTGGACGAAGCCGCCATCAAACGCATTGGCCTCGAGCACGCGGGCACAGCCGTTAACAACGTTATCGAGCGCCGTGGGGCTGACGTTGACCGAAACGCCGGTCTCATCGCGCAGGCGCACGTCGAGACCGCGCAGCAGCGCGCCGCCACCAGTCAGCAAAATGCCGTAGTACATAAGGTCCGAGGCAAGATCGGGAGGCGTAGCGTCGAGTGCGTCCTTGACGGCCTTGGCCATCTCGTCGAGCGGCTTGTTGAGCGCGCGACGAATCTCCTCGCTCTCGATGCGCACGGTCTTGGGCAGACCGGTGATCACGTCGCGGCCGTTGACCTCGACGTCGAGCTCGTCCTTGAGCGGCACGGCGGAGCCGACCTTGATCTTGATGTCCTCTGCCGTACGCTCGCCGATGGCCAGGTTGTAGGCATCGCGAACGTGCGTAAGGATGGCCTGATCGAACTCGTCGCCGGCAATACGAATGGACTGCGAGACGACGATGCCGCCCATAGCGATAACGGCAACCTCGGTGGTACCGCCACCGATATCGATGACCATGGAACCGGTGGGTTCCTCGACGGGCAGGTCGGCGCCGATAGCGGCGGCCATAGGCTCTTCGATCAGATAGGCCTGGCGGGCACCGGCCTGGATCGTGGCCTCAAAGACAGCGCGCTTCTCGACCGACGTGACACCGGAGGGAACGCAGACGACAACACGCGGACGCGGAGTCCACGGATAGCGCTTCTCGGACGCCTTGTCGATAAAGTAGCGAAGCATGGCCTCGGTAACATCGAAGTCGGCGATGACGCCGTCCTTCAGGGGACGAACGGCCACGATGTTGCCGGGCGTACGGCCGAGCATGCGCTTTGCCTCGATACCGACCGCCAGGATGCGCTCGTCGTTCTTGTCGATGGCGACAACGGAGGGCTCGCGAATGACGATGCCCTTGCCGCGCACGGAGACAAGCGTATTTGCGGTGCCGAGGTCGATGGCAAGATCGCCCGCATAGCTACCGAAGAACATATCCATCAAAGAAAACAACGCAACTCCTGATGTGTTGGATGATTGCTGGAAAACTACTAGCTCATCATACTAGCGCAAGCCCGGCACCTCACTTGCGGTGAAGCGCCGGGCAAAGCTAAATCCCATAAGGTCACTACTGGTTGTCAGCAGCCGAGAAATCCATATCAAGCGAAGAAACGGCCCAGCCGATATGGTTGTCGGAGCGCACGAATTTGACGGTGTACTCCTGCTCGCCGCCCTTGGACAGCGATGCCTTCACCTTGGCGGTCGTCTCGGTCATGGACTGATCCATGCCCTCGACGGACACGGTGGCACCCTGCGGAATCGAGGAGATGATCATAGACTTGGCGTCCTCGGACAGGTTCGAGGCCAGGCAAGACTCGGCCTTTGCGGTGTCACCGTCGCCGGCAGCCTGGAACAGATCGGTAACGACAGACTCCTGAGACGGGAAGCCAAAGCCGCGCGTGTAGGCAAAGCCCAGACCGCCCGCGGCGATCAAAATGAGCAGAAGCAGCACGATGAAGACTTTGAGACCCGTGTGGCGATGGCGACGACGGACCTTGGCCTGCTTACGATCCTGACGGTCCTGCTGAACCATCTCGGACTCGGACAGTGTGAAGAAACCGGTATCCGAGGGATCGGGCATAAACTGACCGGTCGCGCCCGTAGGATCGAGAGGATCGACGGCAGGAGCGTCCATCGCGGGCGCAGGAGCCGTGGCCATAGCCGTCTGGGCAGACAGCGCGGCAAGCGAATCGTGCACGCGGGCAAGCTCATCGGCCTGCTCGGAGGTGAGCTGGTAGATGCCATCGGCAGTAGCGGCGTTAAAGGCGTCGAGTGCGTCGGAGGGACGGCCGGCGGCAGAAAGCGCCTGACCCATGCCGGCGTTGAGCGCACGCGTGTCGTCGCGGGGGCCGGCAAAGTCGATAGCCGTGCGGTAGGTCTCCACGGCATCCGCCGGACGGCCGAGCTTAATGAAGCAACGACCGAGCTCGCCGAGCGCGGCGGCAGGAGCCGGATTGGCACCGTCGATGGCAGCCTGACGGAAGGCGGTTCCCGCGTTGGCATAGTCGCCCGATTGGAACAGCGCATTGCCTAGACCCAGATAGGCCTTGAACGGCGTGGCATAGGAAGCATCCTGCGTAGCAGCAGAGAACGCCTGGGCGGCCGTCGTGTAGTCGCCCACGGCGGCGAGAGCCTTGCCGCGGTTGGTGAGCAGCGCGCCGCGCTTGCCGTAGGTGCCGTCGTTGAGGGCGGCGGCATAGGCCTCGGCGGCCTCGGCATACATGCCCAGGTGCATCAAGGCGTTGCCACGAAGGTGATCGGCCTCGCCCATAATCTCATCGGGAGTCTTTGCCGCCCCAAGCATCTGGGCTGCAGCAGAAAAATCACCCGCGCGGTAAGCGGCGCGGCCCTGTTGGATCAGCTGGCTATTCAAGGAAGTCCCCTTTACTCGTGAACGATCTCGACATGGACGATCTCGTCGCCGGCACGCAGCTGCGAAATCACATCGAGACCCTCGACCGTGGTACCAAAGACGGTGTAACCAGAATCGAGGTTATGCTGGGCGCCCAGGCAGAAGTAGAACTGCGAACCCGCGGAATCGGGGTCCATGGAGCGTGCCATGGCAAGGGCGCCATCGACATGGCTGTTGCGCGGATTGGTGGCAAACTCGCCCTTGATGCAGTAGCCGGGGCCACCGGTACCGGGCATGCCGTCGGGACCCTCAAGACCGGCAGCGACGTCGGCGCCGGACATGTCGCGGGTATTGGGGTCGCCGCCCTGGATAACAAAACCAGGCACATAGCGATGGAACTTAAGGCCATCATAGAAGCCCATCGTGGAAAGCTCGCAGAAGTTCGCGACATGAATGGGAGCGCCCTCGCCGTCAAACTTGACCTTGATGGTACCCTTCGACGTCTCGATTACGGCGCACTCGTCGCCGACAAGTTGATACTCGGGCGTGTAGAGCTCTTTCTTAAAACCAAACATGTGGTTCCTTCCTCGTGCGTTTAAAGCATATTTGTACGAATTGTAGCAATAAGCACGGGCTTACATCAATTGCGCACGTAGGTTATGCCGACTATGGCGAACTAATTTTAGGAACGCTGCTGCGGCTTCCAGGAACCCACATTGGCATCGTACTGGTTCAGCGCGCTGTTGCCGCCCTGCGCGATGGGCGCCAGGATCTCGCTTTGGTGGGAACTCATCGACTCGCCATCGGGAATGGCCAGCGAGATATCCCAGCTCTGGCAGATCACGTCGACGCGCTCATACATCCACTCGGCAAGCTGCTTTAAGTGGGCAATGTCATCCGCATAGACCGTATCGTCCTGTACTTTCAGGTTGTTGAGCTCATCTTGCGTCTTTTTGATCTGGTCGCGCAGGGCGTAGGCACTCTGCGACAGCTCCTGACGAGTGGACAGCGGCGTTCGGAGATAACCGTTGTTAAAGGAATCGATAACCTCGCCGATCTGGTCCTCGTCAGCGTAGGACACGATGGTCTGATACAGACCGTCGAGCCTGGTATAGAGCTGATCATCGGTGAGCACGGTTTCTTCCTGGACCACTTCGGCAGGATCGTCCTGCTTGGTGTCGTCCTCGGTCGCCTCGCCCTTTTGACGCGTGGGGAACGTAGTCTGCGCGGCCTGGCCAAACTGATCGTAGAAGCCGGGCATGACACCCATGGGATCGGCCGTCACAAACCAATAGGCACCGCCGCACACGGCGGCAAGGACCGCGATGATAATGAGCGGCTTGGGGATATGACGCTTGTGCTTGTGATAGGCGTCCTCGTCGGGATGCACCTTGCGCTTGGATTTTTGAGCATCGTCATGCAGGGAAACGGGCGTGGGAATATCGACCTTGGGGATACCGAAATCCTTATCGAAAGCCGGCAGCACGCAGGTCTCATTGGGGTCGGCGGCATCCGAAAGCACGGCGGCAGCCGAAGCGGGCGCATGGGGCACCTCGGTATCGATCTGCTCCTGCGTCAAGCGCGGAAAACCGGCGGTACGGCCCGCCGCCAGGTCGGATGCGGCAGCGTCCTCGGAAAGGATGCCCGGAGCAGGGCGTCCACATTTGGGACACGTGCGATCATGCGGGGAAAGACGCGCGCCACAGCCCTCGCAGAACACAAATTCGGTGTGCTCGGGACCGTCGCCCGGACCGACGTAGGCGTTGCAGTAGGGGCAGAACGAGGCGCCGTCCTCGATGGTCTTAAGGCAATGCGGGCAGATCACGGCATCCTCTTTTCGGAGCAATTCAAACAATCGAGGTTAGAGCATAACATCGCCACGGCCCCACAGGGCCAAGGCACCAATTCAACATCGCAGGGCAGTCTCTTGAGGGATGATTTTTCTGGGACGTGTCTCTATAGTTTTGTCAACCGCGCGCTTCGCGACATTTCGGCACGA
>CATYEN010000005.1 GCA_958405565.1 uncultured Collinsella sp. | reverse complement strand
CTAATAGTTTAAATAACAGTTGATGATTCGGGGGCCGCAGGGCCCCCGAATGCTATCGACAGGACCGAACCGTGCTGCACGAAACCATTTGGGTAGACGAAGCATAAGTCAACGCCACCGACCATTTCAGGGACTACGTGTAGGCCCGCAAACGCAGCCCATTCCATCAGAAGCTATGTATCATCACAGCGATAATTATGCACAAGAACTCCATTGCCGTCGCCTATGGCCACGAGAAGTAATGCTCGACGCGCGTGAGGAAGGCCATGGGTGTCAGGTTAGTGCGAGGTGCGCCTCTCATCCACGACTTGAGAGGGCGCACTGGTCGGGGACGGCGGGGTAGAGGCCAAAGTGCACGGGGACAACGACAACGAACCGGTTTATCTGAACCGGATGGAGATGATGAACGAGCTTTGCGCTAGATCAAATGCTACCCGTTTCGCTTCACGGGGATTTCCCCTCGGAATCCGCAGACCTACCTCGACTGGCATGTCTACCCCCAGGGGAGGCAACTAGGCGAGTGGCAGTCGACAACCGACAGCAAGGATGATGAACTATATCCTGATGAATGACGCGACTTGCCTTTACTTAGAGTAGGTACGGCATCACTCGTTATCGAAACTGTTAAATTCGTTATGATTCTTATTTCTGTTATAAAGGGCGATTTGCCCAGTCTGGCATTATCGGTTTAGCTTGCTATAGATATTAGCCTCCAACCCTGCGCGGAGGTTTCGTTTGCCGTGAAGATACGCACGTTTGTGCCGTCCGAGGTGGAGCCCCACTTCGCGTCGAGGGCCAGGCTGGGGTCGCCCGCCGAAGCTATCGTGTATGTGCCGTCCCCGCGTGCCTCTATCACCCACCTCTGGGCGGCGGTGCCGTTCCTGGAATACTGCTGGACGTTAGCCCCCGAGGAGAAGTCGGCGCTCTTCACGTCGAGCGCCAGTCCGGTCCCGCAGCAGACGATCTCGTAGGCGCCGAGCCTGCTGTCATAGGTGAGTCTGAAGCGCTGGGCCCCGGACCCATTGCGCTTCCAGAGCTGGGCGTTTGCGCCGTTCTCCGAGGAGCAGCCCGCGATGTCTAGCACCGCCGTGGCCGATCCGGCGTTTCCTATGGTGTACTCGCCGTCGGGGACAATTTGCTTCGGATTCGTTGGCTCGCGTTGGTATTCGATTTTGAAATCGTACTTTGCGATCCACTTGCTGCTTGATGTCGTAGTGACGTTGGAAGCAGCGGAGAGGTCTACCTTGGCGTCTCCCGACTTCCACTCGTGTTGATTCATGGCGTAGGCGATGGTCCCGTTCTGGATGCCACTGATGCTTGGTGGGAAGGACTGGTTATCAGCATCTACGGAGAAGCTTTCCTCGCGACCGTCAAGGTGTTCCTGGATTCGTTCGACATACTTGTTCATCCACTCATCCGCCTTACCATTGCGAACAAAGTAGTTATTCTTGAGGGTAGTCGAGCGAGTGATGTATCCATCAGCGGAATAAATCATTTCATGCCCCGGATGCGCAATTGCCATGAGCTCGTCAGTGAGACAGAAGTACAGATGACGCTGATCTAAATCGCCGTAGAAGTTATCAGACGTGTCATCCCAAGTACAGTCGACCTGATACCATTCGCCATCCAGCTTGACCGCATTCCACGTATGCCCATCATAGGTATCGCGGGTCTCGGCGTTCTCTATACCTGCGGCGGATAGAAGTTTTGCATACGCCGATTCATAGGCCTGACACGTGCCAAGCCCCCTCGTGAGAGCACTTTCCGCCGAAGACCACTTGAGCGAATTGTCGTACTCAAGCTGATCGAGAAGCCAGTCGTGGAGGTAGAGGGCTATTTCGTATTCGGAGCCATTTGTGTTTTGCTTGGCCTGGGAAACTGCCGCACCAACAATGCTCACAACGCTGGGATATGCATCGTCTGCAACCTGGATATACGTGTTGGTGCGCAAGTAGTAAACGCCCGACGCCTTGTCCATGAGGTAAAAGCGGAAGTTATATGATCCGGTGGCTGTCGTTGTGAACATGAAGTCGTGGCTAACGCACGCGTCGGTGTACTTTGTCCACTCTCCGCGGCTTGGGTCGGCGACCGATTCGTAAGCGTACTCGTTGGGGTTGGAGTACGAGGGCGCATCCATGCGGAAAAGATAGCTGCCACTGCCGCCTGTTGCGCTTACGTGAAAGGTTGTTGGCTGTCCGAGTACTGGGTCGTTCCATTCGACGGTGAGGGTGACGCTGCCACTGGTGGCGCTATCGCTGTGCTGATAGCCACTTGCCTTGGCCCTTGTGGCTTGTTCTGAATCAAGTGACATATCGGAGGCTAGAGAAGCTTGAAGTCCCGACTGATTTGAATTTGAATTCGCGGAATCAGATTCACCTTGGCTGAGCTCGTTACCGCTCCCATTTGTATTGATGTCGCCTGCTAGGCTGTCGCCCGGGGCGTCCGCGCTAGAATCGGTCTGCCCCGCAGTAGCTTCTTGCTGCCGCCCTTCTTCCGCCATAACCCTTACGGGTATTGCTGCGCTAAGCATGGAAACGCAAAGAACTGCGCAGAGCGAGTAGT
The DNA here is from genome assembly GCA_958405565.1 of uncultured Collinsella sp. Taxonomy (GTDB): domain Bacteria; phylum Actinomycetota; class Coriobacteriia; order Coriobacteriales; family Coriobacteriaceae; genus Collinsella. Next base: position 76,520 of record CATYEN010000005.1, on the reverse strand, counting down.
AAAAGACTCGTTTCATAGCGGTGCCTCTCGATAAGGTGGGCGCCAAGGCCCGGAGGCGGCGCCAAGCCAGCACTCCGTGTATATGTATGTGGGGTTAATTCTACGGTAACACCAGTCATCAACAGCGAACTTTTTGGACAAAGTTGGGGAGGGGAGGGGATGGTGGGGGTCGCTTGGTGCTGATTGGGTATTTGCAATTAAGTATGTAAGATTAGAATTGCGATAAGAACGTATCACCTTAATCGGGAGCCACTATGAAAGAACCTGCTGTTCTCTACCATTATACAAGCCTAGAAACACTGGCCTTGATTCTGCGTAATCGGACTATCAGGTTCAGCCGATTAGACATGGTCGATGACCCACAAGAGCAACGTTCAGCCGACTCTCAAAATCTAGGGAAAATGAAGCTCGTCAGCTGCTGGACTTCATCCGACGAAGAGAGCATTCCGATGTGGCGTGAGTATGCCGGAACTGAATGCGGAGTAAGAATCCAGATGAAGAGTTATCCGTTTAAGCGGTACTCCGTGTCTACCGAGAGCCTAAGCAAGCTATCTCATGACGCAGTGTTGAATGCTCCAGGTGGATCATTCGATGGTCTTCATATGCCGCTCGAGGACTTTTGGGATAGAAGTTATCACTTTAAGGAGATGGCCCGAAGCGTTGAGATGCTTCACGAAGTCCAGTATACAAACGATAAGTCGCTTCTATTTCCAGAAGTGATTCGAAGCTGCGGGAACGGTTGGATCGAAGCTGATTTAAATGCGCTCGGGGTCCACAAGGCTACCGCCTGGTCATATCAGAGAGAATGGCGTTATGTTTTGACGGCAATTCCTGTGGGCATCGCCTCTATAATCAAGGACGATGTTGAAGCGGTTAACAGGGCCACTGAGGTCATACTCGATAGATGCGATCCCGAAATTCCTTCCTTTTACGATTTGGTTATCTCTGACGAGGCATTTGCATCGATGAAGATCGTCGCTTCCCCAAAGATGACGCCGGGGAACCGCGTATTTTTGGACGCGTTGGTGCACAAATACGCGCCCGGCATTGAGGTTGCAGAAAGCTCGATTGAGTTGGCTTAAATAGGCAACAATATGATACCGGAGGTTCCCATGTGTTGCCTGCGACTTCATGGTGTGGGAGCCGATACTCTTCTAATCCAATGCAAAATAACGAAATCGCACATTCGGGCAGCTCTAGAAGTACTTACTGATACCCGCTAGAGCAGCGAGTCCGCGAACGTGGCGGACAGGGGTGTATCAGTGCATACGCCGATACACCCCATTTTTCAACTTCCAGAATTTATCTTCAAATCGTTTATCGGCTGTCTAATTTAGAAGACCGGGATAATTGGTGAGTATGAACGTCGCAAGTGCTGCGACGTTATTCGCGAAAGCGACGCAACCATTAAAATCTTTGAGTGCGCCCATGATTGTCTTTACGATTGACGCCTTCGGCTTTTCCTCAGCCAAGGCTTCTTGCATTGCCTCAACGGCATTTGAGGCGTCTTGTCGACAATCTATTTCAAGACAGCTAACAGAGCTTTTAAGGTCGTCCAGAATCTTGTCAAGTTCTTCTTTAGGTGCGCCATCTGCTTGGTTAACCGTAACCGTCGCGTTATCCATTGCCATAGCGGCGACAGCACCACCTTTATTTCCAAAGTAATTTATTTGCGACGCATTACTATCTAGTCCCATTTCAATTCCTTCCAACGTGAGCATACGAATAATCCCCGAAATTAGACGCCTTGCAACATCCTCCAGAAAGTTCTTAGTCCAATCGTCGAAACTTTTTGAACCATGCGAATAGCCCATGAGCAACAAGTCCCTGTTGCATGCATGCTCTTCAACCAAGGCGTGAAGGAGTAAATATACGACAGCCGTCTCTCCTTTATAATCCGGCGGAAACGGACCAAATTTCGAATAAACGTTTATAGAAACAGATCGAACAACAGTGGACGCATCAAACCCCTCTGGGGTGTGATTAGCAACGGCGTCTTCGATAAAGTCTTTTATAAGGGGGCTATCTTCTATGAAATTTAGATATCGAGTAATAGCCGTCTCAAGTTCAGAATAGCTCGCGCGAAGCAGCGCATTTGCCTCAGTATTGTGCTCATAAAGGAGCTTTTTCAATGTAATCTTGCTACTGTTCATTGAGCTGTCCTATTCCGCAGAGTGGGCAAGTATATGCAGACATAATTAGGGCTGGAGAAATCTTGCTTTGACTCAAGCAATCTTGGCAGGTTGCAATCTGCAAAGCCTCAATTGCCGCTCGGATGGGCTGTTCAGGCTCCTTAGTGCATGAAGACTTTATCTTAAGTTGGATTAGAGACTCTTTGCCTCTCTTCGAGAAAGACTGAAGTTCCTGAGCGATCGCATCGAACGCAAGATTCGCCGACTTGGCGAGTGCCAGGTCAATGACGTCATCGGTGAGAAAGCTATCGCCCGCTAATCCGCAGGATGGACAATAAATGGTAATAATTCCATCAGACTCAATATCTTCAACAGCGAGTTTGAACAGCTCCCCACAGTGAGGACATTGAAGCAGAACAAATCCATCATCATCACAAGGTATTGAGATTTCAAAGCTTGTATCTTCCAAGCAATCCCCAATCATAAAGAATAATAAGGTCCGAATTGATATTATTTCGAGCCAGTGGTTGTCGAACATCAATTCGTTATCTTCAGCACAATTATAAGATTAGTGCGCTTCGGGCGGGATGTTGTCAATTAGATGCCTGTCGGGAACTCTGTCGTTAGTCCTTTCACCGACTGGCAAAACGATTTACACCTAATTATTAGCATTGCTCAGGGGCATTTTCATTGTTTTCGGCTTGATCTCGCTAAACTAATAACTGCTGCTACCAGGGCATTTTCTGGTGCATATTCTATTGGCTCCTGCGAAGATCGGAGCGGGTATGTTTGCTGCCGAGTCCTACACCAGCCGTCATCACATTGCGATTATTGCCATGGCCTGCCTATGCGCTTTGCTGGGCTGGCCTTCTTATGCCGCGGGCGCGGAGAGCCTGATCATCGCGGGCGCGACGTACTGCGAGCCGGGCGCGTCGGGCCCCGGTTGGGCCTGGACCGATGCCGACCATCTGGAGCTTGACGGCTACGCGGGCGAGGCCATCGGCGCCGACGGCGACCTGGTGGTGACGCTTGCCGGGCAGAACTCCGTGACGGAGTCGCATGCGCCCGATGCGGACATCACGCTGTGCGGCATGGAGGTGTGGGGCAACCTGACGCTTCGCGGCGCCGGGACCCTGACGGCGACGGGCTCGCAGTGCGGGATCCACGTGTCGCAGGCGCTCGTGGTTGACGGCTGCACCGTCGATGCGCGGGCAGACGGGGCCGATATTACAAACGAGGCGGTCGCCGGCGTGATTGCCGGCGACATGGCCGTGCGCGGCGGCGGGCGCGTCGTTGCCGCGGGCGCCGGGTCCGGAGCGGGCGTGCGCGCCTACGGCGTGTATCTGCAGGACGATGGCATTGGGGATGGCGCGGCCGGCAGTCGGCTTTCCGTCGATGCCTCGTGGCTGGATGCGACCGGTGCCGATGGCGGGGTTGCTTGCACGGGTGGGTCGCTTGTGTCTGCGCGGTTTGTGGCGCCTGCTGGTGGGGCTTTTGGTGCTAGCGGCGTGGTGGATGCCTCCGGGGCCATGGCTCCGCATGTGGTGATTGAGCCCGAGGGCGCGACGGCGCCGGCGGGGGAGACCGACGGGGGCGATGTGCCTGGCGATAGCGTGAACAAGTCTCCCACCGATGCTAACCCCGCTGCCGGAGAGCCCACCACAGGGCCCACGGCAAATCCCGCGCCGAAACCCGCGACCGCGACAACCAAGACAACAACGACAGTAACCAAGACCACGGTCGCCAAAATCCCCAAGCCCAAGGCTGCCACCGCAACAACTGCGGCACTCCCAAAGACCGGCGACAACTGCTGGATTACAGCATCCGTGGCGCTCTTCCTGCTAGGAACAGTACTTCTAGCTGCCGCATATCGCTGCTGAGGCGGCACGACGCATCTGGCTGCAATACAAAAACACTGTTGAAGTTATGAGAGCAACGCTTCCGGATAGGGAGCGTTGCTATTTTCGTGCATGCAACATCTAACGTGCTAGTCATATGCGTTTTCGCGCTGGGAATGGAGCCGAGTGCCTTTCTTTAAAATATGATCACCCCAATACCTTTCCTCCGGACCGGCGCTAACTTGCACTATTTGGTGCTGTGAGATTCTGAGACGAATGGGCGGCATTCGCACTTGCTTGGAGATCATTGAGGGAGCCGTCGGATGAAGTTGACATCAAGGGCGGAAGCCGCTGTCATCGAGGCTATCAGCAATGACGCTAGAGGCCGATAAGTATCTAACCCGCATCGAGGGATGGGATTAACATAGGGACGAAGGAGTTTTGCTTGAGAGGTTCATATAACCGGCCCATCGACCAAGAGGGGCAATGGGGCCATCTGATATCAACGTTGGGCGATATGCAATTCGCCTGGACAGCATAAGAGGTGCAATTGGAACGCATAGTCACGAAGCCAACCAGAATCGATCTGCATATCCATTCTGCTGCAAGTACCGCCACTAAGGACAAAGGTAAGAAGGAACTTGCCGACTGCGATAAAGACCATGTTGATGCGCTGCTTCGCGGTTTGAAGGCGCATGACATCAACATGTGCGCAATCACCGACCACGACTGCTTCGACAAAGACCTCTACTACGCTTTGAAAGAGAGGGAGGGGGATGGTTGCCTGAACAAAGTGCTTCCTGGTATTGAGTTCAGCGTATCCATTCGCGCCGGTGGCAAGAAGCCGACCGTCGTCCATATCGTTGCCATCTTCGATGACCGGCACCCCGATCTAATCGACGGCATCGCAGAGGTCGTCTGTGATGAGAATGGGAAACCGCGCTACGACGATCTTAATATTGGCGCTTTCACCGAAGACGGTTTCACCAAGGTCTTGAGGGACATCGGCCTCAACGCCGTCCTCATCGGACACGAGAAATCGGCCGGTCAGGAAGCGAAGCGGGACGTGAGCAGTCTCGGCGCGAATTGCGCCAGCGAAGTGATTTTGACCGAGTTTGTCGACGCGGTCGAAATTCGCAACAAGCGGCGAGAACTCGACATCAAGAGACTCATCGAGACCTATCCCAAAGATGCCGTTCCGTTTGTTGTCGGGAGCGATTGTCATGATTGGGCGACCTATCCAGGGAAAGAAGGCGGTGAGATTTCGTTCTCCAGCCTGAAATGCCTGCCGACTTTCGAAGGTCTGCTCATGGCAATCACCGACCCCTCGAGAATCAAGGTCGGCGACTGCTCGTTCTTCAGCGCCAGCTCCTCGAAGCTCGACTCGCTTGAACTCTCAATTGACGGCAAGTGCTTTGACATACCGCTTTCGCCCGGAATCAACGCGATTATCGGCGACAACTCCATAGGCAAGTCGATGATGATTCACCGCATAACCGGTTGCCGGCATGTAGGCGATTCCAAGTTGGTCGACGGATACGAGGCCTATTGCGCGAAAGAGGGCATAAGCGTCGATACTCTTCTCCCAGATGCGGCTGAGTTCAAGTTTGACGACCAAGACAGCGTTCGTAAAACCCTCGAAGAGCTGCATTCGGGGCAGGGGCAAGACGATTATTTCGGTAAGTATTTTCAATCCCACGTTGATGTCAGCTCAATCAAAGAGTCGCTCAAGCGCTTCTTTGACGAGTGCGTTGTCGCCCTAGAGTCGAAAGCGCGCTTCAACGATGCACGCCGTCGACTTGATAAGCATGAGGTGGTTTTGCGGGACCTGCCAAAGTCTGAGAAGCTTACCATCTCCCGATTTTCGAAGACGATCTCTTTTAAGGACATCGATGATCTCTGCTCTAAATTGCTCTCCTGCAGGAGCGATCTTGCCAACGCAATAATAGATTACTCGAAACTTTTCAAAGAGATGGGGCTTGAAGCCGCCGAGGCCCATGCCGATGCAATGGAGGCGATGGATAGGCTTCTCAAACTTCTCGAGAAGCAAAGGCTGGTCTACAAACGCAATGACGCGAAAACCCAAGCAGTCAAGGACGCTGCGAGCGAGGAACGCAGAGTTCTTTCGAAGAGAAAGACTGACGAGCAAAAAACTATCGATGATTATTCGGCGACCCTTGACGAGGTCTCTGCGAAAATTGCCAACGCAGTGTTGCTTGCCGCAAAGCGCTGCGACAGGAAGCTCGAGTATGCCGTTCCTGTTGACATTAGGGTTCCCAATCCTATGGGGAAATTCATATTTGTCTCCGAACTCACTTCTGGTAGTACCGACATAAGCTACTGCAATGAGGTCTTTAGGGAGGTGTTTAACAAGCCTAAGCTATCGCTTCTGCTGAATGGCATTCAGTCCGAGACTGAGCTGACTACGGAGGAAATAGCTGCAGCGGTAACAGGTGAAAAACCTTCCATGGCGACGTGCTACGATCAGATTCGCAACAAGCTTCATGCGGTGGTTGACCGCGTAACCGAGAGAAGGAAAATCACCAACAAGTCCATAGGCATCGACGCCGAACCGTCGCCTGGCCTGTACGGGACCCTGTACTTCGACCTTTTGGCGGAGGAGGACACTAAACCAGGGGTCTATATTATCGACCAGCCGGAGGATCAGATCTCGCAAGTAGCGATTAAGGAGCACGTCCTTGGCGCCTTTAAGAGGATGAGCGCCAACCGGCAGGTGCTGATGATTACGCACAACCCGCTCTTTGTCGTAAACCTCGATGTCGATAACGTCATCGTTCTCGCACGCGACAAAAATGGAATAATTGACGTGAAGAGTGGGGCTTTGGAATACGAATGCGACGACTACAAGGTGCTCGACCTTGTGGCCAAGACCGTTGAAGGAGGCGCTGACGTTGTCAGGAAACGACTCAAACGCTATGGCTCAGAAGGCATATAAGGTCGGGCTGAAGGATGGGAAGATCGCGATCGAGGGTGTTGACGGCTTTTCCATTGATGTCGAAGACCCGAAGCTGAACGTAGGGAAGTTGTACTCGGCCCTTTTCGCTGGAATCGACGAACCTACGACGATTTCCCTCGAGCCCACGACTGAACTTAAACAGGATCGCAAAGCCTTCTCTTTCTTTGAAAGCTTGAAGAAGATCGTGGACGGCGCTTGCGAAAAGATGAATCCGGGTCTGGCTGATATCGCCAAGAAGGCTGAAGGACTCGACGCCGACGACGTGGCAAAGCGGAGCTGACGCCCTGCTGCTTGTTCGCGAAAGCCAAGGGCAATGGAGACTTTCATGGTAACTATTGTTTGAGATATACGCGGTAGCGCGATTGGGCATGATGACATGATTGGGCTTGATGACATGTTAGCTGTCTAGGGTAATTTGGAATTGTGGATATGCGCGGCCATCAATAAGTGTGGATACTCAGAGCGTGGGTTTGACGAGGCCCAAGTTTGAAGATACTATTATGACAGTGATTAGGGTCCAGAAACTTTCGATGCCTGGAACCGGAGGGGAGCCTGCGGGTTCCCCTTTTATTTTTCGGGAAGAGCGACGATGCCCAAAGAATTCCTCACCTACCAGCAGCAGATGGAGAAGCTCAGAAGCTCCGGCCTCAGAATCGAGGACGAAGAGGTTTGCCGGAGGGTCCTTGCGGACATCGGCTATTTCCCGGTCGTGAACGGTTACCAGTCGTTTTTCCGAGACCCGAGCACCCGGGTATACCGCGAAGGCGCCACTTTTGGAGACATTTTAGCGCTTTACGAGTTCGACGTAGAGCTCAGGGAGATAATGCTCGATGCACTGCTCAAGGTCGAGGCGAAGATCAGGTCGGCGCTGGCCTACGAGTTCTGCGCTGCATATGGCGAGTCCCAGAGTAAGTATCTAGACGCCCGCTGCTACGCGACATCTAAGGGCGCGAAGCGTGTTCTCCCGAAGCTGCTGAACATGCTTGAATATATCGCCAACAAGGATACCAGCCATGAATACCTCGCCTACTACCGCAGGGCATATAAGAACGTGCCGCTGTGGGTCACTGTGAACGCCATGACCTTCGGACAGATTTCAAAAATGCTCACGGCACTTAGGGACAACGAGAAAGCCAAAATCGCCAAGAGATTCGGGGTCGGAAATCCAAAGGAACTCTCTTCGTTTATCCGCGTGCTCGCCCTTTACAGGAACGTCTGCGCGCATGGCGAGCGCGTCTTCTCCCACAGGTGCCACGTAGAGATTCCTGACACGACCTTGCACGCCAAGCTCGGCATCGAAAAGATTGGGCCGGATTACGTTTGCGGCAAGGTAGACGTCTTCTCGGCAGTGATCACCCTTCGATACCTCCTGCGCGACGACGAGTTCAAGGCATTCAAGGCTAAGCTCGTCAAGTGCGTTAACGGATACTTGTCATTGGATGAGAGCATCGGCGAGGAGCGCCTCCTTGAGGCCATGGGGTTCCCAGCCGAATGGAAGAAGATAACCAGGTATAAAACTTAAGATCGACCCCCCTAAAAGCAAAATGGCTTAGGATCTATTTAGCATTAACCACGAAACGGATCATGCAGTTGAGGCTGCCAAGAAAGTAATAGACGCCGGCCTTCTTGAGCTGTTCGAGCGCCTGCAAGCTGTTAAGCATGCAGGCGCTCGAATCTAAGTACGATCCATGACATAAAGCCCGACCAACACACAACGACAGTTTTCCATGTCAAAAAGACACTGAAGTGTGAGATAGCTCAAAACTCAACAAATACAATAATCAGCAGTTCAGGTCTTATGGGAATAATTCAATTCGCATCACGCTGCATCTAATCTGTTCTTTATACTCGGATGTAGACACTAAGGAGGCAAACATGCTTTGGAGCTATGTTCAGCTTGATGATGGCACCCAGTTTGCCTACCCAGAGACAAGAGAAGACGGAACCGTTCGCGTAGCCGTCGAACGCCCGGTTGACTTTGGCTTTGACCATGCGGATTATTTCTTGCCTGCGGTCAAATGATTCAACGTCGAAGGATTTACTGTTGATGACCTCAATTTCTTGACCGAGATCGTTAGATCAAACGCCCCGTTTATCTTCGAGCTCGCCGAACGCAAAAAACCGGACCGGTGGTTTCGACGCTGGCCCCCTGACGTTCAACTGTTGAACGGCAAATAACCCATGATTTCGCCTACCGACATATCCACCTCCGCCTCTCGCGTGCTTGCTCAATACGACGTCAGCGAAGCATATTTATTTGGCTCGTTTGCCCGAGGCGAACAAACGCCCGATAGCGATATTGACTTGCGCCTAGTCTGCGGCAACACCATGACGTTCGGCACGCTTTACGAACTCTCCCATGAGCTCGAGAGGGAACTTGGGCGAAAGGTTGATATCGTCACCAACCCACCAGCGCACATGCGCCCGGCATTCCGCAAAAGCATCGAGCAAGATGAGGTGCGTGTCTATGAAGCTCTGTAAGCAGGACGAGGCGTTAGCGTGCTCCGGCATGATCAGCAAGTCTGAATTTTGTCGCATACTTCCGGACTCGGCGAGCCTTAGAAGCCAGTATTAAACTCAAACTCGGTTCCAGACACCCTCTTGCTATTTGAATACAGGTATCGCTCTAGCGATAGTATGTTATACTATCGCTAGAGCGATACCTGTTAGGAGACTCGCGTGGAACTGTGGCATGGTTCTCAGAAAATCATTGAGACTCCCCAGCTTGGCCTGGGGAAAATCCATAATGACTATGGACAGGGATTCTATTGCACAGAGAGCCTCGACCTTGCAAGAGAATGGGCATGCTCGCGCGATGCCGATGGCTTTGCGAATCGCTATGAACTCGATATAGCCGATCTCAAAGTTCTCGACTTGCTATCGCCGCAATATTGCGTCCTGCATTGGATAGCGTTGCTCGTTGAGCATCGTTCTTTTCGCAAAGATACCGCCATTGCCGCGGGGGCGTGCGAATATCTCCATGATCACTTTCTGCCTCAGACGAGCACTTGCGACGTAATAAGGGGGTGGCGTGCGGACGACTCGTACTTTAGCTATGCCAGAGCTTTTGTAAACAATACGATCACCGTCGATCAGCTTGGACGATCTATGAGGCTCGGTAACTTGGGGGAGCAGATTGTGCTCAAAAGCGAGCGTGCGTTTAAGAGCATTCGTTTTGCTGGATTTGAACGTGCGCAGCAAGCTCTGTATGGTCCATTGGCCAAGGAACGAGATGAAGCGGCAAGGGCGCAGTATCGGGAGCTCCTTGCCGAAAACCCGTTTGAGGGAATACGTATCGTCGATATCATTCGAGAGGGGATGACGGGCGATGACCTACGCCTACAGTGAGATGTATCTCGAGGATGCAATGAGAACGCTGGGCGAGGCGGTCGATTTTGCTCTCTGTGACCAAGGGCTGACTCCAGCCGAGTTGACGGCGATCATGTCGAACGCTCTTGAGATGAAACAGTTTGAGCGCGGTATGCCTCGCGTCGTCTGCGGCATGACGGGCGACGAGCTCGCGCGCGATATTATCGCCCATGCGGGACTGACCCCCGTCAGATGTAGGGAGACCTATCCGTTCGACCGTTCGCCTCAGTATTGGGCGGGGTGGGTTATGGCCTATACGCAATGGATGAGCAGCTTGGGCTTTAATAAGCTACTCGAAGTCGCTCCGCTCGATTGGATCATCGGCTCGTACCATCCACTCCACGAGGCCTCCGAAGATAAATTCGCCCAGATTGTCATCGAAAAATGGAACAACGCCCAAGCGGACAAAAAGGGCCTCAAGGCGGCACGAAAGGCTGCCGGACTAACGCAAAAACAGCTCGCCGCCCAATCGGGGGTTAAGCTTCGCGCCATACAACTCTACGAGCAGAACCAGCTCGACCTACGCCGCGCCTCGGTTTCCTCGGCATTGGCGCTTGCAGACACCCTAAACTGCACCATCGAAGACCTCGTCTGGCAACCGATTGCTCTGGAGTACGACTCGCAGGCTATTTCGTCTGTAAAGCTATAGAGGAGTCAGACATGCCTTGGAGCTATGTTCAACAAGATGACGGCGCTGATTGCGTTGCTCAAGAAGATCATTCAACTGCGCACGTGGCAAATTCAGCATCACCGATTTTGCTCGGCGGCACCACGTCAATCGACGAAGCTATTCGGCTGACCATTTCGAACATGCCCAACGCGCTCAGGCTCTTGGAGAACTCATGATGGCGGACACGAAGCGGGGAGCGCATCCGTTCGCGCCGCTCGTGCTCGATGATGCCGGTTCGCTCGAAGATATGGCCGCGGCCGTGATGCGCCTGCACAGCACGCTGATGACGGTCGGGCGCTGCTATACAACCGACGCCACAGGCGACCGGGCCGCGCTTGAGCTTGGACGCGTCGAGTCCGTGCTTGCGGGTGCATTCTGTACGATATTCGGTCAATCGCCGGCCGATCGCTTCGCAGACATCTTTGACCAGGTCACCTACGTGGCCGAGCACATGGTCAAGGACCACATCTTTGAAGACGGTAACAAACGAACCAGCCTTGTCTTTGCGTTGTCCGTCTTAAGGTTCGCAGGCACTCCGGTCGTGCTGTCTGACAGCCCCGAACCAAAAGACAACCAGTACTACGCCTGGATCCAGGACCTCGTTTCCACTCGCCGCACGAACAGCGAGCTAGCCGAAGAGCTGCGCTGCGGATTCGTTGCGGGCACGGGCGATCTGTCGCTCGTATAGAATCTAAGCATCCGCGCGCCGTTTATTGAATGGATTGGACACCACATGGAAATCCCCAGCACCCTGTGCAGCAATGTCTACGACTTCGCGTTTTGCCCCGAGCCCTGCTACGACCGCCTGGCCGACCTCGCCGACCCAGAGGACTGGGGTCCCGGCAACCGCATCCTCAAAAACTACCTGTCGTTTTCGTTTAGCCGCGCGGTGTTCCTGACCGAGCGCGACGTGGACCAGACCGCCCCGTCCAATTTGCCGCTGGTGTTCGACGACGACCGCTACCTATTCAACACCGGCCTGTACACGCGCCGCTACGAGACCATCTACGGCCTGTTTGAGCCCAACACCAAGCCCGACGCGCACCAGCGCTGGTTTTTGAAGGGCTTCTTTAAGGAGAGCGACCCCATGCTGGTCTCGTTTGAGTACCTGCCGTGCCGCGTGCGCTTTGCCGAGGACCCCTCCGAGCTGGTCTTTGACTATCGACTGCCCATCCGCTCCAACATCGACCACATTCTGGGCGACGAGGAGAACCTTACGCGCATCCCCGCCAGCCTGATGGGGGAGGACAACTCGCTGCTGCTGCGCCGCGCTTTTGAGGGCGCCGTCGTCGAGGCCGCCCGCCGCGCCGCCGCAAACTACACGCTCGCTGTGCCGCAGTTCTACGGCGGCCGGATCCAGCTGCTCTTGCCGCTGTGCCTGACCGGCGACAAGCCCGAGCTGGCGCTGACCATCCAGCGCGAGGACGGTTTCTACGCAGCGCGTACCTGTCTCACGCTCGACATGGCTTACAACAACGCGCGACTTATCTGCCGTCCCGAGACCTCGTGGATTAAACGATAAAGGGTGGTTAAGCTGCGGTTTTGTTGGTTGACTGGGTTGAAACAGTGCGGTTTGCTCTCACGAATTTATAATCGAGGGCAAAAAGTTCTTGGTAAACCGCGCACGGCTATGTTAGTATCTCTTTTGCCGAAAGGCGACGGGCGATTGGCTCAGGGGTAGAGCATATCCTTCACACGGATGGGGTCACAAGTTCGAATCTTGTATCGCCCACCATCAAAAGTACAGGCCAGAGATGTTAAATCTCTGGCCTTTTTTTGACACCAAGGGTGACACCAAAAATAAAACGTAGTCGTCTAAGACGTAATTTTTATCACAACTTTTTTGCTGACGTCATTGCACGTTTTGTATATAACGCATGCGTATTTTCATTGAATTACCCATATGATACGAGCGCAAATGTGGAGACAGGGACCACACGCCCAGAGCTCCTTCCAGCGGATTTCTATCACACGAGGGATTTTTGGCAGAACTCGTCAAACTATTGGCCAGCGTTTGGTCAGCTTCCGGTACTTACCCGCATGATGCCCCAGTAGATAATCGGCGATGTCCGCAATCCGCGCGGTCAATGGCCGATACCAGGGGAGACGCAAATGGACGAAATCGTCTGCGCAAACACCGCATTCCGCTACTGGCGCTGCCCACCGCAGGTGCGCGACCTCTACCCGCGCCTGCCCAACTCCGAAGAAGGCTGGCGAGCCCTGTCCCAAGCCCCTTTCGTAACCGAAGTCCTCAAGACGCCAGTCATCACAGCAGCATCAACACGAAGCAACCTACATTCCGAGACAAGACGGACCATTCGATGGAACAGCGCCTATACAGAGAAGGTTTCCATCGACACGGGTATGGGCTTTAGCGTCACAGACCCTCTTAATACGCTATTCACCATGACTCGAAGCGTGTCTTCATGCGACCTAGTTCTGGCTATGTACGAGTTTTACGGATGGTTCTCGGTTTTTAAACCATCGCTCGCGGTCAACATGGCACTTGAGCAGGCAAATTCAGAGGAAGAGCATTACACCACAGAAAGTCTGTTTGAACTAGACGAATCCCAGGACGAGGCCCCATGGAAGCGAGTCTATGCTCGGGCGCACCAGAAGGACGGCGAGAATAATCAAAGTGGGCAGCAGGATGATGGATCCGGAAATAAAGCTAACGGAAAGGGCACGTCGCTCTGGATGAGAAAGCCTCTTATTGAATTAGAAGAACTTCACAAATTTGCAGCTAAGGTTAAGGGCGAGATGTGGGGAAAGCAATTCTACAAAGCCGCGCAGCAGGTAATGGGTATTGCGGCATCCCCGCTAGAAGTTGCTGGAATCATGTTGCTAAGTCATCCGAGGCGTGCCGGCGGAGCGGAGTTTAAAAACATATACGTCAACGACTTAACACCGCTGTCGAATTCAGCTCGGAAAATCGCAGGTCAGAAAATCTGTTATGGCGATATCGTCATCGTAAACCCAATAACAATGAAGGCTGTGATTATCGAACTTCAAGGGGAGGTTATCCATGGATCGGGCGCCGTGCTTGACCACGATGCCACACGAATGACAGCATTGCAAAGCATGGGATACGACGTATTTCTTGTAACCCATGACATGCTCAATAATCACGATCAGCTTGATGCCATCATTCACGGCGTGTGTGAGCGATTGGAGTTGCGCTACAAACCAAAAACTGAAGCGATGAGATGCGCTGAGACCAGATTGCGGGCCAACGTTCTGTGCAATTGGCTTGGTATTGGTAAGCAATAATGCCCAAATGAGCATTTCTCAATACTTTATATGCTGCCAGTAATTAAGTGCCATTTTAAAACCATGCCGATTTACTACGTTGGATTGAGGGTGGCTGAGCACACCGAATTCGCCGCTCGTAAAACCGCAGGTAGATTGCCTGCCCGTTTTGCGAAAATAGACGCGAGGTCGAAAAGACGGGAATCGGCGTAGTAAACCGGTCTGTTTATGAAGCGACCAGCTGGGGCGAGCTACGCACGGTTCCGTAAATTGGCCCGAAGGTGTGCAGAGGGGCTCAGCCCCCGGAAGCACCGCGGATCGCTTTGGTCTGGCCGACGGCATCTGGGGCTCGGCATGCCGAGCCCCGGGAAGGTAGGCGGCGGGCTTGCCGCCGCCCGCGGGGCACGCCCCGCGGGCGGGATCGGGCCCCGAGGTGCACACGACCGGGCTCCCGCACCCACCGTCCCGCGGGCGGGTCCGGGCGTCACGGTCCCCGCGCGTCCCGAGCCAGCGGCCGCGCGATACGCCACGCACCCGTTACGCTCCGCCGAAAGTTTTTCCAAAATTGTCCTTGCATCGGCGGGGGAGTTCCCGTATAGTACTTCTTCGCACGGGGGCGTAGCTCAGCTGGGAGAGCGCTTGACTGGCAGTCAAGAGGTCAGGGGTTCGATCCCCCTCGTCTCCACCCGAGCATTGAATGAGGCTCCAACGCAAGTTGGGGCCTTTTTCTTATTTAAGGATTGACGCCATGTGTTGGTTGGGTAGCATCTTGGCGACATACCCATTGTTAATTACGAATATGAATGTTAATAACTTTACGTCTCTGGATGGCAAAGCTAGTTTGCAGCGCTAATAACAAAGAGGCCGGGCGTAATGCCCGGCCTCAAAATACTCTGGTGGGCCCTCCGGGATTCGAACCCAGAACCCAGGGATTATGAGTCCCCTGCGCTAACCGTTGCGCCAAGAGCCCTTATGAACGGTGAATGCAACTCTAATAAAGCAACTCAGGCCTAATTTCTTCGCTTCACGTCGTGAAATACTACCATGCACGAGCAAGTCGCACAACGCAAGATCAAGTCCAATGCTAAACAACAACCAATCTAGGCGCGTCGCAGAAAAGACGTGTTTTAGAAAAAATTAAGGCCATTAATTCAAGGCTCCAACACATTTAACCGTGAAATCAAGCCGATGTCATTTCAATACCATGCCGGTTTACTACGATGGATCGGCGACTCCCGAGCACCGCGTGTTCTCCGTTTGCAAAACCACAGGTAGGGAGCCCGACGGTTGGGCGAAAAGGCGTGCGTGGTTGAACATTCCTGATTCATCGTAGTAAACCGGCATAGTTCTGAGGCGCAGAGGAGGGGCGGTTCGCAATCGGACCCGATAATGGGACTGGCGGCGCACAGGAAACCTGGTTGCGCGGGGCAGGTCGTGTTCCGCGCGCGCCGGCGCGGGCGAAAGTTTTTCCGAAATTGTCCTTGCATCGGCGTCCGAGTTCCCGTATAGTACTTCTTCGCACGGGGGCGTAGCTCAGCTGGGAGAGCGCTTGACTGGCAGTCAAGAGGTCAGGGGTTCGATCCCCCTCGTCTCCACCCGAGCATTGAATGAGGCTCCAACGCAAGTTGGGGCCTTTTTTCATATAGGAACACAAGGTCAAAGGCGGCACCATGATCCTCCTGGTCGACAAGATCGAAAAAAGCTTCGGCGCGCGCGTCCTCTTTAGCGGCGCGTCCTTCCAGATCAACCCCGGCGAGCGCTTCGCGCTCGTGGGCCCTAACGGCGCCGGCAAAACCACCATGCTCAAAATCATCATGGGCATCGACAGCCCCGACGCCGGCCAGGTCCAGTACGCCAAGGACTGCCAGGTGGGCTACCTAGAGCAGGAAACTAATCTGGAGCACAAGGACACCACCATCCTTGCCGAGGTCATGGCCGCCGCCAAGGAAATCCGCCGCATGGGCGAGCGCGCTAACGAGCTGCAGGCCCAGATCACCGAGCTCTCCGAGCAGGGCAAGGACGTTGACGCACTCCTTAACGAGTACGGCCAGGTCCAGGACCGCTTTGAGCACCTGGGCGGCTACGAGCTCGAGAGCAACGCCCGCAAAATCCTTTCCGGCCTGGGCTTTAAGGTCACCGACTTTGAGCGCCCGTGCTCCGAGTTCTCGGGCGGCTGGCAGATGCGCATCGCGCTCGCCAAGCTCTTCCTGCGCCATCCCGACCTGCTGCTTCTAGACGAGCCCACTAACCACCTGGACCTCGAAAGCGTCCAGTGGCTGCGTGGCTTTATCGCCAACTACGACGGCGCCGTCCTCATCGTCAGCCACGACCGCGCCTTTATGGACGCCTGCGTCGACCATGTCGCCGCTCTCGAAAACCGCCGCGTGACCACCTACACCGGCAACTACAGCAGCTACCTCAAGCAGCGCGAGGACAACCTTGAGCAGATGCGCGCCAAGCGCGCCGCCCAGGAGCGCGACATCGCCCACATGCAGGTCTTCGTTGACAAGTTCCGCTACAAGCCCACCAAGGCTGCCCAGGCTCAGGAGCGCATCCGCAAGATCGAGCAGATCAAAAAGGAGCTCGTCATCCTGCCCGAGGGCCACAAGCACATCGACTTTAAGTTCCCTGACCCACCGCGCTCCGGCGATATGGTCGTGGGCCTGGAGGGCGTCTCCAAGTCCTACGGCAACAAGCACATCTACAGCGACATCGACCTCAAGCTCTACCGCGGCGAGCACGTGGCGCTCGTCGGTCCCAACGGCGCCGGCAAGTCCACCCTCATGAAGATCCTCGCCGGCCTGGAGCCGCCCACTACCGGCACGCGCGACCTGGGCACCAACGTGGGCGTGGCCTACTATGCCCAGCACGCGCTCGAGGGCATGACCGAGTCCAACACCGTCCTGC
Organism: uncultured Collinsella sp.; assembly: GCA_958405565.1. Taxonomy (GTDB): domain Bacteria; phylum Actinomycetota; class Coriobacteriia; order Coriobacteriales; family Coriobacteriaceae; genus Collinsella. The sequence goes on along the minus strand of CATYEN010000005.1, from coordinate 59,378 downwards.
AAGAAATCGACACCGTCACGCCCAAGTGGACCGTTCCGCAGCAGCGTAGCCTGCTGGGCGCCTTCCTGTTTAGCGACAACGACGCAATCGAAAAGCAGGTACGCGTCCTTTCCGGCGGTGAAAAGGCGCGCCTGGCGCTCGCCAAGATGCTCGTGGCCCCCGAGGCACTCCTGTGCCTGGACGAACCCACCAACCACTTGGACATCGACTCGGTGGACATGCTCGAGAACGCCCTGCAAAACTTCCCCGGTACCATCGTGCTGATCAGCCACGATGAGCACCTGGTGCGTGCCGTGGCCAACCGTATCATCGACATCCGCGACGGCAAGGTCACGGTCTACGACGGCGACTACGACTACTACCTCTACAAACGCGAGGACCTCGCAGCCCGCGCCGCCGCCGAGGCGTCCACGGAGAGCACACCGGCCGCGACCAAGGCAGCCAAACCGACCAGCTCCACCCAGCCCGGCGCCGCCGCCCCCAAGCCTGCCGAGGGCAAAAAGACCAAGGAGCAAAGGCGCGCCGAGGCCCAGGCCCGCGCCGCGCTCAACAAAAAGCTCAAGGGCGTGCGCAACCAGCTCAAGAAGATCGAGGCCGAGCTCGACAAAAAGCGCGCCCGCTATGACGAGCTTATGGAATTGATGGCAAGCGAAGAGCTTTATGCCGATCAGGATAAGTTCAACGCCGCGCTGGGGGAATATAACGGCCTTAAGCAAGAGCTGCCCAAGCTCGAGGACGAATGGCTCGAGCTTTCCACCCAGATCGAAGAGGAGACCGCGCGTGAACTCTCGTAAGGCCGCTGCCGTGGCGATGAGCATCATCGCTATCGCCTGCCGCATTTGCGGCATCTTTATGAGCGCGATGACCGTGCTGCTGTGCTTTAGCGGTCTGACCGCCAAGCTGCAGATCGTCGGCTTTGTCGTCGAGCTTTCGCGCGCGCTGCCGAGCGCCATCGCCGGCTACGGCGTCATCACTTCTCCCTTCGGCGGCGTGTTCCGCCTAGATTACGCCATCGTCGCCGTGATCCTGTTTGTGATCGACTACCTGCTCACGCGCGCCTCGCGCCGCGTCCGCTAGGAGATCGCCATGTCCAGCAGCTACCTCATGAACCTGCTCGCCAGCGCCGTCGCCGTCATCGTGGGCATCGTCATCCACGAAAGCGCGCACGCCGCCGTGGCCTGGGCACTCGGCGATAAGACGGCCCGTTCGCGAGGACGCGTCTCGCTCAACCCGCTCAACCATATCGACCCGTTTGGCACCATCATCCTGCCGCTGCTCATGCTTGCCGCCGGCGGCCCGGTGTTCGCCTTCGCCAAACCCGTGCCCGTGTACCTCAACAACCTCAAACACCCCAAGCGCGACGAGGTCTTGGTGAGCGTGGCCGGCCCCGCGTCGAACATCGCCCTCGCGTGCCTCGCGGCCGCCCTCATGCACGCGGCATACGGCAACCTCTACACCAGCATGTCCTTTGCCCTGGCGTCACAGATCATGAACTTCGGCGCCACGTTTATCGTGGTCAACCTGTCGCTTGCGTTCTTCAATCTCATCCCGATCCCGCCACTCGATGGCTCGTCGATCATCGTGCCCTTCCTCAAAGGCAAGGCGCTCAACAACTATTACCACCTGCAGCAATACGCTATGCCCATCCTCATCCTAGTTCTGTACCTGCTGCCCATGTGGACCGGCATCGACGTGATCGGCCGCTATTTCGACGTTACCGTGTATCCGCTCGCTGAGCAGCTGCTCAACTTCGCAATCGCCGGCATCTAAGGTAAACTTACAGGTCGACCGTGCAAAACGGTCGTAATATGCACCCAAACCGCGCCGCGAAGGCGCCGTCAAAGGAGGTCGAAGATGTCGTATCGCGTGTCGACGCAGGTCTACAGCGGACCGTTCGACCTGCTGCTGCAGCTGGTAACCCGCCAAAAAGTAGATATCGGCGCCATCTCCATCAGCGAGGTGGCCGAGCAGTACCTTGCCGAGGCCGAGCGCATCGAGGCGCTGGACCTGGACGTGGCGAGCGACTTTTTGCTGGTCGCGGCAACCCTTTTGGACATCAAGGCCGCCTCTCTGGTGCCGCAGGAGGCCCCGCGCAAAGTCGATGACGACGATGACGAGTTCGACGAAGACCTCGAGGAGCTCAGCACGCTCGACGGCGACGCCCTGCGCGAGGTCTTGATCCAGCGCCTGATTGCCTACAAGCAGTTTAAAGGCGCGGCCGCGGCCCTCGGTGCCCGCATGCAGGCCGAAAGCCGCATGCACCCGCGTGTGGCCGGCCCCGACCCCGAGTTCTTGGGGCTTATGCCCGACTACCTTGCCGGCATTACCCTGCGCGGTCTCGCCGTCATCTGTGCCGACCTGGACGGCAAGCGCCAGACCTTCCTGCTGGAGGCCGAGCACGTGGCACCGCATCGCGTGCCGCTCGACCTGACCGTGGCCTCAGTCGACCGCTTTACCATGGCACACCAAACCTGCACCTTCCGCGAGCTGTTGGACGGCGAAGCCACCACCGAGCAGCTCGTCGTCACCTTCCTGGCCATGCTCGAGCTCGCCAAGCGCGGCTCGCTTACGCTGAGCCAGGACGAGATCTTCGGAACCATCTGCATCAACCGAGTCGAGGGCGCCGAGGCATACGTGCCCGGCGAGGGCCCCGAGCTCACCGAATAGGAGCCGCAACCATGTCAACCCTTTCCACGCTGGAGGCAAACAGCCTCAAAGGTGCCCTCGAGGCGCTTCTGCTGGTGTCGAGCGACCCGGTGAGTGCGCCCGCGCTCGCCGGCGCACTGGATATCGCCCCCGGCGAGTGCGCGTCGCTGCTCGCCGAGCTCAAGGTTGAGTACGAGGAGGCCAACCGCGGCTTTCAGCTGCGCGAGGTCGCCGGCGGCTGGCGCCTGTTCACGCACCCTGCCTACCACGACGTGGTCGAGGCCTATGTGTTGAGCTGGGACACGCAAAAGCTGTCGCAGGCGGCGCTCGAAACCCTGGCCGTCATCGCCTACCACCAGCCCGTGACGCGCGAGGTGGTCAAGGGCATCCGCGGCGTCAACTCCGACGGCGTCATCGCGTCGCTCGTGGACAAGGGCCTGGTGCGCGAGCTCGGCCGCGACCCCCAGCGCGGTCAAGCCATCATCTACGGCACGACCAACGCATTCTTAGAAAAGTTCGGTCTGCGTTCCACTCGCGACCTGCCCGACCTGGAGCAGTTTGCCCCCGACGAGCAGTCGCGTCAGTTTATCCGCGAGCGCCTGAGCGGCCGCAGCATTCAGTCCACGCTCGAGGAGCAGGCCGATGACCTGGACGAAGAGCGCGAACTGCTCGATACCGATGTTGACGATGTTGAGGCAGTCGAGGACTTGGAAACCGTGGTCGTGGACGAGACCTCGGAGGATTTGCATGACGAGGACTAACGAAGTAGGGGAGACGCACGCCATGGGCAACGCAGTACCCGCAACCGACGCCCAGCCCGTCTATCCGCACGCCATGCGCCTGCAGCGCTTTTTGGCGCGCGCGGGCGTGGCGAGTCGCCGCGGCTCGGAGGACCTGATGACCGCCGGCCGCGTGACCGTCAACGGCCAGGTCGCGACCGAGCTGGGCACCAAGGTCGACGTCGACCGCGACCATATCGAGGTCGACGGCATGCCCGTCAAGCTCAACCAGGGCGCCGTGTACCTGATGCTCTACAAGCCGACCGGCTACCTCACCACCATGAGCGACCCGCAGGAGCGCGCTTGCGTGGCCGACCTGGTCCCCCGCGACCGATTTCCGGGTCTGTTCCCGGTGGGCCGCCTGGACCGCGACACCACGGGTCTTTTGCTCTTTACCACCGATGGCGACCTGTCGCAGGATCTGCTGCACCCCAGCAAGCATGTCTATAAGACCTACCAGGCGCTCGTGGACGGCCACCTGACCGATCGCGACTTAGAACCACTCCGCCGCGGCATCGAACTCGACGACGGCCTGTGCCAGCCGGCGATCTGCCGCGTCATCAACGCGCGCGAGGCAGAGGCCGTGGCTCCGCAAGGCGTAAAGCCCGGTACCACCGCCGTGGAGGTCATCATCCGCGAGGGGCGCAAGAACCAGGTCAAGCGCATGCTGAGCAAGATTCACCATCCGGTAATCCGCCTGCATCGCTGCAACTTTGCCGGCCTGGAGCTCAAGGACGTGGCCAAGGGCTCGTGGCGCGAGCTCACCGACCGCGAGGTACAGATCCTCAAGGCCGGCGGCATCCCGCCCAAGCAGGCGAGCGCCAAGCGCAACGGCGGTAAGCCCCAAGACGCGCCCGCCAGCCGCACGCGTCACCACGGCAGCCACGGCTCCGCACCCAAGCGCAACACCTACCGCGAGCGCTACACGGGCTAGGCAACCCGCCGCGCCCCAGCGCCCGCGAACCATACCAGCACGTCAACCATCGAAAGGAAGCATTGCATGATCGTCGCCATCGACGGCCCCGCCGGTTCCGGCAAGTCCACCATCGCCAAGGAGATCGCCCGCCAGCTGGGCTTTAACAAGCTCGACACGGGCGCCATGTATCGCGCCGTCACCTTCGCCGCGCTCGACCGCGGCATCGATCTGGACGACGAGGCGGCCATCGACGCTCTCGCCGAGCAGATCGAGATTCGCTTTACCAACGGCACCGGCGAGGATACGCGCCTGACCATTGACGGCCAGGACGCTTCGGCCGCCATTCGTACCCCGCAGGTCGACGCCAACGTGTCCAAGGTCTCGGCCTACCCGGGCGTGCGCGCCGCCATGCTCATTCACCAGCGCCGCGCCGCCGAGGACCGCGATATCGTTGCCGAGGGTCGCGACATCGGAACCGTCGTGTTCCCTAACGCGCAGGTCAAGGTCTTCCTGACCGCCGACCCGCGCGAGCGCGCCCGCCGCCGCGTGCTGCAGCGTCACCAAAACGACGCCCAGCCGCTCACGCCCGCGCAACTCGAGGCCGAAGTCGACGAGACCCTCGACGCCCTCAAGCAGCGCGACAAGCTCGACAGCAGCCGCGAGGTCGCGCCGCTCGTTCCCGCCGAGGACGCCGTGCACGTCGACTCCACCGCCCACACCATCGACGAGGTCGTCTCGATAATCGAGGACCTCATCAACCAAAGGAGGTAGCCCATGCGCCTGTTTAAGCAGACGCCCGAGGACTATTACAACGCCCCCTACGCAGAGTTCCCAGCGCTCATCCGCGGCACCGTCGTCGTAGTCATGGCCATCCTTTGGGCTTTCTCCAAGCTCATGTGGCGTTGGAAGGTCGAAGATTCCGATCTGCTGTTTGAGCGCCAGGAAGGCCGCGGCAGTGTGGTCATCTGCAACCACACCTCGATGGCCGAGCTCTTGGCCGTGGAGACGGCGCTGTTCTTTGGGGGGCGCCGCATTCGTCCCATCTTTAAGTCCGAGTTCGCCAAGAGCAAGATTGTGCGCTGGGCCTTTAGCCGCGTTGGCGGCATTCCCGTCGAGCGCGGCACCGCCGACATGAAGTGTCTGCGCGCCGCCCAGCATGCGCTGCAGCGCGGCGAGGATGTCCTGATCTTCCCCGAGGGCACACGCATCCGCTCGCGCGAGATCAAGCCTGAGGTCCACGGCGGTTTTGCGCTCATCGCTCAGATGGGCAAGGCGCCCGTCAACCCGCTCGCCATCTGCGGCTGGTCCGACATCACGCCCGCGGGCAAAAAGCTCATGCGTCCCAAGAAGTGCTGGATTCGTGCCGGCAAGGCCATCTCGCTTTCGGACGCGCCGGCCGGGCTTAAGCGCACGGAGCGCCTGGCTTGGTTTGAGTCCGAGGCCATGAACCGCGTCTACGCCATGCGAGACGAGTTGTGCGCAGAGCATCCGGGCAGGTTCTAGCCATGAGCGAGAACGTGACGAACACCGCCGCGACTGCGTCCGACCAGGCAACCGCGCCTACCATCGAGATTGCAGCTCACGCCGGCACCTGCTACGGCGTACAGCGCGCGCTCGATATGGCGCTGGCCGCCGCGCCGCAGGCAGGGGAGAGCGCACAGGTCCATACCTTGGGTCCGCTCATCCATAACCCCATCGTTGTACGCGAGCTTTCCGAGGCAGGCGTTGGCTTGGCCGAAAACCTGGATAATGCCGCATCGGGCACCGTGATCATCCGCGCTCACGGCGTGGTGCCGCAGGTGATCGATGCCGCACGCGAGCGTGGCCTCGACGTGGTCGACGCCACCTGCCCCTACGTGAAAAAGGTCCACGTGGCGGCGGAGCGCTTGGTACGCGAGGGCTACAACGTGGTAGTCGTGGGCGAGCCGGGCCACCCCGAAGTCGAGGGCATCCTGGGCCACGCCGGCGATGACGCGCAGGTCGTATGCTGTGCCGCCGACGCCGATGCCCTGCCGCTCAAGGGCAAGGTGGGTCTGGTTGTGCAGACCACCCAGACCGCACAGAACTTGGCCGAGGTCGTGGCCGCTATCACCCCGCGCGTGCAGGAGCTGCGTGTGATCAACACCATCTGCGCCGCCACGAGCGAGCGTCAACAGGCAGCAGCCACACTTGCCAACCGCTGCGACTGCATGGTCGTCGTGGGCGGCAAAAACTCCGGCAACACCCGCCGCCTGGCGCAGATTTGCGCAGACGCCTGCGAGAGCACGTATCACATCGAGGAAGCTTCCGAGCTCCAGGCCGCGTGGTTTACCGACGCTCACCACATCGGCATCACCGCCGGAGCCTCCACCCCACAAGAACACATCGAACGCGCCGTCACGCGCATCAAGGAGCTTTGCCACTAACCATGGACCAGACCGTACCCGCATACGCCGCCGAGGTGGCCGATTACGGGCGCAGCCGCGACCCCGAGCCGGGTGAGGGCGCGCTCGTAAAGAACGTGCGTCCCGAATCGCCCGCGTGGGATGTGGGTATCGAGCCGGGCATGCGCGTGCTCACGGTCAACGGTGAACGACTTACCGATATGATCGTGTGGCTCTGGGAGGCCGACGACGACACCGTCGAGTTGGAGGTATTCGACCCGCGCGACGGCACCGTCACCCCCGTCGAGCTCGATCGCTTTCCCGGCGAGGACTGGGGTTTGGAGTTCGATGGCCCCATCTTTGATGGCATGCGCACCTGTGTGAACGCCTGCGTATTCTGCTTTATGACCATGCTGCCCAAGGGCGGCCGTTCCACGCTCTACATTCGCGACGACGACTATCGCCTAAGCTTTTTGCAGGGCAACTTTGTCACGCTCACGAACCTCTCCGACGAAGATGTTCAAAACGTCATCCAGCGCAACATGAGCCCCATGAACGTGTCGGTCCACGCCGTGAGCCCCGATGTGCGCCGCCGCATGATGGGCCGCAACGCCCAACGCGGCATGGACGTACTCGAAGCCATCATGGCCGCCGGCATAGAGATTCACGCGCAGATTGTGTTGTGCCCCGGCATGAACGACGGCGAGGAGCTAGAAAAGACCCTGCGCTTTTGCGAGGAGCACGAGCAAATCACAAGCCTGGGCATTGTGCCGCTCGGTTTTACCAAGCACCAAAACCGCTTTAGCTGGTCATACAGCGACAAGCCCGAGCTGGCGCGCGAGACCATCGCCATGATCCGACCGTTCCAGGACCGCGCCTATGAGCGCTTTGGCCGCCACACCTTCCAGATGAGCGACGAGTTCTATCTGGACGCCGGCATCGATCCTCCCGAGGCAGACTTTTACGACGGTTACCCGCAGTACTACGACGGCATCGGCATGATCCGCTCGTATCTGGACGAGACCGACGACGTGCTGGCTACCGATGCCGAGCGACTGGCCCGCGTTCGCGAAGCCATCACCGCCCGAGACCAGCGCCTGCTGTGCCTCTCGGGCGCCAGCGCGCGCGATACGGTGGCTCGCTTCGTGGAGTCGCCGCAGGGCCTCGCCGGCACCGTCACGGCCATCAAGAACCGCTACTTTGGCGGCAACGTGGACGTGACCGGCCTCATCGTCGCGAGCGACATCCTGGAGCAGCTGCCGCAGGACCTGTCGGGGGTTATGCTCTTTGTGCCTAAGCTCATGTTCAACGCTGACGGCATGACGCTTGACGAGTATCATCGTGACGATTTACTCGCAAGCCTTGAAGTTCGCGGCGCCGAGGTTCATGTGGTGTCGACCATGCCGCATGAGCTGCTCGATACCCTGGAGCACATCCTTGGCATTGCGCCTGCCGTCTCTACTAATTCCACTGACCCTACCCATTAAAGGAGAGCAGATGAAACCTATCGTCGCCGTCGTCGGACGCCCCAACGTGGGCAAGTCCACGCTCGTTAACCGCCTGGCCCAGACCTCGGACGCCATCGTCCACGAGTCCCGCGGCGTCACGCGCGACCGTTCGTATCACACGGCCGACTGGAACGGTCGCGAGTTCACCATCGTCGACACGGGCGGTATCGAGCCGCTCAAGAGCGACGACGTCTTCGCCACGTCCATCCGCGACCAGGCGCTCGCCGCCGCCGAGGAAGCCGCCGTCATCCTGTTTGTGGTCGACGGCCGCACCGGCGTCACCGAGGAGGACGAGTCGGTCGCCCGCATGCTCAAGCGCTGCGACAAGCCGGTCTTTCTGCTGGTGAACAAGCTCGACAACCCCGATCGCGAGAACGACAGCATCTGGGAGTTCTATTCGCTCGGTATCGGCGAGCCCACGCCGCTCTCGGCGCTGCACGGCCACGGCACCGGTGACCTGCTCGACGACATCGTGGCCCTGCTTCCTGAGGAAGAGGACGAAGTCGCCGACGAGTTCCCCGACGCCCTGAACGTCGCCATCATCGGCCGCCCCAATGCCGGTAAGTCGTCGCTGTTCAACCGCATCCTGGGCGCCGACCGCTCCATCGTCTCGAACATCGCCGGCACCACGCGCGACGCCATCGACACGGTCGTCGAGCGCAACGGCAAGCACTACCGTATGGTCGACACCGCGGGTATTCGCAAGAAGAGCACCGTGTACGAGAACATCGAGTACTACTCCATGGTTCGCGGCCTGCGCGCCATCGACCGCGCCGACGTGGCGCTGCTCGTCGTCGACGCCTCCGTGGGCGTCACCGAGCAGGACCAGAAGGTCATGGGTCTTGCCATCGAGCGCGGCTGCGCCATCGTGGTGCTGCTCAACAAGTGGGACCTGCTCGATGATGACCGCAAGCGCGAGGCCTGCATGGAGACCGTCGACCGCCGCCTGGGCGTCATGGCTCCCTGGGCCCAGTACCTGCGCATCTCCGCCCTTACCGGCCGCAGCGTCGAGAAGATCTGGGCAATGGTCGACGCGGCCGAAAAGACGCGCTCGCAAAAGATCTCCACTTCGCGCCTCAACACGTTCCTCACCGACCTGCGCGAGTTCGGCCACACCGTGGTGGACGGCAAGCGCCGCCTGCGCATGCACTACGTGACCCAGACGGGCGTCAACCCGCCGACGTTCACGTTCTTCGTCAACCACAGCGACCTGGTCAACGACACCTACCAGCGCTACGTTGAGAACCGCATGCGCTCGACCTTCGACTTTGCCGGCACGCCCATTCGACTCTTCTTTAGGAAGAAGGAGCAAAAGGATGCTTAATCCGATCCTGCTGACCGCCATCTGCGCCGTGGTTTCGTTCTTTATCGGAGCGATTCCGTTTGGCCTGATCCTGGGCCGCGTGTTCAACCACACCGACATTCGCAAGGCGGGCTCCGGCAACATCGGCACCACCAACGCTCTGCGTGTGGCCGGCCCCAAGGTCGCCGCGCTCACCCTGCTGCTCGACTGCCTTAAGGGCGCCATCTGCGTCCTTATCGCCCGTCCGCTCATCGCGAGTGTGGGCTATGGCTTTCCTCCGAGCATTATGGCTCCCGGTGCTGCCGGCGATTGGATGCTCGGCGTCATCTGCCTGGCGGCCGTATGGGGCCACATCTTCTCGCCCTACCTCAACTTTCACGGAGGCAAAGGTATCGCCGTGGGCTTGGGTGTGATCCTCGCCTGGTACTGGCCCATTGGCCTGTCACTGCTGGGCATGTTTATCGTGGCCGTCGCCATCACCAAGTACGTGTCGGTGGGCTCACTTGCCGCCGCTATCGGTCTTCCCATCGCTGCCTGCGCGGTCTTTCCGTACAGCAGCCTGGGCCTCAAGTTTTGCATGGCGATGATTGGCATCACCGTGGTGTGGGCCCATCGCTCGAATATCCAAAAGCTCATGGCCGGTAAGGAGTCCAAGCTCTCGTTTACCAAGCGCGTCACCGAGCCCGACGATAAGTAGGAGAGAGTCATGAATGTTGCGCTGATTGGCTCCGGCTCCTGGGGAACCGCCGTCGCCGGCCTTGCCGCCGCGCGAGCCGAGCGCGTGACCATGTGGGCCCACAGCGAGCAGACGGCCGCCGGCATTAACGGCGAGCACCGCAATCCCCGCTATCTGGTGGACTACGTGCTGCCGGAAAACGTTGTCGCCACGACGGACTTGGCCCAGGCGCTCGACGGCGCCGAGGCCATCATCTTTGCCGTGCCTTCGACACACCTGCGTGACGTCTGCCACCAGGCGGTGCCGTTCATCGCGGACGAGACGCCGGTTCTGTGCCTCACCAAGGGTATTGAGCCCGAGTCCGGCCTACTCATGAGCGAGGTCATCGCCAGCGAGATCGGCAACGAGTCGCGCGTGGCGGCGCTCTCGGGCCCCAACCATGCCGAGGAAATCTGCCGTGGCGGGCTTTCGGCCGCCGTCATCGCCAGTGAAGATCAGCAGGTGGGGGAGACCTTTAAGGACCTGCTGCTGTCCACGGCCTTCCGCATCTACCTGTCGCAGGACATGACTGGTGTCGAGGTCTGCGGCGCCATGAAAAACGTCATCGCCATCGTGTGCGGCATCTCCGCCGGTTCGGGCGCGGGCGACAACACGCTCGCCCTCATCATGACGCGCGGTCTGGCCGAGATCAGCCGCCTGGTGCACGCCCGCGGAGGCCAGGCCATGACCTGCATGGGACTTGCCGGCATGGGCGACCTTATCGCCACCTGCACCTCTGAGCATTCGCGCAACCGCACCTTTGGCTACGAGTTTGCCCACGGCGTGTCGCTCGACGAGTACCAGACGCGCACGCATATGGTGGTGGAAGGCGCCGTCGCCGCCCGCAGCGTCAGCGAGCTCGCCCGTTCACTGGGCGTAGACATTCCGCTCACCTTTGCCGTGGAGCAAACGCTCTACAACGGTGTTACTTTGGATAGGGCGCTCGAGATTCTTACCGATCGCGTCCCCTCTCAAGAGTTCTACGGACTCACCGACTAGCGCAGAAAGGCTTCTACCATGGGTTCCATTAAAATCGCTCCGTCTGTCCTTTCGGCCGATATGGCCAACCTCAAGGGCGAGCTCGACAAAATCGCCGGTGCCGACTACGTGCACTTTGACGTTATGGACGGCCACTTTACCGGCAACCTCACCTTTGGCGTCGACATCCTCAAGGCCGTCAAGCGCTCCACCGATGTGCCAGTCGACGCGCACCTGATGGTGTCGAACCCCGACGAGACGGTCGATTGGTACGCCGAAGCCGGTGCCGACATGATCACCGTGCACTACGAGGCCTCCACGCACCTGCACCGCACGCTCACGCATCTGCAGCAGCGCGGCGTCAAGGCCGGCGTGGTGCTCAACCCCGCCACTCCCGTGTGCGTACTCGAGAGCATCATCGATGTTGTCGACATGGTGCTGCTCATGAGCGTGAACCCCGGCTTTGGCGGCCAGAGCTTTATTCCCGGTACCATTGCCAAACTGCACGAGCTCAAGGCCATGTGCGAGCGTCACGGCGTGTCGCCCCTGATCGAGGTCGACGGCGGTATTTCTTCCAAGAACATTGCCGATGTCGTCAAGGCCGGCGCCAACGTGCTCGTGGCCGGCTCCGCCGTATTTAAGTCAGAAGATCCCGCCGCCGAGGTTGCGCTGCTGCAGAAGCTGGGCAACGAGGCAGCACAGGAGGCATAAACCCTTATGACCGCAGGTCAAAACCGCATACCCGTGAATCTTGACTACGCCGCCTCGACGCCTATGCGCGCCGAGGCGCGTCTTGCGCAGCGTGAGTACGACGATAGCGAACTTGCCGGCGTCAACCCCAACTCGCTGCACTCGCTCGGCCGCAAGGCCGCCGCGCGCCTGGAAGTCGCCCGTCGCGAGATCGCCCGCAGCTTTGGCACGCGCGTCCGCCCGTCCGAGATCGTCCTGACCAACGGCGGCACCGAGGCCAACCAGTTGGCACTGCTCGGTCTTGCCGAGGGCGCCCGTCAGCGCGACCGCAAGCATAACCGCGTGATCGTATCTGCCATCGAGCACGATTCGATTCTGGACAACCTGCCGCTGCTGCGCGCCGCCGGCTTTTCCGTCGACCTGGTGCAGCCCTGCCGCGCGGGCTACATTGAGCCTGCCACGCTTGTCGATCTGCTAGGCGACGACGTGGCGCTCGTGAGCATCATGGTTGCCAACAACGAGACCGGCGTGGTGCAGCCCATCCGCGAGCTTGCCGCTGCCGCACACGCCGCCGGCGCCCTGTTCCACACCGATGCCATCCAGGGCTATCTGCATATTCCGCTCGATGTCACCGAGCTGGGAGTTGACGCCATGACTGTTGCCGCGCACAAGATCGGTGGCCCCGTGGCATCTGGCGCACTCTACCTTAAGAACCGTACGCCGCTGCGTCCACGCATCTTTGGCGGTGGACAGGAAGCCGGCCGTCGCGCCGGTACGCAAGATCTGCGCACGCAGCTGGCTTTTGCCGCTGCCGCTTCCGCGCTGTTGCCGAATGTTGCCCAGGAGCGCACAACGCTGCAGGCCTTATCCGACAAGCTCTACGCCACGCTTACGGCTCATCCGCGTATTCATGCCACCATGGGCGACTACGCACAGGCCGATCGCCTGCCGGGCATGGTGTCGATCTACATTGACGGCATGGACTCCGAGGAGCTCATCATCAAGCTCGACGCCGCCGGCTTTGAGGTATCTGCAGGCTCGGCGTGCTCGAGCGGCAGTATGGACCCCAGCCACGTTTTGAGCGCGATGGGCATCGGTCGCGAGCAGGCGCTGGGCGCGCTGCGCATCTCGTTCGATGACCGCGTGAACCCTGCCGACCTGGATGAGTTCGCTCATACGCTGCTCTCGATCGCAGGTGCCGCATGATCGTCGCCGAGCTTGAGCACGCGCTGCTGGCACGCTATCCCAAAGCGAACGCCGAGGGCTGGGATCATGTAGGGCTCTCCGTGGGAGATCCCGCTGCCGAGATTACCGGCGTGGCCTGCGCACTCGACGCGACCGAGGCCAACGTGCACCGCGCTCTCGAGGCCGGCGCCAACGTGCTGCTGACGCATCATCCCGTCTACATCAAGGCGCCCGAGGCCTTTTGTCCGGCTGATTCCGCGCGTCCCCAGTGCAGCGCCGCGCTGTACGAGGCGGCCCGTTGCGGCGTGAGCGTCATCTCGCTCCATACCAACCTGGACCGCTCGCACGAAGCGCGCGTTCGCCTGAGTGAGTTGCTGGGCGTCGCGCCCGTGAGCTCGCTGGAGCACGTTGACGACCCCGAGGCGACCGGTCTGGGCGCGCTTGCAACACTCAGCGCCCCCTGCAGCCTGCGCGACCTTGTCACACGCGCCGCCACGGCCTTTGGCAGCGACCCGCGTGTGTGGGGCAAAGCCGATCGCCCGTGCCGCACCGTCGCCATTTTGGGCGGCTCCCTGGGCGACTTCGGAGAGCTCGCCATCGCCGCGGGCGCAGATGTTGTCGTGACGGGCGAGGCGGGCTACCACGTGGCGCAAGACCTTGCCTTGCGCGGGCTGCCGGTGATCTTGCTCGGACACGACCGCTCCGAGGAGCCGTTCGTTGATATATTGATGAACTCTGCAGTTGACGCCGGGGTCGACCCCCGTCATGCGATTAAAATACTGAACCCTTGCCAATGGTGGACTGTGACAAAAGGAGAGAACTTATGAGCGCCGGCGCTACGCTACTCAAGCTGCAACAGATCGATTTGGAGCTCGCCCGCAACAAGAGCGAACTTGCCAATATGCCGGAGCTCAAGGAGCTCGCTTCCAAGCGCAAGACCTATGTAAAGCTTAAGTCCGAGATGACCAAGCTCTATGCTCAGCGCAAGGATCTGGACATTGAGCTCGACGATCTCAACACCACCGAGATTCAGACCAACAACGCCATCGAGGCCGCCAAGAAGCGCCACGTCGACGGCTCCGACTATCGCGAGGTTCAGGACCTGGAGAATGAACTCGCCACCCTGGCCAAGCGTCTGGACAAGATTGAGCACACCCGCAAGGACGTCGTTGTCGCCCACAAAGAGGCGCTTGACCGCGAGGCTCGCGCGCAGGCCATCATCGCCAAGTTCGAGGAGGGTGTAAAGGCCGATACCAAGGCCGCCCGCGCAAAGGCTGCCGATCTGCAGGCTCAGATCGATGCCGCCACCAAAGAGCGCACCGCGCTTGCCGCCACGCTGCCGACCGACGTGCTCAGCGATTATGAGCGTTTGCTCAAGCAGTTCCGCGGCCTTGCCGTCGAGACCATCAAGGGCAACATCCCCACGGTCTGCCACACCGCGCTGCAGGCGTCGTCCATGAGTGACCTCAACCACGACGGCAGTGAGATTACGCACTGCCCGTACTGCCACCGCCTGCTCGTGCTCCCCAGCAAGGAAGCTTAAACGATGGCGGCACCCAACAATTCAATGCAACTTGAGGGAAAAACGATCCTGCTGGGCATTACCGGCGGGATCGCCGCCTATAAGTCGTGTAGCATCGTGCGCCTGCTGCAAAAGCGCGGCGCCCGCGTGAAGGTCGTTATGAGCGAGCATGCCGCCGAGTTTGTGGGCCCGCTCACCTTCCGCGCGCTTACGGGCGAGCCGGTCGCTGTGGGCCTGTTCGACGACCCCTCCGACCCCATCCACCATATCTCGTTGGCGCAGGAGCCCGATCTGGTGGTCGTGGCGCCCGCAACGGCCAATATCATCGCCAAGATGGCCAACGGCGTCGCCGATGACCTTATTTCCACCACACTGCTTGCCACGCCGCGACCGATCGTGATCGCACCTGCTATGAACAACGGCATGTGGAAGGCGCCGGCGACGCAGGCCAATATGGCCACGCTGCGCGAGCGCGGCGTTCACGTGGTTGGCCCCGGTAGTGGCTACCTTGCCTGTGGCGACGTTGACACGGGACGCATGAGCGAGCCCGAGGACATCGTCGAGGCCATCTGCGAGGTGCTCAATCCCGTGCCCCAAGACCTTGCAGGCAAGCGCATCGTGATCACCGCCGGTCCTACGCATGAGCCGATCGATCCCGTGCGCTTCATCGGCAACCGTTCGTCAGGCAAGATGGGCATCGCCCTGGCGGGGGAGGCCGCTCGCCGCGGTGCTGCGGTCACGCTTGTGCTGGGGCCGACATCGCTCGATGTTCCACGCGGCGTGGAGTGCGTACGCGTGCAGACCGCCGCAGAGATGCTGCAGGCAGCGCTGAGCGCCTTCCAGACGGCCGATGCAGCCATTTGCGCGGCTGCTGTCGCCGACTACACCCCCGCGGCCCCTGCCAACCATAAGCTCAAAAAGGCCAACGAGCGCCTGGATCGCATCGAGCTCGTCGAAACCGATGACATCCTGGCCGAGCTCTCGCGTCAGAAGGGCGAGCGATGCGTGATCGGATTTGCGGCCGAGACCGATAACGTTGTCGAGTACGCCGAGCGCAAATTAGCCCGCAAGGGCTGCGATGCCATTATCGCCAACGATGTCTCGCGCGCCGATTCGGGCTTTGGGACCGATACCAACAAGGCCTGGATTGTGAGCACAGCGGGCACGCAAGAACTTCCCGTACTCACAAAACCCCAGCTCGCAGATACAATTTTGGACTTGCTTCAAAATTTGTAAAAAAGTTCTTGCACAAGGGCAAAGTTTCGGGTTAATATACTCCCTGTTGCGAGCGAGAGCAGAGCAACAAATTAAAGCTTCGGGACGTGGCGCAGCTTGGTAGCGCACTTGACTGGGGGTCAAGGGGTCGCTGGTTCGAATCCAGTCGTCCCGACCAGAAGTTTGCAGGTCAGGCACCTAGTGCCTGACCTTTTTTGTTTTAAGCAATTGCTTAATTTTGATTAAGCAACAGGGTGCCAAAAATCTACCTGCGCGATAATCGACTTTTACGGTTACTTGCGCGTTTTACACGCGCTTGAGCCGATTTATTAACGCGATATGATTCTACATACGCGTAGCTGGTATACAGTCGAGTACGGGCTGTATTTATCGCGGCGATTTATATAGATATAGCAACTGTAACGAACAGGCGTGTCGCTGTCTTTATTCCAGCAGTTCACTTGATCGGTGGACGAGTGGGGTGTTGCAACGAAACGCCAAGGAGGATGGGCTCTATACGAGGACGCCGCAGAGGCAATGGCGGGGGGGAGTGCGGCAGGCGCCCTGAGAGCCGCTGTATGACCCCATTTCTCCTCAAACCGATAACCTATGCCACAAACATCAAACCGTTCGAGTAACCGCCAAAAGAAAAGCCCGCACAGGCCGTGCGGGCTTAACAGATGAATCTAGAAGCACCAAGCTGGGCAGACGCGATTCGAGTTCGTCGCGCCGTAGTTGTACGACGGATCGCCGTTGCTGTTGACATAGAGGAAGAGCGCAGAGGCGCTCGGATTCAAGGAACGCTCCCACCAAGCGACGCCAACACTCAGGCAATCGTTACCCGAATAATTGTTCGTCACCTTACCCTTGAAGGCCTCGTACTGGGTTCCTTCGTTTCCGATCCAAGAATAACCAGACCAGCCGCTATAAGGGGTCTCGACGATTTCGGAATTACTGAGCATGAACAGCTTGTCCGAGGTCGCCGTCACGGCGGCATTCTTGTCGGTTCCATCAACGTTGTTCGTCAGGTTCCTGACCGGCTTCACCTTGGATTGGAAATCGGAGGGCATCAGGTTCCAGATCTCGCCGGAGTTCATCTTCGCGCGGAGTTCCGACTTCTCCCAGCCACCGGCATTGGTGTTGGTGGCGTTCACGCGAGATTTGATACCCGTCGAGGTGGCGAGGAACGTCAGGCCCGCCTTGCCGCTACCATCGGCCAAGTCATCGTGGTTGATGCCGATAATCTTGTACTCGAGCGTCTGACCATCGGTGAGCTTCATCGAGAACTTCGTCCCTGCATTCATCGCGGCCTCCGCCTTGGCGAAGGCGGACGATGCCTCGCCCTTCGCGGCGATGTCCTCGGCCACGGCCTTCTGCTCTTCGAGGGTCCAGTCCTTCGCGTCCTTGGCGATAGCCGCCTGGACGGTCGCGGAATCGGTACCTGCAGACCCTCCGCCGGATGCGCCTCCCTCGACGCCGCCAACCGTCCCATTGTTCACCGTGTTGCCGACCAGGTTGAACTGGTTGCGGATGGCTCCGGCCACGCCGGGTCCCGCGAACACGATCACCAGGCCGATGACCGCGATGATCAGGACGTACTCGATAATTCCTTGGCCTCCGGAGGCGGATACCTCTAGGAGATACCCCCCCCCCCCCGGAGGTTCTGCGCCGCTGCATGCATATGCGACACTCCCTTCGCTCAGGGTGAATAGAAACGAGCTGAGCGTAGGGTTATCGCGGGAATCTGTCTTTGTCTTGCCGCTGCGGCATCTTGACTATTGCCATGCCTTGGGAAGGATTACGCCGGGGACTTTCTTGTCGGAGTCGCTATGCAGTGTATTCGGGCTGATGTTCCAGTCGGAACAATCCAGATGGAGACTCCGGCACTGCTCGGACATTCCCGTTAAGTCATATACAGCACTGAAATCGCACTTGGCACCGAGACCAGTTACGTCCACATCCGCGTCCGGAACGAATCGAAGCGGTATCCCGTTTCAAAACGTATGCGTTTCACCATGAGAGAGGAATCTGTTATGAAATGGAAACCGAGAAAATGCGTTATCGCCTTACTGACTTTGGCGGCTCTGGTGTGTTTCGCCGTCTTAATCGCCGCCAATATCAAACCGCAACACGATGCTTATCCCTCATCTTTGTCCATTAAAAAGGGTCAAGATTTCAGCCTCGGCCGAAACGTCAATTATTTTGACAAGCTAAAACCTAATGAGGAAAACATCTTGATGTTCTGGGCATCGTGGTGTCAGCACTGCGAATCTCTCATAGAAGATATGCAACAACTTGATAATTTCGCAGCCTTAAGGAAGAACCTTTTCACTGTTTCCGAGGACAGCACAATTGAAGAAGCCTCGGTCCATGAAGGAGACTTTCCCATATACATAGATTAAGATAAGACCGTGTATGACCAATATGAACTTGAGCATATTCCGTCCGTATTCATACTGGATGATCAAGGAAACATCATCGGCTTATCCGAAGGAGAGGAAGAACCCCTTGCCTTATTAAAGAAATACGCCAAATACAACGGATATAAAGCGGAAGGAGGCGACATCAAGTAACTATCAAAGGCCAGATTAAGGAGCCAGCCATGAAGAAATGCCTGTCCTCCATCGTCTCAGCAGCTCTTTGCCTCTCCTTTGTCATGACACCATTTGTGCCCGTTGCGGCAGCCTATGCCGACGAGGGGTCTCCCGCCGAGAGCAGCGAGATCTACGTCGGAGACAACTACGACGAAAAATACGATATATCCCTTTTTGAGCGCGGACGCTGCACGGATTCATATTCCAAGGCGTGGTGCGATTCTCACGGATTTGCAAATAACCGCACCGTCCCTCACAAGGTCAAGCTGAACGCGAAGGAGGAGGCTTGCCTGCGCGATCCCTACCTTGCTGGCACCGCTGAAGTTATCGCCGGTCTCGTGACAACCGGTCCTGGCGGCGGCTTGTTTGCAACCGCAATGAGATCGTACCGACTTTTCACTTGCATGTTCTGAAAGGCAGTTGCCATGCAGTCGCAAAATCAATCGAGATACTTGACCACAATCGGCTTTGCCCTGCTTGCATTACTCTTTGCTAGCGACCTTTTGCTGAAACCGCCCAAGGAACTCGTTTCGCTTGCCATAGCCTGCATTTCCGCCCTTTACTTTACGGCAACCCTATTCGTCGGACTAAAGGAGAGGAAAAAAGGCGCAGTCGCCGCATCTGCCGTAGGCGTGATCATAGCCATTGCCTCATTCTTTATCTGACACATTGGTGATCTAGGGGCGATATCGTAGGAATACGACCGGGAGAGCCGGGACCAGATTGCCCGGGTTGCCCGGTCGGCTCGCGCGACGGCGCGGCGGTTCCACAGAAAGCTCTCCGGACTTCACGCCGTTTCTGATCGCATTGTAGACAGCCATCTCGTCTTCGCAGTCGGCGAGCACGCGGTGTGCGTCGTCGTTTTGGATGTCCAGTAAATCTCGAAGGTCCTCCATGCACCAGCGTCCGAGATTTGGCCATGCGCGTTGCGTGAGCTGATAAGTGTCGATTGCGATGTTGTAGTTAAAGTCCAAGCCAAAGCCGTCCCAGGCAGAACGGCTTTGTTTCCTTGATTATCAACTTCATCCGGACACTTCCCGCATTCATCCGTGTGTGTACGGATGAATGCGGGATTCAATACCCCGGCGGCCTGATCGGCAGGCCGCCGGGAATTCTCACTCCTCGAAAAAAGCCGGCACTCGGTTAGTCCTGCGCATCTTGAAATCGCCAGACTCGTGGGAGACGTAGAGAATGCCGTCCATCCCATCTCGTGATGCATACGACAGGTGAACTAAACCGCAATCCGATCCATCATTGTCGAGAAGATCGAACGAATTCGGGTCGCTCGTTGCGGCCAAACGACCACTCAGACAAGAGCCATCGTCATTACAGATTTGCCATTCCATGTCTTCGCCTGCAAGAATCGCCATAGACGGCCTGGTCGCGCCATCGTTGACATACATCCCGTCTATGCCAAACCCATTTTCAGCGCCATCGATGAACGGCTGCTCGGACCTATACCTCGCAAATGATGCACATAGCACCATTGCAAGACAAAGTACAAAGCCAACAATCGCTATCTTTGCATAGCTCTTTCCTATCATGTCATTCACCTCGCTCGTATGTATCGAGGTATTCCTGCTTGAGCGTCTGCGAGGACGACTTGATCTTTTCCACGAGCGTGCCGGCCTCGATGAAGTAGAACGAGTTGGTGAGGTCTGCCAGGTCGTCGAGCAGATGGCTTGAAATGAGCACGCTTCGTCCCCGCGCCACCTCGCTGCGCATCGCGTCGCAGGAGGTTTTCCGCTTTCCCGGATCGAGGCCGTTCAGCGGTTCATCGAGGATGAGGTACGGGCAATCGGTCGCTATCGCCATGGCAAGCTTTACCTGCTGCTTCATTCCTGTCGAGAGTTTACGGGTCGGCTTGTCGAGATATGGGGAGATTCCGAGGGAGTCGCAGAGCGGGTCGATGTCGGCGGCCGATTTCCACGCCTCCCTAACGAAAGCAAGGTGCTCGATGGCCGATAGCGTGGGATAGAGATCCGCGCTGCCCGAAGAGCTCAGGTAGACGAGTTCCGCAAATTCGGCTGATCGACGTTGGCAGATTCCGTCTGCCGCCAGGCTTCCCGAGCGGATGCGGGTGGGAAATTGGCCCGACAGCGCTTCAAGAAGGGTGGTTTTCCCCGAGCCGTTGGGAGCAACGAGGCCCGCCGCCGTTCCCGGGCTCAGGAAAAGCGACCCGATTGAAAGTATCGTCGTGCTCCCGTATCCCACGCTCGCGTCCAGAAGCTCGAGCCCATGGTGCTTTTTCGCGGGTCCAGGCTGTTTGGGGGAACGTGCCGCAACGGCGCCGACCGCAAAAAAGACCGCGACGTATGCCAGGGCCACGGCAAGCATCGATGCGCTGCCTGAACCGGAGCCAATGAATTCTGCCGGGAAGCATCCTACGTAACCCGTTGCCTCGATAGGCGAGAACACGGCCAGCGGCAGGAGATTGAGCGCGGCGTTATGCTCCAGTGCCGAATCGGACAGCAACGGGAATGCCGGGGCCGCGACAAGCAGCGCGGAGGTAAGGGGGCCCGCGAGGACGCGCCTCGTTGCGGTCGATAGGACGGCGGAACAAACGGATATCAAGGTTCCGCCCGCAAGAAGCGCGATAAGCAGGGCTGTGAAGACGTTTCCCGCAGTCGTGGTGGCAAGCGCGCCGTCATGGAAGAAGGCGATCGGGTACCCAATTTGCCCGAAGCCGTTTAGGGCCAAGGCGTAAATGCCCCCGGGTGCGAGGCCGGCGAGGAGCATCGCGGTCCCCGCGGCGATTATCGAAAACACGATCTGGATAAGGCGCCGGAATTTGGGCACGGGCGCCTTCGCCGCCAGGGTCGCAGGCCTTGTGGCCCCGAGCAGGAGTATCGACGAGAGAAGGAAGGGGATGAAGGGAAGGAAAGACGGCACCATGGCAATGGCGTAAGGCAGGAAGGAAAGGAATGGCAGATCGCTTGCGGAGGCTGGAATGTGCGTGATGCCGGAACTGCTCAGAGCACGGCAATATGCGAGCGCTGCGTCATTGGTCTCTTGGTCTCCCACGATGGACCCGGATTGGAAGCCTTCGCCCATGAGCGCGTAGTAGCTCTCGGCAGAATCGAGAAAGGCGGCGTCGGTTTGAGCGGCAAGGGCGGCGTTCGCGTATCTTGCAAGCTCCGCGTCATTTTGCTGCTCTGGAGATAGGTCTGTGCCGCTGGCCTGGGGCGCGCGCGTATTGAATGCGTCGACAAAGCTCTGCATGCCCTGTTTCATAAAGAAGGGCCCGTAGATGGGTGAATTGAACGCAATGGGGACGGAAAAGGCTGCAGCGAGAACGAGCGTACAAATCCATACGGCCTTGTCTCTTAGGATTAGTTTGAGAAGAAGTCGACAGTACATTTAGAAGCACCTACGTTCCTCAAAGAATTGTTAGATTAAAAGTAACAGACCGGATGAAGATACGTGCGACGGGGGCGAGGCGAATGGCTGAGCGGTATCGATACGCGGGTTCAACGGTATTATATTGACCACATAGATTATTAACCTGCATTTCTAACAGTTAAGAAGACGGGCGCTTTCCAGCACACTCCTTCGATGATGCCTTCCGCTAGTTGCTATGCCGGTTTCAGCCAACAAAGAATGTGCCCGGGCGCTCAGGTTCACCGTTAGCGTTGGCAACATATGAGATGGGCCAGACCCTTGCCGCGCGCCGATTGCGCGAGAGGTGTCGGGCTCCATGTTTATTCCACCCGCTTGTTATCAACCAGCTTCGTTCAACGTTAGACATTCAAGATGTCAGACGTCGAACCTGCGCCAAAGACGCAGCTGGGGCTACTAGTTGCCTACAATCGCTCGCGAAGCTCGCCTGTTCGTGCGTGAATATCTGACAGCTCCGTCAGACATTGTCGGACATTTGATTGTTCGACAAATGCGCACGTGGTCGCGTTCGCAAAGATTACTGAACGGTCGATGGGTGCGTTGAGACCGGAGCAAACGGCGGATGCCAGAAAAATGGCCTCACAGAATCGCACCCATGGTTGATAAAATTGACCGCCCTGGCGCAAATACCCGGGCGGTCAATTCATCCCCTCGTTCGCGATCCTGTTGGGTTTTGGGGCTTTGACATGTTGTTGACGGATGGATCAGCCGTACAGCTTGATCTCCCGGGGTTCCATGTGGTCGTCCCCAAATAAGACGTCCCTGATGTAGCTCTGCGGCAGGAACTCGACGGGCAGCACTGGGTCGTCGACGTAGCCGGGCACGGGGAGTAGGCGTGGCCTGTGGATATAGCGTGGCCGCCTGCCGGCGGTCGGACTGCCACCTCAGTCAAAAGCTCAGGCGCGCGCATTAAAATAATGGATATATCGCTTGATAGGCTTTTGACCAAGCATGAACATCGCAGGTAAATCCGTGTACCAATTTTTGGTATACGGATTTACCTGCGGTTTGCTGAAAGCTCTGACATGCGCTGTCGACTTCATTAAAATCGATTGCCGATCAAGTCTTCCTATATATGCGAGCCCTGAGAAACTGCGCTGTGAACCTGAGACCGCTATCGATCGGCCCGGTGCACCGGGCCGCTGTCCTCGAGCCGGCATCAGCTTGCCGGTCTCAAAACGTATACTTGATTTAAGGCGGAGTGGAATGTGGGCGCGCAAGGAGATGCGGAATCGATGAGAGCCTCAAAAAAAATTACTGCAGTGTTATCATCTTTCATCCTCTCTATTCTTCCATTTCTGATTCTATGGGCGGCTTGGTCAGTCCTCCCTGATACAATTCCCGCTCATTGGAGTGGGGGTGTGGTTGATCGATGGGGTAATAAGCTTGAATTGCTGGTTGTTCCGCTGTTTTCTCTGATTGGTTCTATTGCAATTTCTGTGTACCTTATTGTTTCCACGCGGCGAAGAGAGTTCGCGGATTTCTCTGTTCGAATGCGACGGGACTTTGTTGCGTGCTATATTTCTAGTCTTCTTTTATCGACAACCTGCTCAGTGATAATTGCCGTTTGGGTTCAGTTGATTCTTACGCAAAACACTGCGGTTGATGGGGGGCTTGGACTATCGATCCTGTATTCCCTTCCCGGGCTATATGTGATCTTGTGCGCTTTGCCGCCTTTTTATGCGAGCGGCGAGAGCAAAAAGGCAGAGCGCCTGATAACAGTTCTTATTGGCGGCGCGGAGATTGTTCTTTGTGGAATAGTGCTTGAAGGTTCGGCTGCCTCTTATGCGATGATTGGACTGATGATTCTGTTCTGTGCGTTTGAGATTGTGTCACTGGTAAGGGATAGCCGGTCCTTATGAGTTGAATTACGCGCGTGCGGATATAAAGGGTGGCATGTTAAATTTGTTGAAAACTCTGACATGCGCTGCCGACTTCATTAAAATCGATTGCCAATCAAGTCTTCCTATATATGCGAGCCCTGAGAAGCTGCGCTGTGAACCTGAGACCGCTATCGATCGGCCCGGTGCACCGGGCCGCTGTCCTCGAGCCGGCATCAGCTTGCCGGTCTCAAAACGTATGCCGTCCGGTACGACCAACAGCCGAGTCTTGCGCCCAGTTCGAGCAGCGCCAGAGCCCCGTGCCGGAACCCACGCAGCCGATGGCAGGGGAATTCAGCCGCGGCCATCGAGGAGCCGACCCAGGGACGGCGCCCCCAGTCCTCGAAAGATTTCCACCGCCCCCTACAGGCCTGGATTGATTTAACAGTTGATTTAATCCGGCTGAACAAGCCGAGCATGGGCCGGTTGACAAAATGTAAGGTAAAATAGCAGATACGACCGTACGCCGGTGCGGGGTTCGGGTGATGTGATAGAAAGTAATACACGTATTACATCTAACCGGGAGGTGCATCATGGCAACCGCCACCGCAGCCCTGAGAACCCCCGAGGACCTCGCGAACAGGTACGACCGCCTGGCGAAGTCGACGGGCCGCACGAAAACCTTCTACATGACGGAGGCGCTTGCCGCAGAGATAGGCAGGCTCGAATACGAGTACGGCCTCATGAATTATCCGGGAAGCGTTTGGTTGCGAGGTATGCCAGTGTGCGGGGCCTGATTCGTCAGGCCCCGCACAGGGGGACCGCGATGGTGGCCACCGCACCGCCCGAGGGGCCGTTGGCGAGCGAGACGGAGCCCCCGTGGGCGCTCGCGGCCTCGGAGGCGACGTGGAGGCCGAGCCCGTAGTGGCGGCCTCCGTCACGCGAGGAGCGGGAGGAGTCGTCTGTGAAGAGGCGCTCGCAGCCGCGTTCGAGGGCGGCGGGAGAAAAGCCCGGTCCGTCGTCGGCAACCTCGATGACGAGGTGCCCGCCCGCGACGTCACAGGAGACAGCCACGCGCGAGCGTGCGTGCTCGGCGGCATTGGCCACGAGGTTTGCGGCGGCTCGCGCCAGGGCGGTTCTGTCGAGCGGGGCCTCGGGCGCGCCCGCGATAGCGGGGCCCGTGGCAGCGTCGAGCGCCACGCCTCGCGCCCGGGCGATCTGGGCGGCCTCGGCGACAACCTGCTCGCAGAGCTCGGCCGGCCGCATGGGGGCCCTCTCCGCCCCGCCGGACCCGCGCGAGGCCTCGATGAGCAGGCGCACATAGCCGTCGAGCCTTTCGACACTGCCGGCTATGTCGCGCGCGGCGGCCGAGAGGTCGCTGTCATTCTCGTCTTCCAGCTCCTCCGCCACGAAGTCGGCGTTGGCGCGCAGCACGGTAAGCGGCGTCTTGAGGTCGTGGGCGAGTGACGCCATCTGCTCGCGCTGCCCCCGCTCCGCGGCCCAGCGGGCCTCGAGCGACTCGGCGAGGGAGGCTCGCATGGCGTCCATCGCTGCGAGGACGTCGTTCACCTCGCGCACATTGGTGCTGCCGACCGCGAAGTCGAGCTCTCCCGCGCCAACGCGCCCCGCCGCCTCCGCGAGCGGCGCCATCTTGCGCGAGATCACGCGGCTCGCACGGCGCGCCACGAGCGCGAGCGCGAGCGCGCTTCCCGCAGCGGCGCCGAAGAGCATGAGGTTCTGCGGGTTGGGAAGCAGGCCGGCGAGGTCGCGGGAGACCCACTGCGGCAGGTACTCGCTGACGAGTGCGCAGGCCCCGCCGCCCTTGAGCGGGAACGCGGCGTAGGTGAGGCCCGAGCCCCCGCCCTCGATCTCCACTGTGCCCGGATCCGCGGCGAGTGCCGCACGGGCCATTTCCGTCGCGTCCTCGAGCTGCGTGCTCTCGAGGTCTGTCATCAGCACGCATCCGTCCTTGTTCAGGATGAGGTAGCGGTACGCGGTCGGCACGTCCTGCTGTCCGCAGACGCCGTCGCGTGCCAGGCTCTCCGCGACCTCGCGCGCATTGGCCGGCCCCCAGCTTGCCTCGTAGACGAAGCCCGCGTTGATCGCTGCGGAGAGCGCCATGAACGAGGCGAGCCACGCCGTGGCGACCGCCGCGAACGCGTAGGCGAAGTAGCGCGCGATGACGAAGGAGAGCGGCATGCCCCCGCGACCTCGCGCCCCGGTCCTTAGAGCTGCCACTTGTACCCCATCCCCCA
This sequence comes from uncultured Collinsella sp., assembly GCA_958405565.1. Lineage (GTDB taxonomy): Bacteria > Actinomycetota > Coriobacteriia > Coriobacteriales > Coriobacteriaceae > Collinsella. Next base: position 33,490 of record CATYEN010000005.1, on the reverse strand, counting down.
GACGGTCGCGATCGGATCGGCGCCGGCCTCGGAGAGTTTCCTCCGGGCGCGGCTGACCTGCATGGATATGGCCGCGTCGTCGGCGTCGCTCTCCCAGCCGAGCACCGCCTCGCGGATCTGCGCGCGGCTCATGACCTGCCCGGGGTGGCGGGCGAGGTACTCGCAGATGGCGTACTCGGTGGGCGTGAGCGGCACGGCCTTGTCGCCCACGGCGAGGCCGCGCGCCCCGAGGTCGATCCGCACCTCCCCGAAGGAGAGGGCGTGCGAGCGCGGCCGGCGCTCACGGCGTAGATGGGCCGCGACCTTGGCGCGCAGTTCCGCGGCCCCGAAGGGCTTGCGGACGTAGTCGTCGGCGCCCAGGCCATAGGCGGCCACGGCATCCTCCTCGGCCACACGCGCGGTCAGGAAGACGATGGGGCCGTCGAAGTCCGGGCGGATCTGCCGCACGAGCTCGAAGCCGTCGAGCCCCGGCATCATGACGTCGCAGAGCACGAGGTCGAAGCGCGAGAGGTCCATCCCCGGGACCGCCGTCGGGTCCGCCGCCCTGACGACCTCATGGCCGTCACGGCCGAGGATGCGCGCGAGCACGTCGAGGATTGCCCGTTCATCATCCACTGCCAGTATCCTCGCCATGTTAGACCTCCTGAAACTCTCGTCGGAATTGTACTAGCGCCGCACTCAGCGGTCCAGAGCCCTGCGCGCAGCCGAGGGTGCCTCGGCCGCGTCGCACGCGTGGTAGCGCGCACCCGAGTCGCCGCGCGCCTCGATCTCGAGCCAGCCCTCGCCGTCCGACTCCCGCCCGAAGAAGATGAGTTGGAGCTCTCGGACATTGCCTCCGTCGTCCGCCGCGTCCACAAGGTAGACGTAGTTTGCCCCCGCCCCGGTGGCGTCGGCGTAGGAGCTCGCGTGGCTGCCGGGCTCGGGCGCGGGCGCCCACATGGCGATCTCAGGTTGGGCAGCACGCGGTCGGCGATCGAGCGCAGCGCCGACCCCCAGCCGGCGTCGAGCAGGGCATTCCCACCCAGAAGGAGCGCTGCGGAGAGGAGGGCGAGCATGGCGGCGAGCGGCCTCCTACGCATCTGCCCTCCCGTCCTCGAAGCGGCAGAACCAGGCGAGAAGAACGGCGTCGGCTGCCAGGGTGAGCACGAGGCCAGCGAGCGCAGTCGTGAGGAGTGGGCCCGCCGCGCGTGCGGCGTCGATGAAGGCCTCCACCCCGAGCGACCCCAGGCGCGCGGGCCAGGCGAGCGGCACCCAGCTCAGGGGCGTCGCCAGGGCACCGGTGAGCTCGCCGGTCATGAGACCGTGCGCAAGTCCGCCCACTGAGAAGAACGCGAGGAGCATCCCCGCCGCGCCGGCGCCGATGACGGCGTTGCGGCCGAGGCGCAGGGCCACGCCGAGCCCTAGCGCGTAGAGGGGCAGGCTGCCCAGCACGATGCCCGCCCAGGCGGCCGCAAGAGGAGCGGGCCCGAGCGGCAGGCGCCCGGCAACGGCGAGCACGGCCCCGAACACGCCGAGCGCCACGGCCAGCGCGGCGGCGCCGAGCGCCGCAAGGGCGAACAGCTTCGCCGCGACGGCGCGCCAGCGCGAAGGGACCGCCGTGAGGTTGGCGAGACGCCCGGCAGCGCGCTCCTCGTCCACGGCGAGCCCGCAGACGATGGCGGACATGAGCGGCATGAGGGCGCCGAGAAACTGGACGTAGGCGTCCGCGCCCAGCGCCGGGTCCCATCGGGCTACGGAGAAGTACTCGCCGCAGGCAAGACCGGCTGCCAGGCCGCAGACGAGGTGCACCGCCGTGAGCGGGGAGCGCGCCAGGCGCAGGGACTCTGAGAGCAGGGCCCGCGAGAGAGTCATGCGCGGCGTCGGGTCGGAGAGTCGTGTCATGGCCATCACCTTTCCTCGGAGCGCGCGAACCAGGCCGCGCCCGCCGCTGTGAGCGCGGTGAACGCGAGCGCGCAGACCGCAAGGCCCGCCAGCGTGAGCATGCCATCCGCCGCGAGCGCCCCGCCGAGCGCCATGTCCGCCGCGAGTGGCTCACCGCTCGGCAGCACGGGGATGAAGCTCGTGGGGATGACCATGCTCGCCGACGGCGGAAAGAGCTGCGGCAGCGGCACCAACGACCAGGCGAACCCACCCATGAGCTGCGCGACGAGCGGGCAGAAGATGCCCGCGAGCATGCCGAACCGCGCCGTGAGGAAGAGCCCTGCGGGGATCATCCACGCCGCGGTCACCGTGTTGACGAGCGCGCAGAGGAGCATCGTGAGCGTGCCCGCGGCCGTGAGGCCCTGCGAGGAGAACGCCGATCCCGCGAGGTAGATGCCGAAAACCACGAGGTTCGAGAGCGTGCAGAGAGCGAGGCACCAGAGCGCCTTGGCCCACCAGGCGCGCCCGAGCGGGAAGCCCAGGCCCAGAAGCCCCCGCATCCGCGCGCGAGCGTCCGCCCGCGCGACGCACGCCACCACGAGCGAGAGAGACACGGGCAGGAAGAGCGCGTACCAGTAGTTCCACGCGCTGAAGATCTGCACGCCCCGGTAGGGCATCGCGCCGAGCAGCGGCATCGGCAGCGCCATGAGCACGGCCAGGCGAACCGGAGCCGCGTGGCGCGACTTCAGGGCCTCGGCGCGCAGGCCCGCGAGCAGGCCGCCTTTCTCGCCCGTCATGCCGCCACCTCCCCGCGCGCTCGTCGCCCTTCCCGGCAGAAGCTCATGAAGAGTTCCTCGAGGTCCTGCCCGGGCCGAAGCGCATCCTCGTAGGCGAGGCGCCCCCCGCAGATGATGCCGATGGTGTCCGCCATCTGCTGCACCTCAGAGAGGATGTGGCTCGAGACGATCACCGTCGTACCCGCCGCCGCGAAGCCGCGGATCTGGTCGCGCAGCTCCTCGATGCCGATGGGGTCGAGGCCGTTGGTGGGCTCGTCGAGCACGAGCAGGCGTGGCCGGGCGATCAGCGCCAGCGCGAGCCCCAGGCGCTGCCGCATGCCCATCGAGAAGCGCCCGGCGCGCTTCTTCCCGGTGTCCGCGAGGTCCACGGCGGCGAGCACCTCATCTATGCGGCTCTCGGGAAGGCCCAGCAGCGTGGTGCGCACGCGCAGGTTCTCGCGCGCGGTGAGGTTGGGGTAGAGCGGCGCCTCCTCGACGAGGCTGCCGATTGCGTAGAGGTCCTCGCGGCGCCAGGCGTGCCCGGCAAAGAGAATCTCCCCGGCCGTCGGCCGCAGCATCCCGCAGATCATCTTGAGCGTTGTCGACTTGCCGGCGCCGTTGGGACCGAGCAGCCCGTACACCTCGCCCTCGCGGATATGAAGGCTCACGTCGGCCACGGCGTCCTGCGCCTGGTCGCCGCGGCCGAAGCGCTTGGTGAGCCCGCGCGTCTCGAGCATGTAACCCATGGGTTTATCCTTTCTCTTCCGGGAGCGCGGACCGAGTCACCGTGCCCGCGCGCCTTGCCTTTCGGGTTCACCATCCATGGTGGGGCGCGTTTCTAACGAAGCCGTAACGGCCGTTGGGTTCTTTTGGCGCCAACCCTTCTCGACCCGCACATCATGATTAATTTGCTTAAGGCAACAACTTTCCCGATCGATGTAATCACCGAATCAAAACGTGTACATCACCCTCCAAAACCGACATTTTTCGGCATGTTTGGAGGCTGATGTACACGAATGTGAAATCCACCGCCGCCCAAAAGCGCCTTCCTCATGTCTGGACTCTCTATGCTTGCGCTGGATAGACATCGCCGGAACGGGTATAGTAGCGAAAGTTTTGTCGTTAACCAGCGGGGGAGTCCTGTGGGCATCAAAAAGAAGATCAAAAAGGAGCTTATCGGCACTTCCGATTACCCGTCGAATAAGATCTTTACGATCTCCAATTTCATCACCTTTACGCGCCTGATCCTCACCCTGGTATTTCTGTACCTGTTTGTGACGGATAACAACCGCGTCATCGCCATCGTTATCTACGCCGTTGCCGCCTCTACCGACTGGATGGACGGTCAGATCGCCCGCATGACCAAGACGGTCTCGTGGCTCGGCAAGGTCATGGATCCCATCTGCGACCGTGCGCTGCTGTTCACCGGCGTACTTGGGCTGGTGGTCCGCGGAGAGCTGCCCATCTGGGTCTGCGTGCTCATTATTGGCCGCGACATCTATCTGGGCATCGGCACGCTTATCGTGCGTCATTATCACCGTCGCCCCATCGATGTCGTCTTTCCCGGAAAGATTGCCACTGCACTGCTCATGACCGGCTTCTCGCTCATGCTGCTCGGGTTCCCCGTTATTGACGGCCTGCATCTTTTACCTTCAACCCTTACGGCCTTCCCGGGCCTCAACGGAAGCTCGGTGCCCCTCGGCATCTTCTTTGTGTACGGCGGCGTGATCTTCTCCATGCTCACGGCTGTCATCTATTCCATTAAGGGCGGAGTGGCCATTAAACAGGCTCTCGCGCATCCCGAGGACGAGGACATCGACTTTCTGAACCCTGAAATCGAAGACTGATTCGTTGGGGTATGATTACGTACGGTTCATTATTTGCGGCACGTCCGCGATAAGTTAGGGGTTGTCATGGACAACATGGTTAACAATATGCCTCAGAATGATAAGGCTGCTGACGCTACCTGCGTATTCCGCGTGCCTTCAAGCGACGTCACCGTTCCCGACCTCATGGCCAACGTGCGCATCACCGCACCCGTTCTGTCCATCGTCAAGGGTCCGCAGACTGGTGCCGCCTTTGAGCTCGAGGACGACGTGACCACCATCGGCCGCGATCCTGCGAACGGCATCTTCCTCAATGACATGACCGTTTCGCGTAGCCACGCGCGCATTATTCGCGAGGGGCTCGGCGCTCGCATTGAGGACCTGGGCTCGCTCAATGGCACCTGGGTCGACGGCGCCATTGTCAACGCGGCCCCGCTGCACGATGGTTCTTCCGTCCAGATCGGTACGTTTACGCTCATCTACCACGAGAGCACGCCGGAGCGCATCGAAACCGGTGAGTAGGGCATGGCCGAACGCAACTATCTGAGTATCGGCCAAGTCGTCAACCTTCTTCGAGGCGCATACCCCGATCTTTCGAACTCAAAAATTAGATTTCTAGAAGATGAGGGGCTCATTACCCCTCATCGTACGCCTAAGGGATACCGTCAGTACTCTAAGGAGGACGTTGATCGCCTGGAGGTCATTCTGCACTTGCAGAAGACCCGCTACATGCCGCTCAACGTGATTAAGCAGCGCTTGGAAAACGCCACGGACCTGTCAACGCTCGCCTACGAGGTGGGCTTGCTGTCCGATGTTCCGCTCAAGACGGAGCCCAAGGAGACCAAACAAAAGCTGCATCCCATTGAGACCATTCCCGATATGCTGGGCGTCGAGATTTCGTTTATCCGCTCGCTCGCCGAGAACGACCTCATTCGCATCATCAAGAGTCCGCAGAACCGAGAGCTCGTCGATGGTCGCGATTTTCCAATCATCCGCTACTGCTCCGAGCTGTCACGCTTCCATATCGAGCCCCGCAACCTGCGTCAGTACGTGTCTTCCGCCAACCGCGAGTCCTCGATGTTTGAGCAGGTGCTCGTGAGCATGCTCGGCATGGATACCTCCGATGACGAGCGCGACGCCAAGCTCGAGCGTGCGTTTAAGAAGCTTCACGACCTGACCGAGGGTGTGCACACTGCGCTGCTCAAGAACCGCGTTTTTGAGTCGCTCAACGCCGTGGTCGAGGACGCCGACATCGATGCACTCGATGAGGAAATCACTCGCTCCGAGTCCACCAAAGCCAAAAACGAAGAGATAGCCACGCCGGCTTCGCACGAGGATTCTCTCGTAAAGCCGCTCAAGGTCGTCGCCCCTTCGCACTCCGGCACCGCCACGGCGGGCAAATAACCGCTGCCGCTTATCCGGCAACCCATTGAAAGGTCATGCAATGTACGACTTCGAATCTCAAATCGTCGACATCCCCGACTATCCCGAGCCCGGAGTCATCTTTAAAGACATCACGCCGCTCTTTGGCAATCCCGAGGCGCTCAAAGCCATGACCGATACCCTCGCCGAGCACTTTGCCGGCATGGGAATCACCAAGGTCGTGGGTCCCGAGGCTCGCGGCTTTATGGTTGGCGTACCGGTGGCTGTAGCCCTTGGCGCCGGCTTTGTTCCCGCACGTAAACCGGGCAAGCTGCCGCGCGAGACCGTAAGCCAGAGCTACGAGCTCGAGTACGGCACCGATTCAATTGAGATCCATGCCGACGCTATCAGCTCTAAAGATACCGTGTTGATTCTGGACGACTTGGTCGCGACGGGCGGAACCGTCGAGGCAACAGGTAAACTGGTGCGAGATATGGGCGCAAAGCTTATCGGTTACGGTTGTATACTTGAGCTTGCGTTTCTCAACCCGCGCGAGAAGCTCACGCCGTCTGATGACGATGTGGAGCTCTTTAGCCTGGTGACGGTAGGCTAGCCGTTACCCTTAGTTACTGGAAAGGAAGCTACATGCGCACAGCAAACACGCACAAAAACATGGCACGCTGCGCTGCTACGGCAACCCTCGCTTGTGTTTTGGGCTTGGGCCTCGCGGCTCCTGCCTACGCCGATACCGCATCCGACCTTGCCGCTGCTCGTACGAAGCTCGAGCAGATCGGCACCCAAACCCAGCAGATTTACGATGAGCTTGCCACGCAGACGCAGGCGCTCGATCAGACTGCCGGCGAGATCACGCAAAAGCAGCAGGAGATCGCCGATGGTCAGGCCAAGCTCTCAACCTATGTCGCCGGCGAGTACAAAACCGGCGGTCTGAGCCTGCTTCAGGTTTTGACGGGTGTCGATGATCTGAGCGATATGCTCAACCGTCTGTTCTACTACGGCAAAGTTTCCGATAAGCAAGCTCAGACCATTCAAGAGGTCAAGGAGCTTAAGCAGCAGCTCACCGATAAGCAGGCCGAGCAGGAGAAGAACGTCGCCACCACGCAAAAGAAGGTCGACGAGCTTAACGCCCAGCAGGCTGAAGCCCAGAACGTCGTAAACTCCCTGGATTCGCAGCTGCAGGCCGAGCTTGCCGCAGAGGCCGAGGCCAACGCCGCGCTGCAGGCCGGCATCAACGCCAGTACTGCCGAGAAGGCCACGGTGAGCAACGAGACTGCCGGTACGACCGTGAACACCAACAACGGTGGTCAGACCAGCAATAACAACAACCAGGGCGGCAACACTCCGGCTCCTACGCCGACACCTGCTCCGACGCCGCAGCCCTCCACGCCTGCTCCGGCTCCGACGCCTTCTGCTCCGAGCCAGTCCGTCGATGGTGGTTCTGTTGTCTCGCGTGCATACAGTAAGCTTGGTTGCGCTTATTCCTGGGGCGGAATTGGCCCGAACAGCTTCGACTGCTCTGGTTTTGTTAGCTATTGTCTCACTGGTCGCTATTGCCGCCTGGGTACCACGGGTACCTTTATGGGCTGGACGCGTGTGTCCGATCCGCAGCCCGGTGACGTTGTGGTCAACTCGTACCACACCGGCATTTACATCGGTGGTGGTCAGATGATTCATGCTTCCGACTACAATACGGGTGTTATCATCAGCTCCGTTGCCGCCGGCATGAACAACAACTATATCTTCGTGCGTTACTAAGTCATCTTACACAGCGTGTGAATGTGGACCTCGTGGCTTTAAGTCGCGAGGTCCATTCTTTTTTTCTCTAATCTTGTACGGCTATCTAGTATTCAAAACTAGATAGCCGTACATTCAGTTTGCAAGATGGCTATAATTGTTGAGGAACAATTAGAAAGGACCCTCTATGAGCTGGGCACTTATCTCAGATTCAAGCTGCAACCTCCGCGATTGGCAACCGACCGCGCCCCATACCACCTTTGCATTTGCGCCCCTCAAAATTCGAGTGGGGGAGCGTGAATTCATCGATGACCTTTCACTCGATGTTCATGAGCTCAACTGCGCTGTTCAGGCGGAGACGAACGCTTCTTCGAGCGCTTGTCCCAGCGTAGGGGAGTGGGCCGAGCTCTTCAATTTGGCAGACAAGACCATCTGCATGCCAATCTCTGAGGGCGTGTCGGGCAGCTACAACGCAGCAGCCACGGCTCGCGATATGGTTCTTGCCGAGGAGCCCGACCGGCAGATTCATCTAGTCAATTCGCGCGCAGCTGGCGGCAAAATGGACCTCATTTTCTTGCTGTTCGACCGCTATCTTGCAAGCAATCCGGATGTCTCATTCGAGGACGCTTGCGCATACTTCGATAGCCTTGAGCAGAACAGCAAAATCCTCTTCAGCTTGTGCAATTACGAAAACCTGGCCAAAGCCGGACGTATCCCTAAGGCAGCCGGCGTCATTGCCAACAAGCTCAATATTCGCATTTTGGGCACGGCGAGTGAAGCCGGTAAAATCGAACTCGTCGGACACACGCGTGGCGAAAAGAAGATGCTCAACAAGATTATCGACACCATGGAAGCCGAAGGTTTTACGGGCGGCGAGGTCGTTATCGACCATGTCGAGAATGAGGCAGGCGCCCAAGCACTTGCCAGCCGAATTGTGGAGCGCTGGCCAGGCTCCAAGACTATCATCATGCCCTGTAACGGGCTAGATTCATACTATGCCGAAATGCATGGGCTCATTATCGGCTACGGCATGGGCGTGGCTTCGGGCCAATAACGTCCAACCAAGCAAAAATACGGGCGGGACAAAGTGGCAGATAGCCCTTTGTTCCGCCCGTTTTATACGTCGGCTAGCTATTAAACCCATTAAACTTTAGATAGCTCATCAGGTACGCTTTCGAAACGAAGGATGAAACCGCACTGCGCACAAGCAGCGACTCACGCGTTACCTGATGCGCCGTATCGGGAACCGGCGTCTGCTCGACGGAAAACGCCGAACGAATCGATGCCTCGAGCTGATCGACCACATAATCGAAGGCCGTCGGGGCATCGTAGCTCAAACGCTGAATGTTAAAGAGTGCCTGCACCGCAGCAATAGGTAAGACCTGCTTAAAGAGGCAGATAGCGATCAGGCGGGCAATCTGCTCGCGGCCATATTGCTTTTTGACCGGAGCAGGCACCAGGCCGACCTTCACGTAGTTATTGATCATCGATGGCGTAATGACAGGGTGCTCAACGCAAATGGACAGCGGCTCCATCCACAGCGCAACATACTCAATAACCTGGTCGCGGTAGAGCGTCACATTGGGCAACTGGTCATAGCGCGGCAGACTCAACGTATTGAGTTTGCGCACGATTTCGGACTGAATAAATGCATCGGGCAGCACAGTGGGCTGAATATCCTCCGGCTTAATGCTGACCGATGTATCGGACATCGGGATAACATGTTTAGCGTGGTTCATAAGAGGCCTCCGTTCGTTTTCTATATTGTATTCTAGGTTATCTAGTTTTACATACTACATTGCCGCAAAGTAAAAGTGGTTAGGCAGCACATTGATGCACTGTCCAACCACTTTGTTTAAAGATAACAACCTTACATAAGATATATTATCGTACTTATCCACGGAGAAACGCGTATGCGCTCGTTGCTGCTATGGCTCCGTCCGAAACAGCGGTCACAACCTGGCGTAAACGTTTGGAACGGATATCGCCAGCGGCAAATAGACCTGGCGTGCGGGTCGCCATGGATTCATCAGTCAGAATGCCGCCATCAGGCGCCAGATCGACTAGATGCTCAACAAGCTCGGTATGGGGCTGCGTTCCGGTAAAGACAAAGATGCCAAACGAGCCGGGCTCAAATGACTCGGTATGAGTCTCGCCGGATGCATTGTCCTTAAAGGTAATCGTCGTTGGCATGGCTTCGCCCGATAGCTCCACAATACTAGTTTGGTACCTAACTGTAATATTGTCCTTTGCGAGTACTTTCTGAACAACGCCCTCGGGTGCACGGAACTGATCGCGACGCAGCACGATGGTCACGCTGCTGGCAATGTCGGACAGGAACAGCGCCTCCTCGCATGCCGAATTGCCGCCTCCGATAACAAAGACCCGCTTGCCACGGAAGAACATGCCGTCACACGTCGCGCAATACGAAACGCCACGACCGCGATATTTGTCCTCGCCAACAAAACCCGCAGGACGCGGTGTAGCGCCCATGCACGCAATGACGCTCTTGGCCGCTGTGTCGCCCATATCATGATGGATGGTAAATTGAGCCGCGTCGGCATCGTAATCGACGCCCGTCACCATACTCCATTCAACCTGAGCCCCCAGGCCTTCAGCATGCTGTTGGAACCGCTCACCAAGTTCGGCACCGCTCAGCAGCGGAATGCCAGGATAATTCTCAATCTCGTTGCTCGTGGCGATCTGTCCGCCCGACATGCCCTGCTCAAGGACAGTCGTCGTCAGGTTGGCGCGCGCAGCATAAATGGCGGCAGCATAGCCAGCAGGGCCGCCACCGATAATAGCAACATCGATCGGCTGATGGGTAGTCATGAAGAGACCTCCTGTCGAAAGATTGGCGTTCTTTGCGCTCATACCCAAATTTACGTGAACGTGACACTCATGCACTACAATGATAAATCCGTGCTACAACGTCGAAGGGGAGTTATCGATGGATCAGACGCAGACGGGCGACGACGCTCCCCTGCTCACGCACAGCACTCCTCAATCGGAGCAAACCACGCTCTTGGCCCAGCAAAAACCTCTCGTGACCATCGTGCACGCCTCGGTCGGCTCGGGCCACAAGGCCGCCGCAAATGCGATTGCGCAGGCATTCGACCTCATCCGCGGCACCAATGGCATCCCCGAGGACGTTGAGATTGAAGTACTCGATATCCTTGATTTTGGACGTATTAAATTCGACGGCAATAAAACCGCGGCTTCTTTTACGGGAGCCACGCGCCCCATTTACGACCTGACCTGGCGTTATACGTTTACAGGACATCTGCTCTGGGGCGGCGGTACGGCATGGTCTCGCATTATGTTCCCAGCCTTCAACGAATATGTCCGCTCCCGCAGGCCCATAGCCGTGGTCGCAACACACATTACGGCAGCCAATGTTGCTGTGGGCGCCCGCGTCATCACGGGTATCGATTATCCGGTCATTTGCGTGCCAACGGATTATGAAGTTGAGGGTTTTTGGCCCCACAAAGACACCGACCTGTTCTGCGTGGCTAACGAATTTATGGCCGAAACGCTGCGTCCGCGCAAGGTGTCCGAGGCAAAGATTCGTATTACCGGCATTCCTATTCGCGCCGGATTCGACACGGATTACAATCGCGAGGAAGAGCTAGCCAAGTTCAACCTCCCCACCGACAAGACCGTCGTGCTGGTAATGGCCGGCGCCAGTTTGCCTCAACCGTACGTTCGCTTTCGCGCAGAAATGGACCGCACCCTCCCCTTCCTGCGCAGCTTCGAAGACATGCACTTTGTCTTTTTGCCCGGCAAAGACGTGGAGTATGCCACCCGGCTGAAGACGCTCTTCGATGCCATGAAGCTCGAAAATGTCACGGTGTTGGACTATGTCGACGACATGGCGGCCCTCATGCACGGGTGCGACTTGGCAATCCTCAAATCGGGCGGACTCACCGTCACCGAATGCCTGTGCGCACACCTGCCGATGATTCTGCTGGGCAAGTCCTATGGCCAGGAAAAGGCCAACACCACCATGCTCACCGGCATGGGCGCCAGCATGCATGTCACCACCGCACGAGAGCTCATCGTAACGTTGCGTCATCTCCACGATCATCCCGAGTCGCTCAAGGCACTGCTCATCAATGGCGAAGTGCTGCGCCGTCCCCACGCAGCCGAAGACATAGCCATCGCAACCATGGAGCTCGTAGGCAAACCCCAAAAGCGCAAAAGAGCCTTCTGCCGCTTCTACTGGGGCGGAAAACCCGCGCATATCCGCTAGCGTCTTTATGTCCGCTTACCCGCGGGAGGCCCCTATATATCATCCCATGCTCAAACATTCTCGCTTCGCTGCGAAACTGCGCGTGGGACGATATATAGGGGCCTCCCGCGGGTAAGCTGCGTTTACGTACTAGCAGCTATATCAGATTCCCCTCCAGTAGAATCTGCAAAGGGGAACCAGAAAATATAAATACAGTAAGTCGATGCGACAAAGGAGGCGTCCCTTTATCGCATCGACTTACTAGAAAAGTAAATATTGTTTCAAGCGAGTAGCCGCCCGCCCGGGGCTTACCTATATCGTTCCACGCGCAGTTTCGCAGCGAGCGAAGCACGCGAGAATGTTTGAGCATGGAATGATATAGGTAAGCCCCGGGCGGGAGGGATACGAGCGCCCTAGGCGATGCCGCTGGAGCCGAAGCCTCCTTTGCCTCGGTCGGTTTCGTCTAGTTCGTCTACCTCTATGAAGTTGACCGTGGGGACTTCTTGGATGACTAGTTGGGCTATGCGGTCGCCTTTGTTGATTTGGATGTTGTTGGTGGGATCTAGGTTGATGAGGATGACTTTGAGTTCGCCTCGGTAGTGGGCGTCAATGAGGCCTGGGGTATTGACTATAGACAGGCCTTGTTTGATGGCCAGGCCGCTGCGGGGTTGGACGAAGCCGGCGTAGCCGTCGGGCAGGGCGATGGCCAGCCCCGTAGAGACCAGACGGCGTTCGAAGGGCTTCAGGACGCAGTCTTCGTTGGAGCGTAGATCCAAGCCGGCATCGGTGGGATGGGCGTATTTGGGAAGCTCGACAGTGGGGTCGAGACGCTTTATGTTGACGGTAATGTTGGACATGGAATCACCTTAGCTTGTCGAGCTCTTGCAGAAACTCATCGACGTCTTTGAAATCGCGGTAGACCGAGGCAAAGCGAATGTAGGCCACTTTGTCGATCTTGGCCAAGCGCTTGAGCACCATGTCACCCAACTCATGGGACGTGACGGCCGTCAGTGTGCGAGAGCGCAGCTCAACCTCGATGTCGTCGATAATCTCATTGAGCTTCTTAGTGTCGATATCGCGCTTGATGGTGGCGCGCATCAAGCCGACGAGCAGTTTATTGCGATCAAACCGCTGCTTGGTTCCGTCTGACTTAATGACCTCGATTGGGTCTTCGCATCGCTCGAACGTTGTAAAGCGGTAGTTACACGAGCAACATTCGCGACGGCGCTTAATGGTGTTATTTGACTCCTGCATACGAGAATCAACGACGCGGGTATGTGCCTTTCCGCATTTGGGACAGCGCATGGTACCTCCTCTTAAACGATAACAAGGGTACCATGCGCAGCGCGATAATGATTACGAACGAACAGGAACCTTAAGATGCGCACCGGCGGCGAGCGAACCATGCTCCAGATGATTGACATTACGGATCGTGTCAGAAGTCTCTTGCGTGGAAAGGCCTTCGATTGGATATTCCTCGGCAAGCGACCAAAGAGAATCGCCAGCTTGAACGCGAATGGTCTCGTAGGTAATGTTGGAAACGGACTCGGCATACGCGGCGTGACGAGCGCTAAAGACCGACGTAGCGAGGACAAAGAAGAGCGTAAGCGCAACGGCGACGGCGACAATCGTCGGAACCTTCAGGGAAACGCGGGCCGGCGCGACTACAGCCTGCTGATTGCAAGCAGGCTTTACGGTCAAAGGCTGAATGCCGGAGCGGCCACCCTGAACAACCGTAAAAGTAGGTTCTGCAGGCGTCTCGAGCTTAAGGGCAAGGTTACCCTGGACCATATTCGTTGCGTTCATCATGTTCTCCTCTCGCGTGTTTTGCTGAGAACAGTTTTATCAAGCCGCGCGGACAAAAATGTCTAGCGCGAGAACGAATGTTCGGTTATTATTATCTTCGAACAGTTGTTCCTGTCAAGCAAAATTCGAACATTTGTTTGACATGGGTAGAGAGGATGCCCTGATGGCTCGCAAAATTACCAAGCGTCAGCAGCAAATTTACGACTTCATCAAGGAATATCAGCAGGAGAAGGGTTATCCGCCCAGCGTGCGCGAGATGGCTTCTGCCGTGGGCCTTTCCTCCCCCAGCACCGTGCACGCCCATCTCTCTGCCCTGGAGGCGCGCGGGCTACTCAAGCGCGATGCCACCAAACCGCGCGCCCTGGAACTCTTTAACGAGGACGGTTCCTCTGTCACAATTTCTAAATCTGACGAGCCCACCGCACCTCGCGGAACGGTCTCGCTACCGCTCGTTGGTCGCGTCGCGGCTGGGATCCCCATTCTGGCCGAGCAGAATATCGAAGACACGTTTACTATCCCGACCGAAATCGCGACTGATCAGGGTTCCTTTATCCTTGAGGTGCATGGGAGCTCAATGATCAATGTCGGCATTTTCAATGGCGATTACATCATCGTCCGTGAACAAAAGAGTGCCATGAACGGCGAAATTGTCGTGGCCATGATTGATGGTTCAGCGACCGTCAAGACGTTCTACAAGGAGCAGGGGCGCGTGCGCTTGCAGCCCGAGAACGACACTATGGAGCCCATCTATGCGACGAACCCCGTTATTTTGGGTAAAGTTGTCGGTTTAATGCGCCGGTTCTCGTAATGCAAAAACGCATCACCATCTTTGATACCGTCCGCGGGTTTACGATGATTTCTATGGCAGGTTTTCACGCTTGCTATGATCTCGCCTACCTGTACGGCTGGAATATGCCTTGGTTTACCCAGCCAGTCTTTCAAGACATCTGGCGCGCCAGCATCAGCTGGGTATTTTTGCTTATCGCGGGTTGGATGTGCACCCTTTCGCGCAACAATATCAAACGTGCCGCCAAATACGCCTTAGCAGCACTCGTCGTCTGGTTGGCAACAACACTTGTCTCAGTCGACGATTCGGTAAATTTTGGCATCATCTACTGCATGGCCGCATGTACCGGCATCGTGGCGTTGACCGATCCCGTCCTTAAGAAGATATCGGCGAGATGGGGAATGCCCCTATGCCTTGTGTTGTTCGCCCTCACCTGGAGCATCCCCAAAACGATCTACCCTGTCCCCTACCTGGCGTGGCTGGGATTTCCGAGCCCTGGGTTTGTATCAGGTGACTACTACCCCATCATCCCGTTTATCTTTATGTATCTTGCAGGATACTTCGCCGCACACATAGCGCAGAGTATCGATAAGACCGTCCCTAGCTGGGCCTACGCCAACCCCCTGCCGGCGCTCGCCAGCCTTGGACGCCATGCACTCCCCTTTTATCTGCTGCATCAGCCCATCATTCTGGGCATTTTGGAGCTCGTCTACTCGGTGCGATAACGCTCGAGCCGCGGTGCAATACGAGCCGGCAACTTCGCCACAATGCGAATGCCGTCCTCGAGATATTCCTCATGCAGAAGGGTTCCCTGCTCATGCACCAGCGTGATGAGAGCGCCCTCGCGATACGGGATATCAGCGGAGAGCAACACATCGGTGGCAGCTGCCTCGCGAGCAATGCGATCGACGAGATCGTCGAGCCCCTCGCCCGTTTGGGCCGAGAACAGAACGGCCTCCGGATAGCGACGACGGAAACTCAATCGATCGACGCTGTCGAGAAGATCGATTTTATTGAATACGGTCAACGTTAAACGCTCTCCGGCGCCGATCTCATCAAGCACGCGGTCGACAGCCTCAAGCTGCCGCTCATAGTCCTCGTCAGATGCATCTACGACTTTGAGAATTAAATCGGCACCCAAAACCTCGGACAGCGTCGATTTAAAAGCATCGACCAGACCATGCGGCAGCTTTTGAATAAAGCCGACGGTATCGGTAATCGTCATGCCACGTCCACCGGGCAGACGATACGAGCGCGTCGTCGGGTCGAGCGTAGCAAACAGCTTGTCCTGCGAAAGTACCGTAGAGCCAGTCAGGCGATTGAGCAACGTCGATTTACCGGCATTGGTATAACCGGCCAACGCGACGCGAAACGCCGGTGACTCGATGCGGCTCTTAGATTGAACATCGCGACGCTGTTCAACCTGCTTGAGCTCGCGACGAAGCGCAGCAATCTTATTACGAATGAGACGACGGTCGACCTCGAGCTGACTTTCGCCCTGACCAAAGCGTGAGCCGATGCCGCCGCGCGTCTGCTCCTTGGCAAGATGGCTCCACATGCCACGCAGGCGAGGCAACAAGTATTGAAGCTGTGCCAGCTGTACCTGCAGGCGTCCCTCACGCGTCTGAGCATGCAGGCCAAAGATATCCAGGATCAGTGCTGTACGATCGATAATCTTTACCGGCTCGCCTACGGCTTTCTCCAAATAGGACTGCTGCGAGGGCGTCAGGTCGTCATCAAAAATAACGACATCGACATCCATGCGATGTACCAGGCCGCAAAGCTCCTCTACCTTACCGGAACCGATAAACGATTTGGGATACGGCTTTACCAAACGCTGAGACAAGCGAGCCACGCACTGGGCACCAGCTGTGTGGGCAAGACGCTCCAGCTCATCAAGTGAGCGATCGAGCGGCCATGCATTGTCGCGCCACTCAACACCAACTAAAATGGCACGCTCGGGCTCGGGTGCCGTGGGGACAAGGGGGAAACGGGCCATTAGGCAGCCTCAATACGATGCAGGATATCCTCAACGACCTCATCGATCGTACATTCATCCATATCAAACCACACGATACGGTCATCGCGCTTAAACCACGAAAGCTGACGCTTGGCATAACGACGCGAACGCATCTTAATGAGTTCGCGAGCCTCATCCATGCTCATCACGCCATTGAAAACATCGATGATCTCTTTATAGCCAATTGCCTGCATCGACGTTAGGGCATCTCCCAGCCCCTGGTCCATAAGACCGCGGACCTCATCGACAAGACCCTGCTCAAACATCAGATCGACGCGTAGATTAATGCGCTCATAGAGCACCTCGCGATTACGCGTCAGACCAAACCATAGGGCATGATAATGCTCGCGCGGAACACTAAACTGACTTTTTTGCTGTGCATAGGAGATACCATCATCATGCATCTCGAGCGCACGAATCACACGGCGCACGTTATGGGGATGAATAACAGCAGCCGATTCTGGATCGCGCTCGGCAAGCAGGGCATGCAGTTCTTCCTCGCCAATACGCTCGGCAAGCTCCTGATAGCCCGCACGGCGATCGTCCTCAAGTTCACCCGAGGGAAAGTCCATCTCATCGAGGGCTGCCTTGAGATATAGCCCCGTACCTCCGCAAAAAACCGGCAGGCAACCCGAACCAAGGAGACGTTCAACATGCGCGCGAGCGTCAGCCTGATAAAGCGCAGCAGAATATGCCACACCCGGCTCTACAATGTCGACGAGACGCAGCGGCGCCGTGCACTCATCGGGCGCCATCTTTGCGGTACCGATGTCCATGCCGCGATAGATTTGCATCGCATCGCACGACAGCACTTCGGACGAAAGACGAGCTGCCAAACGGTCGGCAACATCACTCTTACCAACCGCCGTCGGACCGACGATCGCAACGGCGGAAAGACCTGCCCCGGAAGAAACCATTAGCGCGGCTCGCCCACAACGGAACCGGATAAATACCAGGTCTTGGCAACGTCAACGTCAACATCAACGATCTTGCCAACAAGCTGATCGATGCTGTAACCCTCGGGGATAGGCGCATGCACGGTCTGATTCTTGGGACTCTTGCCCAGCAGGACCGCATCGTTCTTTTTACTCGTTCCCTCAATGAGCGCGGGAACCACAGTATGAAGCTCGCCCTGGTTATACTCGTGTGCCGTGGTCTCGATAACCTTAACCAGGCGGTTGAAACGCTCGAGAATAACCTCATGCGGCGTAGGATCGTCAATCTCGGCGGCCGGGGTACCGGCACGCTTGGAATAGATGAAGGTATAGGCCTGAGCATAGCGGACCGTCTCGGCAAGCGAGAGCGTCTGCTCAAAGTCTTCTTCAGTCTCGCCCGGGAAGCCAACGATAATGTCGGTCGAGAGCGCGATATCGGGTATGCGGTTGCGAATGCGATCGACCAGGCCCAGATAGTCCTCGCGTGTATAACGGCGATTCATCTCTTTGAGGATCCGCGTCGAACCTGACTGGACGGCCAGGTGCAGTTGCGGCATTACGGCAGGTGTCTCGGCCATGGCGTCGATGGTCTCGGGCAGCAGGTCCTTAGGATGCGAAGACGTAAAGAAGATACGCTCCACACCCGTATCGCCCACGGCACGCAGCAAATCGGCAAAACGCGGCTTGCCAAACAGATCGCGACCATATGAGTTAACGTTTTGGCCCAGCAGCGTAATCTCACGCACGCCCTGGCGCACCAGACCGGTCACCTCGTCGACAATCTCCTCGAAGGGGCGGCTCTTTTCGCGACCGCGTACGTACGGCACGATGCAATAGGTGCAGAAATTATTGCAGCCTGTCATGATGGGCACCCAGGCGTGATACTGGGTCTCGCGATGCCACGGCATGCTCATGGCGTCCGTATCCTCATGCTCATTGGTGCGGATATGACGCTTACCATCAAGGAACGCCTCGGCAATGAGCTCGGCCACATGTGCAATGGAATGCGTGCCAAAGATGACATTGACGTTATCGACGTTGGTGAGCAGGCCCTCGCCATCGCGCTGCGCGATGCAACCGCCAACGGCAACCACGCGCTTGCCCGAAGGCGAAGGCGGCAGGCTTTTGCAGGAATTGCACTGACCGTACAGGCGAGTATCGGCGGCCTCGCGCACGCAGCACGTCATGAAGACAACGATATCGGCATGCGCGGGATCGAGCGCCATGAGGCAGCCATACGAATCAAGCAGACCGCTCACACGCTCGGAGTCGTGCTGATTCATCTGGCAGCCAAAGGTGCGGATAAAGTAGGTTTTACCGGCAAGAATATCGCGTACGGAACGCTGGTCCATGTGCATAAGTCCTAACGATGGGGAGCGAAACAAGGCAAGCAGAAGCTATGCCACAGGCTTAACATCATCCATGACGACGTTATCCATAGCAGCTCGATTGATCTGGTGAACGTAGATAGAAAGGCGGATGGCCGTGCGCGACTCCCCGTTAATGAGGATGTCGGAGAACACGGGCGCGCAGGAAATATCAAAACCGGTTGGAATCAAAAAACCGCGCGCGATAGCAACGGCCTTAATAGCCTGGTTGACGGCACCGGCGCCGACACACTGGATGTTGACGGGTACACCATCCTTGACCATGCCGGCGATGGCGCCGGCAACGGACGCGGGCGATGATTTGCTTGATACCTTCAGGCAATCCATGAAGAAACTCCTGCATTTAAAAGTACGTTTTAACTGCAATAACTGTATCGTACCGAGTGGACTCGGTAAAGGCACTATTCCTCTTTGGCAAGATCAAAGGTCACGGTGATTCGATCACGCGAAACACGGATCTTTGGGTCGCCGCAAAGGTTGAGATAGTACCGGGTGGCAAGGTCATTAAAGTCGCGTTCCACAGCGCGCGAAAACTGCGCCATGTCATCCTTGGCAATACGTAGCCCGCGACGATCCTTCGCGAGATCGACAGGAGCCGGCGCATGCGAGGACGAATCACGCTCGCGCAGCAGACGCGCGGTCACACCGCGAACGGGCTTAATCTGCCCTGCCAAAATGCGATGGGCCGTGCGCTCGGACATCTCAAGACCCAAACCCGAACAAATACGGATAAAGTCCTCGGCATCAGAAGCAAGGCCTAAACGATCGACAACCGGAAGCTCGCTCTCGTCATCAATGAACAGGAGACAAGACGTATCGAGCCGACTTGACGCTTGAGCATAAAGGGTCGCGGCAATCTCAGACGGAGAACCGAGATAGACATCGCAACCACGCAACTCCTCGAGCGCAAACTCACAAGCAGCGCGAATAATATTATGTGGACCGCGAGCGCAGACATAACGTCCGTCCTCATCCTTGACGGCCTGGGGCCAGCTGGACTGATCGGCACGCTCACTGAGGCGGTCGGCCGCAACGCTCACCTTGAAGGCTGAACCAAGATCGACGCCGGACGTGACCACACGGGCCTCGTCGGTGTTCTGCTTAATCGAAAACAATGCCATGCCACGACCGTGAACGCCCCAACGGTCCATCTTCATGCTCTCGAGCTTGGAGGTAACGCGGGCATCAAAGATTCGCTCTTGCATATCCTGCGGAACGCCAGAACCGTTATCCAGAAAGACAAGCGTGCGGACGCCATCTTCCTTGGTCGTGGCGAGATAGACCTTGTCGGCGCCGGCATCGCGAGCATTACGGAGCATTTCGATGACGATGTCCTCGACATGCTGAATGTCGTGCTTAGCCTGGCGCCGCTCGGCCTCCGAAACGCGGAGGCGGACATACCCCTCGCCAAGGTTCTCCTCGACGCGAAGGTTGCCCTCCCCCGACATCGACGCGATAAATGAGATGAGCTCGTTCGCGTCGCTCATGTTATTTAGCGATATCGACAGCGCGGCTCTCGCGAATCACGACGACGCGCACCTGACCGGGATACTCCATCTCTTCCTCGATCTGATGGGCGATATCGTGAGCCAGGACCGTGGACTGGGCATCGGAGATCTTGTCCGGCTGGACCATGACGTGGACCTCGCGACCGGCCTGCATGGCATAGGTACGTTCGACGCCGTCATGGGAGTTGGCGATCTCCTCGAGCTTCTCAAGACGCTTGATGTAGTTCTCGGCAGACTCGCGACGGGCACCGGGGCGAGAGGCAGAGACAGCATCGGCGGCCTGCACCAGGACATCGAGCACCGTGTTGGGGTCGACATCGGCATGGTGAGCCTCAATAGCGTGGACGATAACGGGCTTCTCGCCATAACGGCGGGCAAGCTCGGCGCCGATGACGGCATGCGGGCCCTCGACGTCGTGGTCAATTGCCTTGCCCAGGTCATGAAGCAGGCCGGCGCGCTTGGCGGTCACAACGTCCAGGCCAAGCTCGGAAGCCATCACGCCGCACAGATCAGAGACCTCGAGGGAATGCTGAAGCACGTTCTGACCAAACGAGGTACGGTAGCGCAGGGCACCAAGGGTCTTGACGATCTCGGGGTGCAGATCGTGGATGCCGGTATCGAAGGCAGCCTGCTCGCCAGCCTCGCGCACGCGCTGCTGAACCAGGTCGGCGGCCTTGTGATACATCTCCTCGATACGGGCAGGGTGAATGCGGCCGTCGGCGATGAGGTTCTCGAGGGCGACGCGGGCGGTCTCACGACGGACCGGGTCGAAGCTCGAAAGAACGACGGTCTCGGGCGTGTCGTCGATCACGAGGTTGACGCCGGAAACCTGCTCGAAGGTCCGGATGTTGCGACCCTCGCGACCGATGATACGACCTTTGAGGTCATCAGAGGGAATGTGCACGGAGGTAACGGTGACCTCGGCAGTGTGATCGGCAGCGCAGCGCTGAATCGCCAGAGACAGAATCTCCTGGGCGGTCTTGTGGCACTCGGCGCGAACCTGCTGCTCGGACTCGCGAATGATCGTGGCGGCCTCGTGGGTGACCTCGCCGCGAACCTTATCGAGGAGCTCCTTGTGCGCGTCCTCGCGGGTAAGGTCGGCGATACGCTCGAGCTCGGAGGTCTGCTTTGCGCAGAGCTCCTCGAGCTCACGGGAGCGCTTCTCGACCTGACCGGCCTGGCTGGACAGCTGATGCTCGCGCTTGTCGAGAGCGTCGTTGCGGCGATCGAGAGATTCCTCGCGCTGCATCACGCGGTTCTCGAGCGTACGAATCTCGTTCTTACGCTGCTTGTCCTCGGCCTCAGCGGCCTGCTTGTTCTTGATGATCTCCTCTTTAGCCTCGAGCAGAGCCTCTTTTTTGAGGGTCTCGGCCTGACGCTTAGCATCACCGATCAGGGACTCAGCCTGTGCGTGTGCCGACTGGATTTTTTCGTCGGCCTCGTGAAGACTACCCTGCTTGGCGGTGCGCATGTAGGCAATGGCGGCGATGGCACCCAAAACGATGCCAACGAGCGCTGCGATGATAGGCATGCTCACTCCTTTTTATGGATTCGTTACACAACAAAGCGAACCGTCCTTACGAACGGCTCGCGACATTTGAGTAATATGGGCGCAGCTTATGCGGGTCGGATACAGATAAACATATAAACAAACTCATCACAGATGAGCACATATCACAAAGCAAATGACAGTGTTTATCGTACGTTGAACCACAACAACTGTCAAATAAATGGCCCCAGCACGGCGGCTAAAACGCGGTGAACGGCAGGGCCACAAAACGCATACGCCTAAACCGCACATTCCTCGCGTTCGGCATTAAGACGTGCCTTAACGGCATCGGCGGCGATGTGATACGAGAAGCCCTTGCCCATCAAAAACCGAACCAGTTTTTCGAATCCGCGCGTCTCTGGAACACGCCGCTTGGCGAGCAGGGCTGACGCACGCGCCAAATCGTCTTCGACGGCAAAATAATCCTCGGGATAACCGGGAATGTCATCGAGCACGACATGACGGCGCTTGAGCTCGGTCTCGATTTTACGCTGTCCCCAACCGCGCCGCTTGCGTTCCTCGATAAAGTACGAGCAAAAGCGGTTCTCGTCTAAAAAGCGATACTCGGTGGCGCGCTCGACGGCGAAATCGATTGCGGGCTGGCGAAAGCCGTAGCGTGCCAACTTGTCACGGACCTCACCCGTCGCATGGTCGCGTCGCGATAGCATCTCGGTCACCATGGTAAGTGCACATTTACGCTCGATGAGCTGCACCGCTTCACGAAAGTTATCCCAATCACAGGGAAGATCGGGGCGATTTTTGACATACAGGCGCGCGACCCGCACGGGAATCCAAATGGACCGCTCAAAACCGCCCTCAAGCTCACAATCGATATGTGCGCAAGGCTTTTTGGACGCATACCCGCTCGAGAACGAGGAGGCCGCCTTCTTATCGGGAAAGACGACCGTGGCCTCGGTCACCGTATACGACATGAGCGTAACCGCTACTCGTCGTCATCATCGAGCATGGCGGAACCATCGATGGCGTAAAGCTCGTCAAACTCCTCAGGCGCAGGCTGATCGGTCAGCTCGACCTCGGACGGAGCATCGTCATCAAACTCAAGCCCGCAGGCAAGGCGGACCTTATGCTCAATCTCGTCGGCGCAATCGGGGTGTTCGCGCAGGAACGCCTTGGCGGCCTCGCGACCGTTGCCGAGCTTGTCCTCGCCATAGGCAAACCAGGAGCCCATCTTCTTGCAGATGCCGCACTCGACAGCCATGTCCAGAATCGAGCCCTCCTTAGAGATGCCCGTACCGTACATGATGTCGAACTCAGCAGAACGGAACGGAGCTGCCACCTTGTTCTTAACGACCTTGGCGCGCACGCGGTTACCGATAACCTCATCCTTAAGCTTAATGCTGTCGATGCGGCGAATGTCGATACGCACCGAAGAGAAGAACTTAAGGGCGCGGCCGCCCGTCGTGGTCTCGGGGTTGCCGAACATGACGCCGATCTTCTCTCGCAGCTGGTTAATGAAGATGCATGTCGTGTTGGACTTGGACAGCGAGCCTGCGAGCTTGCGGAGCGCCTGACTCATCAGACGAGCTTGCAATCCGACCGTGGTATCGCCGATCTCTCCCTCGATCTCGGCACGCGGGGTCAGCGCGGCGACGGAGTCGACGACGATGGCATCGATGGCGCCGGAACGCACGAGCATGTCAACAATCTCGAGCGCCTGCTCACCCGTATCAGGCTGGGAAATCAGTACCTCGTCGATATCCACGCCAATGCGCGCGGCATACGTGGGATCGAGCGCGTGCTCGGCATCGATAAATGCCACCACGCCACCCATTGCCTGGGCCTCGGCCAAGATCTCGAGCGAAAGCGTCGTTTTACCGGAGGACTCAGGACCGTAAATCTCGACGATACGGCCGCGCGGCACACCGCCGATACCCAGAGCGGCATCGAGTGCCAGAGCGCCCGTGGGGATGGCCTCAACCTCAAGCTCGGGGCCGCCGTCACCATACCTCATGATGGAGCCTTGACCGAACTTCTTCTCGATCTCGGCCTTGGTGGTGGCGATCATCTCTTCGCGCTCTTTACCCGTCGTGGGTGCATGAACGGTACGTACGGGACCTGAATTCTTGGCCATGAATAGCCCTCCTCTTAACAACCTGTATCGATAATAAACGAACGGCTGTTCGTGGTCAACCGTTCAGGCCAATCATATGCAGTCAGTCTTTCCAAAACCCAACCAAACGCCGACCAAACACTGACCAAATGCTTGACCACAAAGGGCCAAATAAGAACAAGGAAGGCAAGAATACACCTATAACCAGCGCAAACGCTAAATTCGTCAGGGGTCCCTATCTCCACAATTAAGGGGCCCTAAGGCCCCTTAAAACACGTCTATTCCATAGAGTTGAGCACAAGGGCAATGCGTCCCAATGCCTCCGCGACCGCATGGGCACGAACACACGAACGGTCACCCTCATAGTGGCAGCGCACAGAGTCCACGACCGGCACTTCCCCATCAGCCGCGCGATACGCCCAGCCAATATAGAAAGTGCCAGCCGGATCGTCCTCAGTGCCACCGCCGGGGCCGGCATAACCCGTTGCGCTCACCGCAATATCGCTCTGGTACAGCTCCAGCGAACCCGCCGCCATCTCGCGCGCGGTCTGATGCGACACCGCGGTATAGCGGTCGAGCGTCTCCTGCTCAACACCCAAAACGCGATGCTTAATCTCATCGCAGTAGGTCACCGCACCGCCACGCAGCACCGCCGAGGCGCCCGGGATATCGGCAATCGTCGAGGCAATCATACCTGCTGTCAGCGACTCAGCCGTCGAAACCGTCACGCCCCGAGCGCTCGCGCGCTCGACAATATCGCGAGCCAGCTCCTCGTTATGTGCGGAAATCTGCTCAAAAGAGTCCGTCATACCCACCAGAACCTAGACCGAAAAGACGATCTTGCGGCAGTTCCAGAAGTACTGGGCGCCCGAGATAACGGTCAGGACAACGGCAACGGCGTACAGGAAGCGCGACACCGAGTAGATGCCGAGCGTCAGCGCCAGCGGGCCAAGGTGCAAGCCGGCCATCGCAAAGACGCACAGGTAACCGCAGATGGAGACCATCGTGGTCGCCGTCTTGTACTTGCCGAGCTTATCGGCGGCAACGACCACGCCGGCGGCACTCGCAACCATGCGCAGGGCGCTTACCAGCAGCTCGCGGAACAAGATGATGAACACGGACCAAACCGACACGGCGCCAAAGTCCAAGAACAGCAGCAGGGCCGAGAATACGAGCAGCTTGTCGGCGATGGGGTCCAAGAATTTACCGAAGTCGGTGATCTCGTTGCGCGAGCGCGCCAGATAGCCGTCAACTTTATCGGTGCACGACAGGATGACGTACAGAACAAAGGCGGCGGCGGCGAGCGGGCCGTCGAAGGTGCTCCAATCCGTACCGGCAACGCTCGTATGAGAAAGCGCCGACACGATCATGAACACCGGGATAAAGACGATGCGCACGCACGTCACGATGTTGGCGGGCGTCCAGACACTCGTCAGTTCCTTATTGCTCTCGTTAGCCACAACGCGCTCCTACTCCACAACATGACCGATAAGCTCATAGCAGAAGCTATCGGTAAACTCGACCGTCAGAATATCGCCCACGGATGCCTCGCTAGCGTCCAGATGCACCGCGCCATCGGAATCGGGCGCCTGGAACCAGGCATGTCCGATCAGCTCGGCGCCGTCCTCGGTCTCTTCGATACCGTCGACAATCACCTGGGCGCGCTCGCCCACATGTGCGGCAGTTGCAGCAAAACCGAGCGACTCGGCCAGATCCATGGCCTCCTGGGCGCGCTCGAGCTTGACCTCTTCGTCGACCTGGCCCTCCATCTTGGCGGCTAGGCTGCCCTCCTCCTGCGAGTAGGCAAAGACGCTCGTGTAGTCAAAGCCGACGATGTCCATAAAGTCGATAAGGTCGCGGAACTCGTCGTCGGTCTCGGTCGGGAAGCCGACCATGGCCGTGGAACGGATCACGATGCCGGGGATGCGCTCACGCAGATCGCGGAACAGGTCCTCGAGCTCCTGGCGCGAACCGGAGCGACGCATGGCCTTAAGGATGCGTGCGTCGCAGTGCTGCACGGGGATATCGATATAGGGTAGCACCTCGGGGGTATCGCGAATCGTCTCGATAAGCTCGTCGGTCATGCCCTCGGGCTGCAGGTAGAGAACACGGACCCAGACGTTCTGCGGACGCACGGCCTCGGCTACGGCGCGCAGCAGCTGCGCCAGATTGCGCGGCGAGCCCTCGGCGACGTCACCATCCGCAAAGTCGGTGCCCCAGATGCCCGTGTCCTGGCCGATCAGCACGATCTCTCGCACGCCACCGGCAACCAAGTCGCGCACCTCGGAAATAATGCTCTCGGCATTGCGCGAGTGATAACGACCGCGGATGTAGGGAATCATGCAGAAGCTGCAGAAGCGGTTGCAGCCATCGGAAATCTTGACGTAGGCGACAGCGCCCTCGACGGTGCGCTTGACTTGCGGAATATAGGCAGCGATCTCACGCTCGACACCCAGCACGCCATCGATGACCGCCACGATGCCGTCCTCCTCGTCGGCCTTCACAAAGGCAGCGACCTCGGGCAGCTCGTCAGGCAGGTTGTCGCCATAGCGCGACGGCACACAGCCGCACATGACGATGGGACAAGAACGAACGCCGTCCTGAACCTCGTTGGCGAGCTCGAGCGTGGTCTCGATGCTCTCGGACGTTGCGGAGGCGAGGAACGAGCATGTATTGACGATGGCGATATCGGCATCCTGTGGGTCGAATGCCTCCTCGTAGCCCGCGGCGGTCAAAAGAGAACGCATGCGGTCGGTGTCAACCTCGTTCTTAGCGCACCCGAGGGTGATGTAGAGCACGGAGCCCAACGGTGTATCCATGTTGGAGAGCAGTCCTTTCGAATGATATTAACGGTAGTTGGTGAACTGCAGCGGCTGGCCGTAGTCCTGGTCGCGCAGGAACTGGATCACGGTCTGCAACGCGTCCTTCGAAGCAGAGGAAACACGCAGCTTGTCGGCCTCAATGGTCACCTTGACCTTGAGCTTTTGGTCCTTGATGTCCTTATTGATCTTCTTGGCGGTCGCCTGGTCGATACCCTCGACGATATGGCCGAGCACGCGCACAGTGTCGCCGGAGGCAGCCTGAGGCGCATCCCAGGACACGGCCTTAAGATCGATACCGCGCTTGATGAGCTTAGAGCTCAGCACGTCGATGATTTGCTTGGAGACAAAGTCGGCCGGGGCGTTGATCGTAAAGAGCTTGTCGCCCTTCGAGAGCTCGATCGTGGCACCGGAATCTTTAAGGTCATAGCGCTGGGAAATCTCGCGTGTGGTCTGCTGGAAGGCGTTGTCGACCTCCTGCATATTAACCTCGGACACAACGTCGAAGCTGGAATCTTTAGCCATGATGTTTCCTTTCGCTTACGAGTGGCTTAGTAGCTGTCGTACGAATAGTCGGTAGAATCGTTAGTCGTCTGACCATCGGCGGCGGTATCAGTGCCGTCAGTGGACTGGGCATTGGTGCCGTCAGCGCTGTCGGTACCATCGGTGGAATCGGCACCATCAGTGCTTTCACCATTCTCGGGGTCAGTCGTCTCCTTCTTGGGAACGGTGATGGTCACGCGCGCCACGCCCGACGTCTTGGTGTCGTAACGGACCTTTTCGCCGTTCTTGGTAACGGTGACGTCGGAAGGCTTGGATGTGGTGATCTCGATCGAGGACTCGGGCGTGTACTCCTGCTCAAAGGGACCGGTCGCCTGAGCGCCATAGACCGACTTGCCGTCGACCTTGACCTCAATCCAAGCGGTCTTACCCTTGGCAACGGAGACCTTGACCTTGACGACCTCGTCCTCTTCCTTCTTCACCGTCGCCTTGGCGGCGTCAGAATCGACCGACCCATCCGTCGCCTCATCCGTATCTTCGTCCTCGTCAACGGATTCGGTTTTCTTGGAAGACTTCTTGGTCGTCGTCTTGGTAGCCACGGGCGTCTCGGACGTCGACTCGGGTGCAGAAGAGCCACAGCCACGCAGAAGGACCACGATAAGCACAATCAGCAGCAGGGCCACGGCGCCGATACCGGCGTAGACGATGCGCGGATCGAGCCCCATGTTCTGGGGGGCACGCCCACCGCTGCGTCCGCGATTGGAACTGCCACGACCGTTCCCCTGCGGCATGCGTCCGCGCCCGCCATCGGGACGACCACGATAGCTGCCTTGACGCTGCGAGCCGCGCCGGCCCGGACGCGGAGCAAGCTCGCCGGTGTCCTGATAGCCGCGCTGACCCGAGCGAGGCACACCGGAGCGCTGCCCATAGGGCTGTGATTGCGAACGGAGGCGCGGCGTCACCTGCGTGGTATCGGCATCGGCATAACCGCTGCGAGAACGCGCGGAAGAAACGCCGCGATAGCCACGACTGGAATAGCCTCCATCGCCGTAGCCGGCGCGAGGATCGCGACTCAACCCGCGAGCGGCGGGAAGGGCACGGTCATCCGGCGCAGGCGTGCTGCGAAAGCGATCGCGCTGAGAGCGAATCTCCTCGCTGGAGCCCGTCTCGGTGATATAGCCTGCCTGAGGAGGGCGCTGGCCATAGCGTGTCGTGCGACCGCCCTGAACCATCAGAAAACGCCCGTTATCGACCGAGGAGCGCGAGTTGACATAGCCAGCGGCGTCCTGAAAACGACCGCCCTGTTGAGAGGTCTCGCGCTCGTATGCCATTAGGTCATCGAAATAGGCATTGACGACCTCGCGCGGATTGAGGCCCAAAAAGCGTGCATAGCTCGAAATCATGCCCTGCGCATAACCACGCGGGGGCATCGATGCAAAATTACCGGTCTCGAAAAACTCGATGATCTGCGGCCTGATTTTGATGGTGTTGGCGACCTGCTGGATGGAAAGGCCCATCCGGCGACGCTGCTCGAGCAGCATGTCACCAAAGCGTGCAGCCATCAGAATCCTCCAAACTCACGATCTTCACGTGCCATCTCGGCGTCGACAGACTCCAGCGCGGCAAGCCCCTCCTCGTCCAGCAGGACCTCGCGCGGCTTGGAACCGTCGGGCGGGCCGACGACACCCTTTTCTTCCAGCATGTCCATAATACGCCCGGCGCGCGCATAGCCAACCTTCAGACGACGTTGCAGGCCAGATGTGGAGCCCAGCTGCGATTCCACCACAATATGGGCGGCTTCCCAGATGAGCGGATCATCGTCTTGCGGCTCGGCGACTCCGGTGCGGACAATGCCGCCGCCACCAGCCATGGACATGGAAGCGGGCGCCACGGCGGACAGAATCTCCTCATGGTAGTCGGGCTCGCTTTGCGACTTGACGAACTCGACGATCTCGTTGATTTCGTCATCCGAGACAAAGCAGCCCTGGATACGGCGGGGCTTGCCCCAGTCGACCTTTGAGAACAGCATGTCGCCCAAACCGGTGAGCTTCTCGGCACCCATCTGGTCGATGATAACGCGCGAGTCGATGCCCGTGGCGACGTTAAAGGCGATGCGGTTGGTGATGTTGGCCTTGATGAGACCCGTCACCACGTTGGAACTGGGGCGCTGCGTGGCCACGATAAGATGGATACCGGCGGCACGGCCCAGCTGTGCAATACGCACGATCGAGGCCTCGACATCCTTACCGGCGACCATCATCAGGTCAGAAAGCTCGTCAATGATAATGACTAGGTAGGGCATCTTTTGCGGCGGGTTGTCGTAATGCTCAAACTCGCCGGCGGCCTGCTTTTCGTTGTAGGTCGAGATCTTACGCACGTTGAGACGCTCGAAGACCTTCAGGCGACGCTCCATCTCGGACACGGCCCATTGCAGAGCGCTCGCGGCCTGCTTGGGCTCGGTCACCACGGGCACATAGAGATGCGGCAGACCGTTATAGCCCGCAAGCTCGACGCGCTTGGGATCGACCATGATCAGGCGAACGTCCTCGGGAAGGGCGCGCATGAGCAAGGTCGTGATGATGGAATTGATCATCACCGACTTACCAGAACCGGTCGTACCGGCGATAAGCAGGTGAGGCATCTTGGCGAGGTCGGCGACAACCGGCGTGCCCTCGGCGTCGCGGCCGATGGCGAGCTCGAGCGGACCGCCCTTCACATAGGGCAGCACGTCGCCCAGATTGACGTTCTGGCGCTTGCGATTGGGAATCTCGATGCCCACGAGCGAGGTGCCGGGGATCGGGGCAAAGATACGCACCGACTGGGCAGCGAGCGAAAGCGCAATATCGTCCTCGAGGCTCGAAATCTTGCTCACGCGCTCGCCCTCGCCAGGTTGCAGTTTAAAGGTCGTCACCGTGGGGCCGGCGATCCAGCCGACAACGCGGGCACTTCGGCCAAACTCAAGCAAGGTGGATTGCAGTGACTCAGCGGTCTGCTCCAGCTCCTTATCCGAAGACGCGGAAGAAGCCGACTGCGGGTTGGCATGCAGGATTTCGAGCGGCGGAAGCTTGAGGCCGTCCTCTTCTTCGCCCTCGATATCTACGGCGCCGTCGTCCACTCCCCCATCACGAGCCGCAGCCGATTCGACAGCACTCGTGGCAGGCGCATCGGCAACCTTAGGATGCTTCAGGAAGTCGGGAATCTGAGGTGCAGCCGAGACGGGATTCACGGCAAACGGCGGCTCGGACTCGTCGATCTTATCGGGGTCGTCTTCCATCGAAAGCTGGCCAGTTACCTGACCGCGCTTGGCATGACGGCGCGGCAGTAAGGTCGTCTTGGCACTCTCGATCGGAGCCTCGTCGTCCTCGTCATCGCCCTCGGTGAGCTCAATCTCGCTATCGGACCAAGACGGGTCGGGCTCACTCGTATTGAGCTTAGGCGCAGCCTTGCCCTTCTTGACATGGCGACGCGGCAGCAGCGTGGTCTTGGCCCGCTCGGCTTCAACCGACTCGGATACGTCGACAAACGGGTCATCGTCCTCGTCGTCATCCAAAACCGGGTCGACATCGCCACCCATGACCGTGGTCACCGCGGCGTCAGTCCCCTTCTGGCGCAGAATACTAAGGTGCGGACGGGCGACGCCGGGAACCGACAGGGCCTCTTCATCGCCCCACGGGCTCGCATTGACATCGGCACGTCGACGCTCGGCAAAATCGGCAGCGCGATCGCGTGCGGAGCGCAAAACGCCACCCACCGAAAAGCCGATAATGACCAAACCAACGACGACAAGCCCCAGCAAGACAACCATGGCGATAGGTTTACCCAGAGCGTTTTGCAAGGCACTTGCGATAAAGGCGCCAATGTAGCCACCCGACACGGAAAGGTTCTGCGGCGTAAACATAAGGTCGCACGAATCGCTCGTGCCAGGCACCATAAGCGACAAGATAGAGACGACAGCGACAAAGACCACCGCGCCGCCCGCAACAGAGCGCACGTTGAGCGGCGAATCATCGCCCAAAAAAAGCGTGGCGGCAAACAGCAGGATGACGATCGGCAAAACGTAGGCACCCAGACCAAAGCCCAAGTGGTAGAAACCGGCAACCGCAGCCGTAACAGGTGCGGTCGCCGGCGAAATCACGGCAATGAAGGACGCAATCGCCAAAACGGCGATGACCACGCCGGCGATATCGCGGTTGGCCGAAGGCTCGACCAAAGGCTCAAAATCGTCGAACTCGGCCTCGTGGCCCTTATTGGCACGAAGATGGGAACCGGCACCCTTAGCAGATGCCGGTTGGTTGTTGGCTTTATTGCCTTTGGCGTTTTGTGCAGATCCGCGCGCCAAACTAAACCTCCATGACGACCGGGATGATCATCGGACGGGTGCGCGTACGGCTCCAGATAAAGTTGGAGAGCGAGTCGCGCACGGCCTTGCGAATGGCATCGGAGCCGCTGCTCGTAAAGCTAAACTTGCCCTTCTCAATCGTCTTCATGATGGACGCGGAAGCATCCTCGGAGAACTGATCGTCGATGGCAAACGAGACACCGCGGCCCGAGAACTCGATGGCCTCGATCTTCTTGTGCTTAAGCGAAACGATAGCGACAGCCGTGACCATACCGTCGTTGGCGAGCTTCTGGCGATCGCGCAGAACGATGGGGTCGGTATCGCCGATGCGCAGGCCGTCGACATAGACGACGCCGGACTCGACGGGCGTACCGCGCTTGACGATACCGCCACGCATCTCGAGCGTGTCACCGTTGTCGAGGATAAAGATATGGTCGTCCTTGAGGCCCATCTTGCGAGCAAGCTGAGCATGGGCGCGCAGATGCACCGCCTCGCCGTGGACCGGCATAAAGTACGTGGGCTTGGCCATGGCCATCAGGAGCTTGAGCTCCTCCTGGCTGCCGTGACCCGAGACATGGACGAGGGCGCGGTTCTTATCCCACACATCGCAGCCAAGCTTGGCCAGGCTGTTGACGACCTGCTGGACGGCCTTCTCATTGCCAGGGACCGGCGTTGCCGAGAGGATGACGGTGTCGCCCTCGTGGATGGAAAGCGTCTTGTGCTCGCCGTTGGCCATGCGCGACAGCGCCGACAGCGGCTCGCCCTGAGAACCGGTGCACATGACGACGATCTTGTCGTCGGGTAGGTTATCGATATCGAAAGCATCGATAATATCGGCATCGTCGATGTTGAGATAGCCCAGCTCGCGCGCCACGCGGGTGTTGGTGAGCATGGAGCGACCGGTCACGACGACCTTGCGGCCGCACTTGCGGGCGGCGTCGCAGATCTGCTGCAGACGATGGATGTGACTCGAGAACGACGCGACGAACACACGGCCCGGGGCATTCTTGATAGCGTGCAACAGGTTGGGACCGACCTCGGCCTCGGACTTGGTAAAGCCGGGGACCGTGGCGTTGGTGGAGTCGGACAGCAGCAGGTCGATGCCCTGCTTGGCAAAGCGGCTGATGGCGGCATAGTCAGGCGTGACGCCGTCGATGGGCGTCTGGTCGAGCTTAAAGTCGCCGGTGTGCATAACGGTGCCTTGATTGGTGCGGATGAACACGCCCAGAGCGCCCGGGATGGAGTGCGTCATCGAGAAAAAGTCGAGCGAAATGCCGCCAAGATTGACGTGGCTGCCGCCCTTGACCTCGCGGAACTTAGGCGCACGGATGCGGAACTCGGAGAGCTTGCCCTCGATAAAGCCGAGCGTCAGCTTGCTCGAGAAGATAGGCACCTTGTTGTTGAGGTCCTGCAGCAGGTACGGAAGCGAACCGGTGTGGTCCTCGTGGCCGTGGGTGACGATGATACCGCGGAGCTTCTCCTCGTTCTCCAAAACATAGGTGTAGTCGGGAAGCACCAGATCGATACCGGGCTGAGAGTCATCCGGGAACATGAGACCGGCGTCGACGAGCACCATGTCGTCGCCGCACTCGAAGACCGTCATGTTCTTGCCGATGCCGTCAAGGCCGCCAAGCGGGATGATCTTCAAGGGAGATGATTTTTTAGCTGCCATAGGTGAGTGTTGTTTCCTTTCTTCGAAACGGGTCTGGAACAACCGACGGGGCGCTTCTGGCAAACCGACCGCCGGGAACGTACAAACATGCATCGCAGAGTCGATGCAATAACTACAGTATGATACCCATTTGCACAGCCACAGACCACCCATGCATTAAAGCCCCATCTGGACCCGTCTATCCCGCCGGTTTCCCGTGGGGCGGGCACTGATGAAGTTTCCTGCTCTAAATTCCGGCACACCACCGAGGCCACAATAAAGGGCCACCTGGTGGTGCGGTACTCGCGA
>CATYEN010000004.1 GCA_958405565.1 uncultured Collinsella sp. | reverse complement strand
ACTGCGGGAACGGCCTATATGCTCAATGTGTTCGGCTGAGATCGGAAATCAACCTATCGATGCATGCATGCTCATGACCTTTGACTTGTAAGGCGAAATAACGCGGGGACATACGCCAGAGAAGAAATCACAAGCGCAACAAGCAGCACAACCCGAATACCCACAACGCTACTCAACACAGCATTGAGCAGATAGAAAAGAACGGCGCCCACCGCCACCATCTGGCTTTGAACCGAAATCAGCGAACAGCGCATCGCTGAATCGGCAGCATTTTGGAAAACTGAGTATTTGATTGGGGCAAACAACGAGTACGCAACCGTCTGCAGCACATAAAACACAGGCAATAAATAGGCTGGAGTAAGGGGGATCAAAAACAAAGCGGTTAGGCAAAGACGCGCTATGCCGCAAATGCGCGCAAAACGGCCCTTGTCGACACGAGCAATCACGCTAGGCACAATAAACCCTATGGAGGCGGAGACAAAGAGCTGGACCGCAATGGTCACACCCGAAGCGACGGCATTCATTCCGCGACCCGCAAGCAGCAGTGAGAAAAAGTCTTCCAGAGCGACGAAAGCAAATGCCTGAGAACAGTCCATGATGAACGCTGAGCGAAGAATGCCGTTACCCGCAATTGCGTCCCCGATCATCTTCGGGCTCATTCCACGTTCAGTTGTCGTCGCAGTGCCCTCTCTTCGCATCTCAGGAATGCAGACAACAACAACCAACGTCAACACCATTGCGATGATATCTGCCGAAAGACCAATGAGGTATGCACCGACGGACGAAATGAAACCGCCCACACAAGCGGAGAGGGCATAAGACGCATAGAAGACAAATCGCTCAACGACATTAAGTCTTACGAGCTGGTCCTGAGAGACGCTGTCAATGTAAATCGCTTCGATGGATCCGCTCACACATGCAACGGCAAAACCTTTGAGAGCAAACGCGCCGATTAAAAGCAGGGGAGATCGGATGAGAAGCAGGGCGGCGTAGTACCCAAGCATCCCCACAATGCCAACGAGGCCGCTCACCTTTCGTCCAAACCTATCAGCAATATAGCCAGTGGGAACTTCAAGGATGAACTTGCTCACTTGATACGCAATCATCATGCTAGAAATCGCTACCATCGAAAGCCCGACGAACTCAAGGTAGACAGTTAGAAAATACAAAATGGTGCTGAGGTTCGACAGAAAAACGAACGTCATATAAAGCAAAACCGTACGGTTTTTCATGCTCCGCCCTCCAAGAGCCAGCAATCTAAATCGGAATCTTGGAAAAGCATGAGGGCAAAGCCGTCAACCATGCGTTACGAAGCGTCACTATTCACTTGACGACGCAATGCCAAATAGTCTCACGAAGCGAGATGACGCAATAGGTGAAGGAAAACCGTCTGGTGTCGATCGGTCCACGCATTATGCCGATAGCAAAAGTAGATAGGCAGAGTTACGTCACGCGATCCTTCAATGGAACACTCGCTCACTTCTGATCCATCCGATGCGAGAGAAGAACCAGAGAAGCTCAGTATCAATCCCCCGGCTTGAAGAAACTCAACCTGAGCCCTGCTTCCGTATTCGACATCACGGAAGCGGAAATTAACGAGCTGAGCTTCGGGGCATTGGTTGATTGCATTGAGACAGGGCGACAAATTAATTGGAACAGCGAGCCTGCCGCCCAGTAGCTCACGAATGGTCATAGCGTCCACAGATTG
Source organism: uncultured Collinsella sp. (assembly GCA_958405565.1). Taxonomy (GTDB): domain Bacteria; phylum Actinomycetota; class Coriobacteriia; order Coriobacteriales; family Coriobacteriaceae; genus Collinsella. Next base: position 80,325 of record CATYEN010000004.1, on the reverse strand, counting down.
ATGGCCCACCGGGCACGAAAGAACCTTGAGCTCCTTTTCACCCAGGCATTTCGAAGAAAGGGCGCTGTCCCGGGGCTCTTCAAATGAGATGGCTGCATCCGAAATGCCAAGCATGAGCGACTCAAAACATGTTGCAGTTGGCTGATGCCACACATCGAGGTGGATCTGAGGATGCAAGCGCTCAAACGAGTCATACCAGTTTTCAGCAAAAAGACGCCCCCGTCCATGAAGGCAAGGGGCGTAAAGACGAAAGTGGCCGTCGGGCGAAACGCCATCGCCCCTCGATTGAGCGTACTTTTTGAGATCGTCGACTTGCGCCAGGATCACGCGTGCACGACGCGCAAATTCTCTGCCCGCCGGAGACAAAACAGCCTCCCCCGCCGATCGGTCGAGCAAAACAATCTGATACTCAGATTCCAGCTTTTTGATTGCCGACGAAACGGCCTGCGGACTCACATGAACGGCGCGAGCTGCTTTGCGCACGCCGCCATAGTTCGCTACTGCTTGAAGGTATCCGAGTTGAGAAAGCTGCATAGATTACTCCAAAGGCAGCCAAGTCGACGGGCCAGGCGCCCTCAGATGAGGTTCTCGCCCAGGTTCTTGCCGCCGAGGACGTGCATGTGGAAGTGCATGACGGTCTGGCCGGCGTTGACGCCCTTGTTGGAGATGACACGGAAACCGTCCTCCAGGCCCTTGGCCTTGGCGACTTCCTGAATGGCGTGGGCCATGGCGCCCATGGTCTCGGCGGGCACGTTGTCGGCGATGTCGCTGTAGTGCTTCTTGGGAATCACGAGCGTATGGACCGGCGCCTGGGGGTTAAGGTCGTCGAACGCGATGACCTGGTCGTCCTCGTAAACGACGGTCGAGGGGATCTCGTGGTTGGCGATTTTGCAGAAGATGCAATCACACATAGCTGGTTCCTTTCTAGTGACAACGCAAAAAGTCGTGTTGTTCAGTGAAACACCAAAACAGTTTAGCCCACTTCAAAGATCCCAATTGAGCGAATTCTATTCCCCGGCAATCGCAATGGCCAGAGGGCTTCATCCATCCATATGCTCGTACCTATTCAGAGCGTTTGACCTCGGGAATGATCAATACCGGGAGGACAGATAGACCATAAAGCAGAGTAATAAGCATCATTTGTTTGTCGTAATCTGAACCGGAAATAGCCGCAATCCCAATAGGAAGCATATAAGAACCCAAAAGGCTAACTTCGGCCATAATGCCGCCAGCACTGCCTGCATAACGAGTGCCGATTTCTGCAAATGAGACTGGCAGAGCCTGAACAACTGGACCCATCATGCTCGTAACGATGCCGCACACCGCAAGCAATACCCCCATGGACTTTAAGCCCGAGGCAAACCACGCAACCGCAATTGAAATGGAACCAAGAAGCCCGACAATCACAAGATACGGTCGCGTAAGGCGGCATTTGCCGTAAAGAATCGGAGCAATCAAGCAACCGACAATCCCAGCAGCGGTTGTCAGCGCCGCCATTTCGCCGGCCGTCGAGGCATCGGTGCCTCGCACAAGCTCAAGAGCCTGAGGCAGCACACCAGAAAAGGCGGTCGTGGCAGCAAGTGAGAAAGCGGCGCAAATCGCGCAAAGCCAAACGTTGCGCGAGCGAAATGCAGTCAAAAGTGCTTGGTCGTGCTCAATGCCATCAGGAATAAGTGAGTCATTCTGCACGTTCCTACCAAATATGCTCCAGAAGATAGTCAGAACGGCCAACAACCCTTCTGCAGCTGTATAGCCCATTAGCACGGAAGGCATAAACGCCGATGACGCCTGGGCCGCCGCGATGCCAAAGCAAGTCGCCGCATAGTAAATGCCCATCGCAACATCCGTCTTATCTGCAAACCAAAGTCCAAGCGTCTTTGCATTATTGGCAGTCAATGCCGCCATCCCCACGCCAATGCAAAACATCGAGACAAGTTGAGCAGGAAAGTTCGATAGGCTGATTATTCTGATCGCGCCGCCAACTAAGGAAACGCAAAACCCGCCAAGTATCACTACTTTGGGCCCAAACCTATCTCCAAGTGATCCGAACGGAAGACTAAAGAAAACCGCCGCGAGCATTGGCGCCAGAAAGAGAGACGAGAATCCGACAGGGTCGATATTCATCTGAGGCATGATGACCGTGGCGTAGGCGGCGACCTGATACTGCATATAGTTGCCCAAAAAACAGAGGCCACACGTCAACAGCAATATTAACCAGCGGTAACCGCTCGAAGCCGGCCCCTGCTCATCCCTGAGCGTTATTTCCCGTGCGTCACCGTCCATGGTGCCCACCTCACTTTAAAAATGGTCGCGTCCCCTATCATCAGGAGGCCGCGACCATGCGAAACAGCGTTCTATTATATTTCAGTGGCCTCAGGCATCTCGGCTTTTGCCGCAGCGCCAGTTTCAGGCAGCATCGCAATAGGCAAAACACTGGCGAGGAAGAGAATCGATTCGATCGTAAAGTTCAACGTCCAATTGTCGCCAGAAATTGACGAGACAATAACGGGAACAAAATAGGAGCAAAGAAGGCCAACGGTACCGATTATTCCGCCAGCGCTACCAGCATATTTTGCACCAATCTCGGGAAGGTCAGGAGTCATTGCCTGAATAATAGGGCCGGAAAGAGCCGTCATAAAACCGTTGAGGACGAGAGCCACCCACATGACGGTGCCAAGCGGCAAAAACCAGTTTGCAACCATTACAACAGCGGCAATCACCGTCGTTACAATGAGAAACGGCTTGTTCTTACCGAGCTTGAGGACGGCAGCCGGTCCCGCAAAACAGGCAAAGAAGCTGCCGACAGTAATGATTGCTGCCATAGATCCAGCAGTAGCAGTATCAACACCGCGAACGAGTTCGAGTGCAGACGGGAGAATTGCACAATATGCCGTGGTTGAAGCGAGGGTTAGGCCATAAGCCAAGGCAATGCACCAAACGCCGCGCGACTTTGCGGCAATCTTAATGTACTTCATGACCGGCTCGGGCTCGGGCATGGGCTCGCCCTCCGGGACGTTCCTCATAAAGAAGATCCACAGAGCAGCAGTTACAGCTTCGGCAATAGCAGCGACCAGATAAGACACGTCAAGCGTAGGAAAATAAGTGCTGAATGCCTGGGCTATCACGATGGACACACATGAGGCGGCATAGAAAACTCCCACGGCAAGGGAGGTCTGCTGTTTAAACCAGGAACCCAGCACCTTTGCCAGATTGGCATTGAGCGCCGCAATGCCAAAGCCGATCATAAACATCGAAACGATCTGCACGGTAAAGTCATTAATCATGAAATAGCGCAGAAAGCCGCCCACGGCAGAAAGCACCATGCCAATTGACACGACAAGCTTAACGCCGTAGCGATCAGCAAGAGATCCTGCAGGAATCGACAAAAACACAGCGGTGAGCATCGGCATCAACATGAGATTGGTAAGCCCACCGGCATCGATGCCGAGAGTCGTCATCACGACGACGCCCCATGCTGAAACCTGATATTGCATGAAGTTTGCCATGAAGCAAATGAGGCAAACTACGAATAAGATCATCCACCGATAACCCGATAGCTTTTCTTCTTGAGCCATTTCTTTCTCCTTACGCAGGGATAGTTCGAGCTGAATTCAATGGGGCTAATTAGCCCACTCCATTGCGGCTTCTTTCACTAATCGTTGAGTAGTACCTCGTACATAGGACGGAACACCGAATCTTCTTTGGCATGCAGCGAATGCACCGGCTTCCACTCGTTTTCGTCAATTACCATATGAATGTGGTTCTCAGCGGTATAGGGGTCCCATGGCGCCTTGCCCTCAACAATCGGCTTGCCCGTCTTCGCAAAGCTGAACCACGCATCGTTCACTTCATCCGCGAGATGCGCTGGAGGATTGTCGCCCGTAAACATCAGACCACTCGCGGTATCAAGATTCTTGAAAACGAACGGCACCTCGATTGCGTGGCAAGAACCCATTCCCTCGACACGAGATTTATAACGGAACAAATAGTTGTACACGGGTTTAAACGCCGACTGCTCTTCAGCCATAAGGTCGGTGCCGACAAAGAAACCGGTTGAGTTCATAAAATTGGTGTAATTCTCGGCAAAATCGCGCTCAGGCCATGCCTCTCGATATGCCTGCTCCCAGTAATCAATATCAATCTGATCATCAAAATGAATCGGGAATTGGCCGTGCCAGAATCCGGGAAGGTCATCGAAGTAGAAATGGAAATACGTAAACTCGTCCTCGGTACACCCAATCATAATATCGATATCCTTGGCTGCGCCCTCCGCCCAGGCCTTCATCGGCTTTTTAGGAAGGAAAGTACCGTCGCAAACCGGCGAGAAAATTAGCGACACTTCGTAAGTATGACGATCGCACCACACCTGCATGCCCTCAATGAGCTCGTCTGCCGACTTCGCCAAGAGATCTTGGGCGGTTTTGCATCCCATGATTTCGGCGAACTCCCGAGCAAAGTGCTCGCCGCGCTCACGGGTCTTATAAAGCTGGATAGGGCCGGATTCCAAAATCGCACGTTGGAAATACTTATTTGCCTCTGGCAAAATGGATAGAAGAGCCTGGCTGGAAGAACCTGCCGACTCACCGAAAAGCGTAACGCAATTGGGGTCACCGCCGAAGGCGGAAATATTCTCATGCACCCACTCGAGCGCGCGGATTTGATCAAGAATGGCAAGATAACCAGCCTCTTTGTAATCCTCTCCACCCGGCAGGCAATCGAGCAGCAGCGATCCAAACAAGTTCAGACGGTAGTTAATCGAAACAATAACGACATCCTTCGCTGCCGCAAAATTGGAGCCGTTATATAGCGGGTCGGCAGATCCGCCTGAGAAGTAGGCACCTCCATGGATATACACCATGACAGGAAGGTTCTTGCGCTCGTGTCCCCTGACCCACACGTTAAGGCTCAGGCAATCCTCCCCTTGCTCATGAAGCGAAGCGAGTTCGACTTCATCGATAAACTGCCTGGCAGAATGCCCGAATTCCACGCATTCAATTTCCTCATCGGAATCGTCAAGGCGCTCGGGGGCACGCCAGCGAAGATCATCTACCGGCTGCTTTGCATAGGGGATTCCCAAAAATGCTTCAACCCCGTTTTCGAGCGTCTTGCCCGAAACTATGCCCGTCCTAGTCTTGACCTTCATTGCTTGTCCTTCCTCACAATTAAAGATGCTAGATCGATATGATTTAAGCTAGCTGGCTTGAAGTCATCTTAAAATTTGGAGAAAGTCAAAGGTCAACGACGTGTTTCGACGGAATACCTGCTGGATACCAAGCGCTTAAGACCGTTCGCCCCGTCAAAACGACCGCTTGCCCGACAATGACGGAGTAACAAACATTAGAATAACTCCAAGGTTTTGAGTGGCCCTAGGGCAGTCGGAAGGTGCGACATGGAACGCGAGTTTTCCCTTAATATCAAGCAGACGGCCGGCCTCTACGGCGTAAGCGCAGACACTCTTCGCTATTACGAGTCAATTGGTTTAGTTGCTCCAAAGCGCGGAGCGAATGCCTACCGTGAATACAGGAAGGACGATTTCGGCAGACTCAATATCATCATGTCAATGCTCAACATGAACTACACGCTTAGCGAAATCAGATCTTTCCTAGATAACCATTCACTCGAAACGAGCTTCGAGCTGTTCAGCAACGAACTTGACAGCATCGACGCAGCCATTGCAAAGCTATCGCAACGGCGCCGAAAGATCGAGCATTGCATGCAAAATATATCCATGTCGTTAAGAGCGCGCGAGGAGAAGCAATCGAGGGTGGTTCATAAGGGACCCCGAGGATATGTCATCGTAAGCGAAGACGAGCTAAGCGGCGACATAATTCCCTACGCCACCATTAAACGCATGAAAGAACTCGGGATGGAAATCGACTCGATACACACGGTTCCATGCTTCATCCTTGACCCATCGCGCAGGAGCACCGACGGTTGCTTAGTAGCAAAGAAAACGCTGCTTTCGCTCGGGTCAAGTGACGATAAAGGGTGTGAGATTTTCCCGGAAGGCGACTATCTTTGCAGGACAACCACCGGCCCTGCAGAAATAACGCCGATAGTATGGAGGGAAATGAACGAATTCATGGACCGGAATCGCCTCGTTGCCACGGGTCCCCTTTTAGAATTCTGGTATGTAAGCGAATACATATCCGACAATCAAGATGAGTATTTACACACGCTTGAAATAATGGTTGAACCCAATGTAATTGAGAAGCGATAGCATCTCAACTCATCTTTAGCGCGCCGAAAGGCAAGCCACATTCACCCCTAATGACCCACCCACCTGGGTAGTCTTTTGGGACGGGGCTTTTTTGACTACTTTTGGCGCGAACACAAGCGTTCGGCGAGCTATCGCGCAAGGGTGGTCAAAAAAGCCCCCTCCCAAAAGACTACCCCAAAGTGGGCTGCGAGGTGGTTAGAACGAGAGGTTGTCCTCGGTGTTAGCGGCTTCGCCGTCGGCGAGCACGTCGTTGCCGTCGACATCCTTAAGGAGCACCGAAACCTTCTGCTCGGCATCGGCCAGGCGGGTACGCAGGCTCTTGAGGAGCTCGACGCCGCGGGTGTAGCTCTCGAGCGATTCCTCGAGCTCCATGTCGCCCGACTCCAGGCTGCGGATGATGAGCTCCAGCTCCTGCGAGGCCTGCTTGTACGTAAGCTGCTCGACCGGGGTCTTCTCTGCCATATCTGTTTCCTTTCCTAAAGGTCTATCACCATAAAACGCGGTCTACTCAACCGTATCGACGGTTGCTGCCACGTTACCATCCGCCATACGCACGCGGATGGCGTCACCGGGCTTAAAAGTCTTAGCGCTCGTAGCCACGCCGCCATCGCTGTATGCGATGGAGTAGCCGCGGGCAAGCACCTTGAGCGGTGACAGGGCATCGAGCGAGGCCGCTGCGCGACCCAAGTCGGACGCGGGTTTGCTCAACATCGTGCGTCCCTGATGCTCCAGACGGGAACTCGCGAGCGTGAGCGCATGGCGCTTGCCATCGAGCCCCGAGGTGCTTGCGACCAAGCGCTCGGGCAGGCGCTCGAAGTTGGAGCGGAAGGCACCGACCGAGCGCGCAATGGCGCCCGACAGGCGATCGGCCGTCAGGGCAAGCTCCGACTCGCGACGCTCAACCATAAACGTTGGATCGTTCAGGCACGGGCGGCACGCGGCTGCATCGAGCGCATCGCCCAAACGTGCCGTATAGGTATCCCAGGCACGCCGACCGCGCTGATCGAGCATCTCCAGATCGACCTGATCCGATCCGATCATCGAGGCCATCGCAGCGCCCAGACGCTGATGACGCGTCTCGAGCACATCCGCCAGCTCTGTCATAGCCGGTGCCACGGATTCTGCCGCCGCCGTTGGCGTGGAAGCACGACGGTCACTCACCATGTCGCAGATTGAGGTATCGGGCTCATGGCCAATACCTGTCACCACAGGCACGGGGCAAGCCGCTACCGCACGGGCAAGGTCTTCGTCGTTAAAGGTCATGAGGTCCTCGAAGGAACCGCCGCCGCGCACGAGCAAAATGCAATCGGGCGCCGGCGTAATTGCAGCGGCGCGGCGCAAGCCTTCGATGAGCTCCGCCGGCGCACCCTCGCCCTGGACCTTGGCACCCACGCAAACGAGCTCGACAAGTGGGTTGCGACGGCGCAGCGTACGCTTGACGTCGTCGATCACGGCGCCCGAAAGCGAGGTGACGACCGCCACGCGCGAGCAAAACACCGGAATGCGACGTTTGCGGGACTCGTCCATCAGGCCCTCGCGGCGCAGTTTTTCGGCCAATTGCGCCACTTGTTGACGCAGCAGGCCCTCCCCCGCCAGCGAGAACGAACGGGCGACAAAGCTCATACGGCCCGTGGGCTTGTAGAGATTGAAGCTGCCCTTAAAGCTCACCTGCATGCCGTCGCGCAAGTCGAAGGTGCGCTTAAGGTAGGCGCCCTTCCAGATGATGCAGTCGACGGCGGCTGAGTCGTCCTTGATCTGGAAGTAGCAGTGGCCGCTTCGGGCATTGGGGCCACGAAAGCCCGTGACCTCGCCCAAAACGCTCAGCTGCGGAATGGCATCGAGCGCCCCAGCGACGATCTCCACCGCCTGGCTCACGCTGAGCTCCTTGCGCTCCCGCTCGTCCGATCCGTCGAACTCGGCGGAAACGCTATTGCCAGTTAGATTCCAGCCTACCACGCAGCCTCCTTTCGTCATTGTGCACACGGGCTCCAGCCCTGTGCAAATTCAAGTCCCACACATAGTACAGCGCCGCGGGGACACAAATCCCCGCGGCGCCTGTCAGTCCAAGCTCTTATCGGTTGGAGTTTCTGTTGTAGCGAGCCATAAGGTAGAGCAGCTGAATAATCGAGGTGAGTGCCGCTGCCACATAGGTGAGCGCAGCTGCCGTCAGTACCTTCTTGGCACCGTTGACCTGCTTGGAGCTCATGCCCGACTGCTCAATATAGGCCACAGCACGGCGACTGGCGTCGATCTCGACCGGCAGCGTAACCAGCTGGAACAGCACGCTAAACGAGAAGAAGATCAGCGCGAGGGTCGTGAGTCCCGCGATGTTCATGAACAGGCCCATGAGCAGCACGATCGTCCAGGTATTCTGAGTAAAGTTGACGACCGGCACGAGGGCGGTGCGCACCTTCATCATGGCATAGCCACTTTGGCGCTGAGCGGCATGGCCCGCCTCGTGGCAGGCGACGGCGACGCTTGCGACCGACCCACCCGAACGGTTGGCGTCCGACAGATACAGGTTGTTGTCCTGCGGGTTGTAATGGTCGGTGAGCTCGCCGGCAACGCCCTTGATACCCACGGCGTTGCAACCGCTGGCGTCGAGCATGCGGCGAGCAACCGCAGCGCCCGTATCGCCGTCCGAACGAACCTTGGACCACGTCTTGTACGTCGAGTTGATATAGCTCTGCGCGGCAAGACCGAGCACCGTACAAATAAGAACAACCAGCAGGTACAGCGGGTCGATGCCAAAGCCGTATCCATAGTAATAAGGCATGCGAATTCCTCCGAATCGAGTTACACGTTGGAGGCATTTTACCCACTCAGCCGGCTAGGCTTCCCTACAAGAGTTCGATTTTGCCGTCTTTGACCGTCAACCCCATATTGCCCGAAAGCAAATCGTCCAGGCGCGAGCCCACGAGCTCAAAGCGCCAGCCTTCGCGCAAGGGGCTCTGCTCGGGATGCTCAATGTAGTCGGCCAAGTCATCGCGCGAGGCAATGACCGAGGTCGCCACGCCCGAGCGCTCGGCAACCAAGCGGATGAGCGCATACATCAGGTCGGTCACGCTCTCCAGCTCCGGCGAGATCTGGCGGTGTCCGCGCACCATGAGCGGCAGGCGATCGTGCGGGCAGCTCGCGCCGCGCTTGATGGCCATGAGCGCGCCGTCCACGTCGCGCTCCCCCAGCTGATCGGTACCGCGGATACTGCGGAACTCCTCGACGCGCACGGGATTGCGCTTGACGAGCGCCAGCAGCGTATCGTCGGACATGACCCACTTGCGCGGGATGTTGCGGCGCTCGGCGCGGTCCTCGCGCCAGGCGGCGAGCTCGCGCGCGATGCCCAGCTGATGGCGGCTGCACGAGTTGATGCGCTTGACCTTACGGAATGCCTCGTGACGGTCGGCGCGATAGTGCGACTCGTCGGCCAGCGGGCGTAGCTCGTCGAGCACCCAGTCCACACGGCCCAGTTCGCGCAGACGGCTCATCATCTCGGTATAGGCCACGATTAAGTACTTGACGTCATCGATCGCGTACTCAATCTGCTTGTCGGTCAGCGGACGGCGCGACCAGTCGGTCAGTGACTCGGTCTTGGGCAGCGATACGCCGCAAAACGTCTGCACGAGCGCACCGTAGGAAATCTGCTGGCGCTCACCCAAAAAGGCGGCGGCCACCTGCGTATCAAAAATAGGACGCGGCAGCACGCCCACAGTATGGAGCATGACCTCCATATCCTGCGAGCAGGCGTGGAACACCTTGGTTACGCTCTCATCGGCCATAAGCTCGGCGAGCGGCGACAGGTCGTCGATCACCAGGGGGTCGACCGCGACGCTCTCGGCAGGGGTGGCAATCTGAACCAGGCACAGACGCGGATGGAACGTGCGCTCGCGCAAAAACTCGGTATCGACGGCAATCGCGTCGAACTCGCGGGCGCGCTGGCAAAAGTCGAGTAGAGCCTGATGTGTGGAAATGTACATATCAACCCATCGAATAAGGTTAGGCCCGAAAAACACGGGTAGGATATCGGCATTGCCTTACAACTATACTCGGTTAGTCACAGAACGGGAACGTAAGTATGCGCTGCCTTATCATCCACAACCCGGCATCGGGCCCCAGCTCAGATGAAATCTTCGCATTCACGCACGCCCTCGCGCAGGGCGGCGACGAGGTCGTGATGCGCTTTATCGGCGATGGCATGGAGCCCGAGGACGCCGTGGCGGACGTGCGCGAGTTTGATCGCGTGGTGGTCTCGGGCGGCGACGGCACCGTCTCCAACGTGCTCGACCAGATGCGCGGATGCGGCGTCCCCACGCTCGTCTTTCCCTCTGGCACGGCCTGCCTGTTCTTCAACAACATCGGCAATGCCCCCGAGGCGGCGGCACTCGCCAAGGCCTGCCGCGCCGGCCGCACGGTCAAGGTCGACATGGGTGAGCTCTTTTGGCTCGACGAGGACGGCAACGAAAAGCGCCACGGCTTTATCATCATCGCCGGCTCGGGCTTCGACGCCGAGATCATGATGAAGGCCGCCCCCACCAAAAACGACATCGGCGAGATCGCCTACTTCCTGTCGGCGCTTGCCACGCCTAATCCCACAGTGGCGCACTTTACGATTGAGCATGACGGCATTGTCGAGGAGCTCGATGGCATCTGCTGCATGGCCGGCAACACCTCGGTCATCCAAAACGACATCAACCTATTCCCCGACTGCCGCATGAATGACGGCATGGTCGACATTGCGGTCATCGAACCCGTAAAAACCGTGCAGCTGCTACCGACTGTGATCACCGCCGCACTCGACCCCGCCGGCAAGGTACTCGGCCGCCCGCAGTTCAAGATCATCCAGACCAAAGAAGCCAAGATCACCTGCACCCCGTCGCTTGGCATGCAGTTCGATGGCGAGATCATCTCCAGCAATTCGGGCGTCTTTGGAGCCCGTGCGCTTCCGCAATGCCTCGACCTCATCGTCGACGAATTCTCACCGCTTGGTAAATAGGAGGACCCCATGAACGACAATCCCCTGCTCGGCTTTATCGTCATCGTTTTGGCTATGCTCGTAGGCTATGCGATCAACGTGATCCACCGTCGGAAGAAGTAATTCCACATTGGTATGATATTCATCCAATTATCGTCTCCTCCGCTGTTTATGCATTTGCCAAACAGCGGGGGATTTTCTTTTTCGGCCATTTTCGACACTCTATTTAGCTGTAGTAATTGCAGGGCATCTTTATCTTACTAAAGCTACAAACTGAGTATTATTAACCGCTCATCGCATATTTCGCTACGCTTATCGAGTAAGTTTCTTTCACACGTGAATATTGTTTCCGGTTCGTTACGCTAATGGGGTGTCTTTATTGGCTGAAGCCCTCTGGCGACAGAGGGCTTTCGCACGCTGGGAGGGATTATGAGGAAAACTCACCCCGTCAACGCGCTCAAAAAGCTTGGCATAGGCCTCGCCTTTGGAGCTGCAACCATCATGTCCATGCCGACCTCCGCGCTCGCCTGCACGCAGATCTACATGGGCAAAAACTTAACGGCCGACGGCAACACGTACTACGGCCGCGCCGAGGACTATGCCAAGCGCTACCTCAAGCACTACGGTATCGAAGAATCGCACGCCCCCGGCTTCACCTACAGCTCCGATGAGTCTGGATTCGTATACACCTCGAACAAAACCACGTACCGCTACAGTTACGTGCGCGATCACCCCTCGCAGTGGGATGAGCGTTGGGACGCCTACTCCGAGGCAGGCATCAATGAGAAGGGTGTATCCTGCTCTGCCACGCTAAGCACGAGCATGAATGAAGATGTCAAAGCCGTGGACCCCCTGACCGGCACTGGCATTGGCGAGTACAGCTACGCCAGCGTCATCTTGGGCGAAAGCGCCTCGGCCCGCGAGGGCGTCAAGCTTATCGGCAGTCTGATCGACGCGCAAGGCGTCTGCTCCAACGACCAGATTGTCATCGCCGACAACAATGAGACCTGGCTGTTCGCCGCGCTTTCCGGCCATCAGTGGATTGCCATGAAACTCGCTGACGACGTCGCGTCGCTCAACCCCAATATCGGCAACCTCAGCTACGATGTCGACCTCAATGATACCGAGAATTGCCTCCACTCTGAGAAAATCCAGTCTATGCCCGAAGATGAGGGTATCGCCAAGTACTCCGCTGACGGCAAATTCGATGTCGCCCAAACGTATGGCGAGAGGCTCGATAAGACTGGCAGGCATCAGTGGACCCGCTATATCCAGGGTCGAGATTACTTCATGAACCCGCTTACTAAGGACGCCGATTACACCATCGTCAACGACGGCAGCGTCGGCGCAGCCGTCAGCGAGATCCAGCCCTTGTTCTTCAAGCCTGGTAAGTCTGGCTGGAGCACCTTTGAGCTGATTCGCGCCTTTGGTAACCGTGGCGAGAACGTCCCTGGCCTTAACGCCAACAAAGATGGCGCCTACGCCATCGGCACCGAGCGCAACACCGAGATCAACCTCTTCCAGATTCGTCGCGGCCTTGATCCCGAAGTCGCCACCATCCAGTGGGAGATGCTCTCCCGCGCCGGATACTCCGTCGCCATCCCGCTGTACTCCGCTCTGATGACTGAGGTCAGCCCGTACTTCAGCGATCAGACTGTCTCCTTCGACCACTGCAAAGAAACCGATATCGTGAACAACGAGGAGCCCGAGAACTCCATCAACTACGTCCTGATGGACATCAGCTCGCTCTGCTTTGAGAATCCCGACACCCTTGGTATCAACGTCCGCGCCTACCTCGATGCGCTCCAGAACGAACTCATCGAGCAGAACAAGGAAGTTGACGCCGCCATGCTGGCCGAGACGACCACCGAGGGCCGCACCGCTCTGGCTAACAAGGCTGGCAAGGCTGCCACCGAGAACACCTACAAGAAGTGCAAGGCCCTGCTCCAGGAGATGCGCGAATATCAGAAGGCCGAAAACTTCGACCAGCCCTTCACCCCGAGCGACCTGAACACCGAGACCAACGGCCTCAAGGTGTCCATCACCTACGCCAAGGACGCTCTTGCCACCGACCCGGTAACCCCGGATCAGCCTGGCACCCCCGAGCAGCCTGGTACTCCTGAGCAGCCCGGTACCCCCGAGCAGCCCGCTAAGCCCGAGCAGCCCACCACCAAGCCCGAGAAGCCTGGCAAGTCGGACACCACGACCACGGTAACCACCAACAAGACGAACACCAAGGGCGGCCTGCCCACCACCGGTGATCGTTTTGATGGCCGCGTGGTGGCTGCATTCGCCATCGCTGGCGTTGCCGTCATCTCCGCGGGCGGTTACTTCCTCTACCGTCGCAATAAGGAGTAACGTCTTAGCTGAGCGGGCAAGGCAGCAATGGCGGCCTCGCCCGCTTAACCCGCCTTTTTGACCGGCGGGAAACCCGCCTGAAATCTTTTTAAAAAAGATTTCCCCGCACACACTTCGCTGTGCTATAGTGCAGCGCAACAGCAACTAGGTGCGACCGCGCCACGGCATCACGAAAGGAGCCACCAACATGAAGAACACGATGAGCTCTCTTAACAACTGGTGGTGGCGTGATGCGAATACGATCGGTCGACAGTGAGTCCCTCACGCCTGTTTTTGCGCTCTAGGTGATTGGAAGGCCTCCGGTTTCGACCGGGGGCCTTTTTCTATCTCGAGCCCGATCGCATTCGCATCACGCGCCTCCGCTATTCTCTTGCAATCCCCTTCCGAAAGGATTTTCACCATGTCTCAGAACACCACCGCCACCCAGCCCCGCACCGTCCAGACCGCCGACCGTGGCAAACTCGATGTCCGCGCCCTCGTCCTGCTCGCCATCCTGCTCGCCGCCGGCTTCATCCTCAACTTCACCGTCGGCAAGGCAATCTCGGGCATCTCGGGCGGCATGATCAGCCCCGAGTTCATCATCTCGGCCTTCTGCCTCACCATCCTGGTCGTTCGCCCCAATATCGGCCAGGCGCTCGTCATTGGCCTCATCTCGGCTGCCGTGATCCAGATCACCACCACCTCGCCGTTCGTCGATTTTGCCGCCGAGGGCATCGCCGCCATGCTCATGGCCGGCATCGTCAACGCCGCCGGCAAGAACGGTCAGGTCAAGCCCGCCATCGCCATTGTCGCAACCTTCCTGACCACCTTTGTCTCGGGCGTCATCTTCATGGTTATCAAGATGGCCATGCTTGGCGTGGTGGGCGAGCTCGCCGCAGCCATGCTGCCCGTGGTCGCCATGACCGCCGTCTTTAACGCCATTCTGGTCGGTGCCCTCTACCTGCCCATCCAGAAGGCCCTGAAGCTCAACTAACCCGCTCGACTTTACGAGCCACCCCATCTTGGCGTTCATTCGTCGCTCGCGCACCCAAGTACGCTTCGCTCCTCTTTCACGCCAACCCGGGGCCCCTCGTAAAGCCGTCTCCGTGCTCCATTATTCAAAATTGATCCCCTTTCCGATTTAGCCCCTTTCGTGGAGGTCCAGGACACTCTTATCTCAAATCTCACCTTAAGGAGAACATCATGGCCGCCAACACTCAGGCTCGTACTATTTCCACCAACGCCGCTTACGACAAAGGCATCCTCGATATCACCTCGTTGGTCCTGCTCGCCGTCCTGCTTGCCGCCGGCTTTATCCTCAACATGACCGTAGGCAACGCTCTGGCGGTTACGGGAATTAAACCTCAGTTCATCATCGCCGCCTATGCCCTAGCCATCGCGCTCACGCAGGCGAGCTTTGCCCAGGCCGCCATCTTTGGCATCCTGTCGGCCGCCGTTATCCAGATCACCACGTCAATCCCTGGCCTCAACTTTGTCACCGAGCTTGCCGGCGCACTGACCATGGCTGCCCTCGTCAAGTCCAATATCGGCGGTGACAAGACTAACCCCTTTATCGCCGGGCTGCTCACCACCCTGGTCTCGGGTGCCCTCTTCGCCGTCCTGGGCACCGTCATCATGGGTGCCGCGCTGCCCACGGCGCTCGCCAAGGTGCCCATCGTGCTCGGCACTGCCGTCTTCAACGCCGTCGTGGTCCAGGCCCTCTTCTTCCCCCTCCGCAAGGTGCTCAACAAATAGCCTGATATGATGGACGGGCCGCAACTCCACGGCCCCGTCATCAAAAGACTGTCCCAGACAACTAGCTCTTGGGGACGTTCTTAAACGACTAGTCATGTAAGAACGTCCCCAATGACTATGAAAGGTATCCATGGAAACGATCATCAACGTCGACGATGTCTCGTTCTCCTATGGCACGCAGACCGAGCAGGCGCTCAGCCACATCTCGCTCAGCGTGAACAAGGGAGATTTCATCGGCATCATCGGGCCCTCGGGCGCCGGCAAGTCCACGCTTGCCGCCTGCCTGTCGGGTGCCGTGCCCCACCACTACACCGGCACGTTCTTTGGGGCCGTCATGGTTGACGGCCACGACACCTGCGAAGCCTCGCTCACCGACGTGTCGCAAATCGTCGGCAGCGTGCTGCAGGATATCGACACGCAGATGGTCGCTTCGGTCGTCGAGGACGAGATGCTCTTTGGCCTCGAGAACTTTGGCGTTCCCCACGACCAGATCGAGCAGCGCGTGAGCGAAACGCTCGAGACCGTCGGCATCAGCGACCTGCGCGACCGCGAGATCGCCACCCTCTCGGGCGGACAGAAGCAAAAGGTAGCCATCGCCGCCATCCTCGCCATGCATCCGCGCGTCTTGATTCTCGACGAGCCCACCGCGGCACTCGACCCCGCCAGCTCCACGTTGGTCTTCGAGACGCTGCGTGAGGCAAACCGCGCACTTGGAATTACCATCGTCGTCGTTGAGCAAAAGGTCGCCCTGCTCTCGGAGTACTGCAACCGCGTGCTCGTGCTCAACCATGGCGAAATCGCGCTGCAGGGCGAGCCACACGAGGTCTTCGCGCATACCGACGAGCTCCGTGCCATCGGCGTCGACTGCCCTCGCGTCACGCGTATCTTCAATAGCCTCGAGGCCGATGGCCTGGTAAGCGGTACCCCTTGCCTGGATGTCGATGAGGCCGAGCGCCTGATTTCGGGCATCGTCGACCCCGCACACACCGCCAGCGACACCCAGGCGCCCGCTGGCTCCCCGCATGCCCCGTCTCCGCGCCCGCACGCCAAGGACGCCGAGCCCGTGCTCACCTTCGATCACGTTGAGTTTGCCTACCCCAACGGCGGCGCTGCCGTCCACGACCTTAGCCTGACCCTCTACCCCGGCGAGCTCGTGGGCATCGTCGGTCAAAACGGCGCCGGCAAGACCACGCTCACCAAGCTGCTCACAGGCCTGCTTAAGCCCGCCTCGGGCAGCGTGCACGTTACGGGCTTGGACACCGCAGCCGTTCCCACGAGCCGCATCGCCCGCGAGGTCGCAACCCTCTTCCAAAACCCCGACCGCCAGATCTGCAAGGATACCGTGCTCGACGAGGTCGCTTTTGGTCTGGAGCTTGCCGGTGTCGACCGCGCCGAGGCGCTGCGTCGCGCCCAGCTCGTCATCGACCGCTTTGGCTTGCCGGCCGACGAGGCGCCCTTCTCGCTCTCGCGCGGTCAGCGCCAGATGGTGGCACTCGCCTCCGTCGTGGTCGTAGAGCCCAAAATCGTGGTGCTCGACGAGCCCACGAGCGGCCTTGACTACCGTGAGTGCATGACCGTCATGGAAACCGTGCGCACCATGGCCGAGCGCGGCTGCGCCGTCATCATGGTCTGCCACGACATGGAAGTCGTATCCGACTTTGCCGAGCGCATCGTGGTGATGGCCGACGGCCGCATCCTCGAGCGCGGCCGCACGCACGAGCTGTTCTCGAACATTGAGCTCATGCAGCAAGCCTACGTTGAGCCACCTCAGGTCATAGAGCTTTCTCGTCGTCTGGCATCCTCCGTCTCTCCCGCCTTTGCACAGGTGAGCGAGGTCACCGATATCGTTCGCATTACCGAGGAGATGGTCCACCGTGGTTAACGTCATCGACTATATGCCGGGCGATACACTGCTGCACCGCCTGAACCCGGTCGTCAAACTGGGCCTTGCCGCCGCCATCATCATCGGCATCTTCCTGTCCGATACCTACGTGGCGCTGTTGGGCTTTTTGGCACTCACCCTTGCACTGGGCGCCTACGCCGGCGTCGTCGACCGTCTGCTCTCGCTACTCAAGCTGCTGATTCCGCTCGCGCTTATCATGCTGGTGCTTCAGCTGGCCTTTATGCGCGACGGCAACATAGTGTGGGGCTTCATCACCGACACGGGCCTCATTACCGGATCGAAGGCCTGCCTACGCCTGTTGGGCGTGGCGCTGCCGCTCATCCTCATGCTTATGGTAACCAAGCTCAACGACCTCGCCAACGCCTGCGTCGAGGTGCTGCACGTGCCATATCGCTATGCCTTCACCTTTACCACGGCGCTGCGCTTTGTGCCGGTATTTGGCCAGGAAATGAACGCCATCATGGAGGCGCAGACTGCACGCGGCGTCGAATACGACACTAAGAATCCCGTCAAGAAACTCAAGCTCATGCTGCCGCTGTGCGTGCCACTGCTTATTTCGAGCGTGGGCAAGACCGATGCCGCCGCACTTGCTGCCGAGCAGCGCGGCTTCTACCTGCGCACGCGTGCGAGTTCGTATAAGCGCTACCCCATCAAAAGCCTGGATATCGCCGTACTTATCGTCAGTATCGCCCTTATCGCCATCGGCTTCCTGTTCTAGCAATCGCTGGCAGCAACCGGCAAATGCAAAAGGCCTCGGCTCGCACCAAACGAGCCGAGGCCTTACTGTTTTCCCAGATAAAACCTACCAAAATAAACCTGTCCCTTTTTGGCAGGCGGAGAACTAGAGGCGGTAGGGGGCGCCGCTGCGGATGATGGACTCACGCACCAGGACATCCATCGCATCGAGGGTGATCTCGGGCATCTCGCGATACTTCTGCAACACCGAAAGCTCCGTGCAGGCCAGGATGACGCGGTCGCAGCCGCTACGGGCGAACTCCCACATCACGCGGTCGAACTTGTCCATATCGGGCTCGCGCCCGGCCTTCACATCGTCGTAGATGAGCGACATCACGTCTGCCTGACGCTTTTCGCTGGGATAGACGACCTCAACGCCCGCGGTCTCGCATTCGCGCCCATAGACGTCTGCGCCCACGGTACCGTCAGTGCCCATGATGCCGATCTTGCGCACCGGCTCGGCCGGCATGCTCAGGTTTGGATCGAACTCGCACTCCCCCATCACCGCGCCGGCCAGAGCGTAGCGCACCGACTCGCGCGGCATGTGGATAATCGGCACCTTCGTAAACGACTGGATCTGGTTGTAGAAGTAGTGTGACGTGTTGCAGGGAATCGCTATGTGCGCGCAGCCCAGCGACTCGAGCGCTTGGGCACACTCCTTCATGGTCGCCAGCAGCTCGGCATGCTCGCCGGTCTTAATGGCCAGCGTGCGGTCGGGCATGGTCGACTTAGAAAGCACCACCATGTCGATATGCTCCTGGTCGCACGTAGCCGCCGTATGGCGTACTACCTGGTCGTAGTAATACGACGTGGCCTCGGCGCCCATGCCGCCGATAACTCCCAGCTTTTCCATCGCCGCCTCCTTGGTGACGCCCACGCAATTGCGCGTATCATACCCGCGCCCGCCCGATACATACCGGACGGGCGCCACGCTCGTCTACTTGTAATACGTCTTGAACAGCTTAAAGTGGCGCAGCTTGGTGTGCCACATGCGCAACCAGCGGTTAAAGACAAAGTCTCCCTTCATAAACGAGGGATCGGCGCCCTTGCCCTCCTTGGCAAGACGATGCACCTTCGCGCGCAGCTCGGGATCCTTGACGTACTTGTCGACGACGCCCATGGGAACGACCATCCACAGCGCCTCGTCCTGCGCCGTCACAAACTCCGGCTCAAACGGGCGATTATAGACGTACTCATCCACCACATACTTGGCAACGTTAAAGCCGCTGTTGGTTACGTAGTAGTTGCTGCGGCCCTGACGGGTGTTGAAGTCAAAGAACTTAAACGAGCCATCGCGCTCGTCATACTTGACGTCAAAGTTGGAATAGCCCACAAAGTGAAGGTCCTCGAGCAGCTTGCGCACGCCACTCATAAGCTCATCATTAGGCTCGGTGATGATGCAGGCGTGATTACCGACGCCGTGGGGCTGATGCTCCTCGAGCAGCACGTGACCCAAGCACATCATGCGAACCTTGCCGTTGCGATCAGAATAGCTGGTAAGCACACGCATGTACTCGTCGTTGCCGGGCACGCGATCCTGCAAAATCAGGTCATCGGTGTAGCCACTGGCATAGGAATCGCGGATAACCTGCTCCAGCTCGGCGCGGTCGGCAATCTCATAAGCCTTCTTCTGACCCTCGAACTCATGCTGCCACCACATGATGCCGTCGGAAGGCTTCAGGATCATCGGGTAGGGGAAGTCAATCTGGTCGAGCACCTCGGCAGGCGCCTCTCCTTGCGTGTTGAGCATCTGCGCAGTAAAGGTAAAGGTATGCGGATAGGGCACACCGTGCTTCTCGCACAGCTCGTAGAAGATCTCCTTCTTCTGGCATTGCTCAAGCATGCTATAGGGCGCGTAGGGCGCAACGATGTTATCCGCCAGCTCATTGGCGTCCTTGGCCTGAGCTACCAGGGCAACATAGTTATCGCCGCAGCCCATCAGGACAATCGTCTTGTCGGCATGCGCTCGGGCAATATCGTTGACGGTCTTAAGCATCACGGGCATGGTGTCGATATCCACGTTAGGCGTGTAGTCGATAATCTGGCTGCGATACGCAGGGCCCGTCTGATACTTGCCAAAGACCAGGCTCTTGACCTGATACTCCTCGTAGAAGGCGCGCGCCACCGAATACGCGTTGATGTCGCCGCCGAGCAGCACGGGAATAAACTCGCGCTCTGTAAACTGCAATGCCATGGAAACTTCCTATCATGAACTGCCCACACGACGGGCGGTCTTTGTGCAACTGATTTATTCTAGCGTGCCGAGCCGCCGGCACCCAAAGCTCCACCGTATCTATGGCAATCGGCGTAATTATCCAGCACGAAGGCGGCAATCACCGGTGTACGACAACGGGGCAATGAACCCACCGTTGTTGTAGGATTCAACCTGTTGCCCGCCACGTCGAAAGGTGCACCGTGCCCCAGGTTCATCCGATCAACAACCCCATCATTGACGCCGCAAAGCGCGAACTTGCGGATCGTGCCCAAACGGCAGCTCCCCTACGCACCGCAAACGATGCTTACAACGGGCCCGCCCGCATCGTCTCAATCAACACGTCGGAGCACAAAGGCACGCGCAAGTCACCCGTCGCCGACGGGCACGACACCGTCATCGAGCAGTTTGGCCTCGCCTCCGATGCGCACGCCGGGCATTGGCACCGCCAGGTTTCCTTTTTAGCTGCAGAGTCTATCCAGACGGCGCAGGCGCGCGGGCTCGATGTGCACGAGGGCGACTTTGGCGAGAACTTCACAACCCAGGGCATCAACCTGCTCTCGCTCCCCCTGGGAACGCAGCTCAAGATTGGCAGCGAAGTACTCGTCGAAATCAGCCAGATCGGCAAAGTCTGCCACACCCGCTGTGCCATCTACTATCTCGCCGGCGACTGCATCTTCCCCCACGAGGGCATTTTTGGCGTCGTGTTGCAGGGCGGAGAAGTCCATATCGGTGACGACATACAGGTGGTCAAGCTCGGCGACGGCACGTGTTCCTTCACCCCAGCCGAGGCGCTCGAAGAAGTTGAGCAGGCTCGCCGCGAGGGAACCCTATAGGTGCAAAACCCCATGTTGGAGTAGCCCTTAAGGCGTGAATCTGCGATCAAAGCGAGTTCCGTAACGTTAAAGTTGAACTCTATGGTTTCTCAACAATTCACTATAACTGCAGGTCAAAGCCAAAGCCTCAAGTTCAACTTGACCCTTTGGAACCTTTAAGGTTCAAGTTGAGGTCGAAAGCAGTAGTAGAATACCGTTCGAACCATAACCTACGATTGATTGCAGAGGGATTGGATGCAGCATTCGAATCATCGCGTCGCAGCGCTCATCGCGTCGAAGCCGGCTCGTATCATCACGAGCGCCGCACTCGCTGTCGCACTGACTGCCACGCCGATGCTCTCCCCCGTTGCGGCGTATGCCGCCTCGCAGGCAACGCAGGATCAGCTTTCCGCCGCACAGCAAAAAATTGAAGCCGCCACGAGCGCCTACAACGATGCCCGCACCAAACTCGACGACCTGCAAAAGCAGATCGACTCCAACGAGGCGAGCATCGAGGAAATCGAGGCTAAGCTTCCCGAGCAGCAGGCCAAGGCAAGCTCCGCCATGCGCGATCTGTACAAGTACCAGAAGGGCACCAATCCCATCGTGAGCTTCCTGGTCAACGCGCAGAGCCTGGGTGAGTTCATCACCACCTGCAAATACACCAACCAGATCACGAGCTCGAGCGTCGACGAGATCGAAGAGCTCAACAACATGCAAACCGAACTCGAGCAGAACAAGGCCGAACTCCAGCAGGCCAAGTCCCAGCTTGAGGCAGAGCAAAAAAACGCCGAAGATGCGCTGGCACAGGCCCAGCAGCTCCGCAGCGAGGCGCAGGCAAAAGCCGAGCAGGAAAATGCCGCCGAGCTTGCCAAGCTTGAGGCCGACAAGGCCGCTGCCGCCGAGAAGCTCTCGGGCGAGGGCGTAAGCGGCAGCAATTCCAGCAGCCAGGCCACCAACACCAACACCACCATCGATACCACGGTGAACAACGCTAATACCGGTAACTCCGATTACGATACGTTCATCAACGAGTGGACGAGCCGCATCGACAATTATCTTGCCGGCTCCCCCATGGCAGGCCAGGGCTACAACTTTGCCGTCGCCGCTTGGAATACCGGCGTCGACCCCCGTTGGTCCCCCGCCATCGCCTGCATCGAGAGCACCAAGGGCACTTATTGCGCCAATTCTTACAACGCCTGGGGCTGGAGTGCCCGTGGCGGCGGTTGGCGCAGCTTTGGCAGCTGGAGCGAGGGCATCTCCGCTCATGTTGCCTACCTGGGCGCCAACTACGGCTCAACCCTTACCCCGGCAGCGGCCAAAAAGTACTGCCCGCCCACGTGGCAGGACTGGTATAACAAGGTCGCCGCTCAGATGAACCGCATCTAAGTACAGCTGAAAAGGGCCCCAAACGGGGCCCTTTTCTTTTAGGTGGCGGAGGTGTCAACGACACCGGTCGCATTGGCAACCGCAACTATGACGATCATGCATAGGAGCAGCACACCCAATGCCTTGAGCCAGAGTTTCGCGAGTTTCTTGCCGCGATAGCTGTCGAACAGCGCGAATCGCCGACGAAGACGGCGCTTATCGAGTAGCGCAAAATGCATAAGCACCATAAGGCCATCGACAAAGAAAAAATACTCGATTATGAGAAGCCACGTCGGGTAGCTTTGGTTTGCTCCCGTGGGGTGAAAGACGGCAAAGTGACTTCCGGCAAAGAACACAAGTAGCGAGAAGCAGACAAGCGTATTCCAAATGCGCCCCAGAGACTCCGGAACGCGAGAGAGCAGACCGCATGCAGCGGAGGCGGCAGGCCTAGGAAGCCCTGCGGGGTTCTGGAGCCCTTGGAGCGTCAACACCGTCTCCGAGGCCGGAGTACGGACAGGCGCAGGTGTAGAAGGCCGCACGGGGCGGCTCAGATCGTATGCCGAGCGCGTCGCCCGTCCCAACGCTTCCGCACTCGCAAAACGCTTGGCCGGGTCGAGCGCCATCGACATGCAGACGGCATCGGCAAGTGGAGTGGGAATGCCACGCGCCTCGCATTGCTCGCGCATGTCGAGCCCTGGTTTAGGGTCGACTCCCGTCAAGCAGAAGAACAACAGGGCGCCAAGTGCGTAGACGTCGCTGCGTACACTCGTCTGCCCAAACCCATACTGCTCGGGTGGCGCATAGGGTCGCGTGCCGAACTTGACGGTGTCTGCATCGGCGCCATCGCGCCACACGCGCGCGATCCCCAAGTCGATAATCACCAGCGACGAAAACGTCAGGCCGTCATCAGACGTATAGTTGGCACCCGTCACGATGATATTCGACGGCTTGAGGTCGCGATGGATCACCGGCGCCGACGTCTCCCCCGCCATTGCAAAACCGGCGTGGAGCTCGCCCACGGCATCGCATAGGGCAGGATACAATTCACGCGCATAATCGGGGGTGGCTCCCAGACGGTCCACCAGCGCCCTGAGCGTCTCCCCTTCGATGTATTCCATAACCACGTTGAGCTCGTCGCCCACACGATGACAATCGACGATTCTGGGCAGGTGCTCAAAACGCCTGCCTGCCCGCTGGGCGGCAAACAGACGCTCGTATGCCCCGCCGATTTGAGCCGAAGCATCGATGCGTTTACGGACAAAGGGGCCGAGCGAACCACCGCCGGTTCCTTCAAAGTACACGAGCTCGGTTGTTTCAACGGACGAGCGCTTAAGTACACGCTCCACGCGATAGCTGTCGTCGCGATCGAGCGACGCCAGATGTTCGGCAAGCGCTGCGGTCAGCTCGTCATCGGAATATGTTGTGGTCTGAGTATCCATAGCCTCCATCATAGCGCAGGGCGCAGACACCCCATGGCATCCGCGCCCCGTTCGTTTGCATCGTTGTTCGGCAGCTCCGCCGGCTCAGATATCAGCCGCTAACTCACCGTCTCCTCGCCAAAGCGATACAGCTCCTCGTTGACCTTTTGGAGGCTGCACCCGCGATCGATGCAAAAGATGATAATCGCATCACGGCGATCCTTGCAGTTGAGGACGCTTACCCCGGCAGCCGTCAGTGCACGGTTGGCCTCTTTGAGCGTCAGCGCCATCGCAAAGGCAATCTGCAGCACCTTATTGCGACTCGGGTGACGCGCACCGGTAAAGATCTGATAGCCAAAGGTCTCATTGAGATCGGCCATACGAACCACGCGCGAGCGCTCCAAGCCCTTTTCCTGCAGCAGCTGCTTCAGGTAGTCCGAAAGCGACGGGGCAGCAAAGTCGTGCTCCCTGATATAGCCATCGATGTTCGGCGCATCGAGAAGCTCATTGAGCAGCTCCTCGGTCAGCTTTTTATCGGGCATACGACTTCACCTCCCCCAGTGCATGCAACATGCTAGAAACCGCTTACGTCCGAACGCTCCCAGCTAGCAACCTGGTCGGGAGACACCGTACCCAGCGCCTCGAACTTCCAGGAGCCGCCCGCCTTCAGATGATTGGTGTTTGCAAGAGCCGTTCCAACCTGGTTGCCATCGGCATCATACAGAACATACTCAATCTGAATGTAGCTCTTTTCCTTGTCCGTGTTATTGGTAAGCGTGCCCGTGATCTTATAGGCAAACTGACTGGAGGTGTCTTCAGCCTCGTCAGCAATGATATACGGTTCTTGCGGTTCTTTTTGCTCCTCAGCCTGCTGTGTCGCCTCGGCAGGTTTTGCCGAATCGCTCGCAGACGAATCGGTTGAATTGCCGCCCATAGAACCCACGGCACCGACGATAACCAGCACCACGATGACGCCTAGGACAATCTTGCCGATCGGCTTCTTTCCCTCTTTTGCCATTATTCATCCTTCCTACGATCCGGCTACCGTGCCGGCACACAGCACATCGTAGGAAGGATTGAACTTGAATTCATTAGCTGAGAGCTAAGGTTGCCATATAGAAGAGCATGAAGCGCGCGTCCATCACCGATGACACCTCGAGGCTTGCCAACATCGATTTGAACTACTGGTTCTACGGTTGCAGCGCTTTGCCTCGATTTCCGACATGGCGAACCCGCGCGGCGTGGTCCATGCGGACAACGACGCTCTCGAGCATGCCCTACACGCTCGATGCTCGCACGAACTCGACAAGAATCCTGGTAGATGCGGGCTGAGAGCCACCCAAGGGTCACATGGGCTCGACTACACTCAACGACCACATGGCCATCGTGGGCGGCAATGACACAGCCTGCGACTCAAAGCAGACGACGCACGCGATGTGCCGAATAGACCGCGGCGAGCAGGCGGGTTACCTCATAACAGCCGGCAGCCCCTACGGCATAAGCTAGGCAATGGGGTGTGGCGCGTATAGCGAAGACTAAAGCAGGTCGCTTTCCACCTCAACGTCTTCGATGCTTTCGACCTCCGCTTCAGTGGGCAGGGTTCCATCGGGGTCCTCGCCCTCCATGAACATCCTGATGGCGTTCTTAGCAATGATGCTCGTCGATGCCACGTCCACGCCGCCGCCAATCAAGCCACCGGCGAGGGGCAGCATTTTCCCGAGGTTGATGATACCCTTCTCGCCGAACTTCGTGATAAATCTGAAGCCAACCTTCTGGTTGATCTTCACGAGTGCCGACCCGGGAATCTTCTTGATTGCAGCCTCAAGCGATTTCGTCCCAGTCTTGATGAGCCCCATTTTGACAAGATCACTCGCCGTCGTACCCGTGAGGCACATGTAGATCATCGTCTGAACTTGGTCGGACGTAACGTCATAGCCACCCATCTTCGCGATGCAGGCGATCATGCGCATCTGAACGTACATGACGCTGCTTATGTTCGCGGGAATTGCGACCGGAAGCGTAATCAAGCCCCCGAGCCCGGTGACGAAACCTGAGGTTCCGCATTTCATGACCTGCCACTTTGCGAGTGCCCTTGCGGCATCATCGGGCGACTTCGCCTTTCCCGTGTAGTCGGCAACCATCTCGTCGACCGAACGACTCACCTTAGGGACGCCATTCAGTGCGCTCCTGTAGATGGTATCGAGCAGCTTGCCGGCCGATTCCTCATCGATGGAAATCTCGAAGCCTTTGGCCTTTTCAACCGTTTCTTTCTCTCCCGTCTTCTTAGCCATGGCTCTTCCTTTCTCGCAGCTTTGCTTTCTCAATGACCCTTGCAAATTCTGCGAACCGTCCATCAATCTTTGGACATTTTACCTCGCGATTTATAGCGATAATTCAGCTGCCAGCTGATTTGTGGCCGCAGCGAATGATGGGCTCGCAAGTTGGCCTATGTCCTGTTGGTGGGTCCTTATGGAATCTATTGCGATGAGCTGGTATAGGGGCTGGCGATCGCGGCCTGCATCCCCGTGTTACTGGCGGCGGTGCCCTCACGCCAAACACTTGCACATTCGGATTGCTACACAACGAATGGAACTTGTTGATGTGGGGCGCGGTTCATTCAGGGTCCGTCCCCTCGCTTCATCCTCAAGAAGCTCGTCGAAACCTACCCCACCGTGACGGATTCCCCGGTAAAGGTGCTCACAAGCAACAGGATAAAGAAGGCCAAATAGCTGATGCTCAGCAGGTAGGCGATGATCAAAAAGGCAATCCATCCGACATTAGTCTTACCATCGGCACGACGCTGCTCGCGAGAACGGCACAGCCAGACCGTCACGCCGATGGCGGTGATAAACAGTACGAGTGCCGCCGCAGCCAGCCCAGCAAGCACAAACATCACGCCAATGCTCACAGCGATGACCGGAAGCAGTAGCAAACCGCACCCGCATCCACCCGGACTATATACGGAAGACTGTCGGCATCGCCTCATCGCCACCCCCCCCCATCATCTTTGAGCACTACAGTGCGATGGCCTGCTGAACAGGAACGATCTTATCGAGTTCCGGTTCAATCCGCCTTTTCTCGGCCTCAAGGTCAAACGCCACCTGAGCGCGCAGCCAATAACCATCCGTCAGGCCAAAATAACGGCAAAGACGGAGGTCGGTGTCGGCCGTCACGCGACGTTTTCCCAAGACAATCTGCCCGATACGCTGAGCCGGAATCCCGGTCTCCTTGGCGAGGCGATATTGAGAAATGCCCATAGGGACAAGAAACTCCTCTTTGAGAAGCTCACCAGGAGTCACCGGCGACAGCAAATCGGCCGAAGTCTCATCACTTGTGATAATCGACGATTTCGACATTCCAAGCCATCTCCTGTCTCCACTCAAAACAGACCCGATAGCGCTCGTTAACACGGATGCTATATTGACCGGCACGATCGCCCTTCAAAGCTTCCAGGCGGTTGCCCGGTGGAACGCGAAGATCATCAAGCGAAGCACAAACCTGCAGTTGGCGAATCTTCCTCAACGCAACACGCTCAAAGGGCACGAACCTCCTGACCCGCATACCCATGGCAAAGCGTTCGGTATCCTCATCTTTATACGATGCAATCATAGTATCGCCTTACGTTAGTAACGTCAAACGTTTCTATAGACTTACATCTCTATTATATCGTACGTTTGTTCGTGTTTTCTAGAACAAATACTCCTTCACGCCTTAGTCAAGCAAAAGCAATCGTTTGTAGACATCGAGGCCTTTGAGTAGGATTTCCTCGTCGAAGAGCATGCTATCGGTATGCAGAGCGCTTGTGGCATAGGCTGGGCAGCCATCAGCGTCGATCGGGTTTTCTTGTCCCTCTGGCACGCCCGTGCCCAGCAAGAAAAACACGCCCGGCAGATGGCGCTGATAGAACGCGAAATCCTCGGCGATTAGCAGCGGCTCGTCCGCAAGTTGCAGCTCGGACAAGGCAGGCGCAATGTGGGCGAACAGCTCAGGGTCGTTATCGACCGGCGGATAGCCCTCGGCAAAATCGAGGTCATATGTGCAGCCCGTTGCGGCGCAGGCATCGTCCAAAACGCGGCGCACTCCTTCGCGCGCACGGTCGAACATGGCGTCCGTAAACACACGTAGGCTGCCGGCAACATGGGCCTCCCCCGCCACCGCATTGCAGACGGTGCCGGCCTGCAGCAGGCCGAACTTACCAATGCAGGGCTCGTCGACACCCAACTCGTCCATAAGCTCGCGCTCGGAAACCAAGAACTTGGCAGCCGCCAGCGCCGCATCGTGCGACTCCTCGACCGGAACGCCATAGGTCTTAGCGATATGGATGCTCGTCCCGTGAATATGAATGTGTGTCTCACTCGAACGCGCCAGCAACGGACCGGAGCAGCTCGCCAACGTGCCGGCGGGCAGATCGGGCCACACGTGGAAGCCGAAGATGCGATCCGCCCCGTAGCGCTCGAACACGCCGCTCTCGCACACCGTCTTGGCACCACCGGTCGTTTCCTCGGCCGGCTGGAACACAAAGAGCACATTGCGCTTAATGGCGCCCGACTGCTCGCGAATTGTACGGTCGACATACGTCGCGGCGGCAAGTGCCATGGCCATGTGTCCATCGTGGCCGCAAGCATGCATCTTGCCGGGATGGGTCGAAGCGAACGCTGCCCCCGTCGCCTCCGCGATGGGCAGCGCATCCATATCGGCGCGAATCGCCGTGGCATGCGCGGCATCAACGCCGGCGTCGAAGAAAGCACAGACGCAGCTGGGGCACGGATGGGTCACTTCGCAGGTGAGCGGTGCCAACACGCCCTCGATATAGGCGATCGTCTGCGGAAGATCGAAATCGAGCTCTGGAATGCGATGGAGATCGCGGCGATAGCGACGGAGTTCTTGGAGCTCGGTCATAGAGGATCCCTTCGTGAGGCACATCTGTTGCAACTTATTGTGATACAGGATTGTGGTGCACATGTTTCCAGCATATCCCTGCATTTTTTAAACGTTATATACGAATACTCTTGTTTGGTAAAGTGCAACGTGATAGGGTCTTTACCACTTGATAGAGGCGCGGGCACGAAGAGCCGCGGGCGAGCCGGCAGGCTTTGACCCCGTGGGGAGGCGAAACCCGCCGAACTGGGTTTTTCGGGCACGAACAACCTGGTGGGCCTGTGGGAAACACTCACAGGACTGTCTGCAGCAATGCGGGAGCGCTATCCGGACATTGGGTCCACGCTATGCGGATTCGATGCGCAGATGGCGCCGTCTGGATAGCGAGGTTTACGGGACATGGCATTGACCCCCAACGAGGCATATGCGGCCAAGCAGCCGTTTGTGGACAAGGAAACACTCGAGCATATCGTCGAGCAGTTCCCCACGCCGTTTCATCTATACGACGAGGCGGGCATCCGCCGCAACATGCAAGAAGTGCGCGACGCCTTTGCATGGAACCCGGGCTTTAAGGAATACTTTGCCGTCAAGGCCAACCCCAACCCGGCGCTCATCTCCATTCTCAACGAATACGGCTGCGGCTGCGATTGCTCGAGCTATACCGAGCTTATGATCGCCCGCTCGCTGGGTATCACGGGACACGACATCATGTTCTCGTCCAACGACACGCCGGCTGCCGACTTTGAGCTCGCCGACAAGCTGGGCGCCATCGTCAACTTTGACGACATCAGCCACATTGAGTTCTTTGAGCGTGTTGCGGGGCCCATCCCCAAGACGGTCAGCTGCCGCTTTAATCCAGGCGGCCTGTTCCAGCTCTCCAACGGCATCATGGACAACCCGGGCGACTCCAAATATGGCATGACCACCGAGCAGCTCTTCGAGGCCTTCCGTATGCTTAAGGCCAAGGGCGCCGAGCGCTTTGGTATCCACGCATTCCTTGCCAGCAACACCGTCACCAACGACTACTACCCCAAGCTCGCGCGCATCCTCTTTGAGCTTGCCGTGCGCCTGGAGCGCGAGACCGGCGCACACGTCGCCTTCATCAATCTGTCCGGCGGCGTCGGTATCCCCTACCTGCCCGAGCAGCAGGCCAACGACATCCACGCCATCGGTGAAGGGGTACACACGGCCTACGACGAGATCCTGGTTCCCGCCGGCATGGGCGATGTGGCCATCTGCACCGAGATGGGCCGCTTTATGATGGGCCCCTATGGGTGCCTGGTCACCAAGGCCATCCACGAGAAGCAGATCTACAAGGACTATATCGGCGTGGACGCCAGTGCCGTCGATCTGATTCGCCCTGCCATGTATGGCGCCTACCACCACATTACGGTGATGGGTCAGCCGGGTGGCGCCGACAAGACCGCAGCCCCCGTCACGAACACGTACGACATCACGGGCAATCTGTGCGAGAACAACGACAAGTTCGCCATCGACCGCGAGCTGCCGCATATCGACATGGGCGACCTGCTCGTGATTCACGACACCGGCGCGCATGGCTACTCCATGGGCTACAACTACAACGGCCGCCTGCGCTCCGCCGAGGTCCTGCTACGCCCCGATGGCTCGGCCGACCTCATCCGACGCGCCGAACGCCCGGGCGATTACTTTGCCACGCTCGACGTGCTGCCGTGCGGCCGCGAGCTGCTGGCCAAATCGCGCGCCGAAAGCGCCCGCCGTCGCGCTCAGGACGAGCGCCTGGCAGTCGCCGCCCAATGGAACAAACGCGTCCAGATCGCGGAAGCGAAGGAGAAGAACATGGATATCCGCAATCTCGAGGGCTCAATCGTCGCCCTCGTCACGCCGTTTAAAAAGGACGGCAGTGTCGACTTTGACGCGCTCGAGCGCCTTATCGATTTCCACCTGCAAAACGGCACCGACGCCATCCTCACCCTGGGCACCACCGGAGAGAGTGCCACGATGACCGACGACGAGGACAACTCCGTTGTCGCCGCAGTGGTCAAGCAGGTTGCGGGCCGCGTCCCCGTCATTGCCGGCTCGGGATCCAACTCCACGCAGACCATGCTCACCAAGTCGCTTACTTACCAGGGCCTGGGCGCCGATGGTCTGCTGCTCATTACCCCCTACTACAACAAGTCCAATGAAGAGGGCATCTACCAGCACTTTAAGACCGTGGCCGACGCCGTGGACATCCCCTGCATCCTGTACAACATCCCCGGCCGCTGCGGCTGCGGCATCAGCGTGCACAACGTGGAGCGCTTGGCCGCGCACCCCAACATCATGGGCATCAAGGAGGCCTCGGGCAACGTCGCCTACGCAGCCAAGATCGCCCACCTGCTGTCCGACGACTTCCGCATGTACTCGGGCGAGGACGCGCTTACCGTGCCGCTCATGAGCCTGGGCGCCTCGGGCACTATCAGCGTGTGGGCCGATGTTCAGCCGCAGCTCGTACATGACATGTGCCGCGCCTATCTGGACGGCGACGTGGAGCGCGCCCGCGATATCCAGATTGCCGGCCAGCCGCTCATCAACGCCCTCTTTAGTGAGGTCAACCCCATCCCCGTCAAGGAAGCGCTCGCTCAGATGGGTATGATCGAAGCCAACTACCGCATGCCGCTATGCCCCATGGCAGACGACACGCGCGCTGCACTTACCGATGCTCTGAAGGGAGCTGGTCTGCTTGATTAAGACCGTCATTATGGGAACGGGCCGCATGGGCTCGCTCATCCGCACTACCGCCGAAGGCATTGTCGACGCCGCCGGGCAGCCCGTTTTTGATATCGTGGCCCAGATCGGTTTTGATCTGTCCGAGCTCGAGAGCGCCCCGGCAGCCGACGTCATCATCGACTTCTCGAACGTCGTGACCTTCGATGCCGTCGTCGCCTATGTCGAGCGCACAGGTGCCGCGTTAGTCTCGGGTACCACGGGCTACACACCCGAGCAGATGGATCGCCTGCGCGAGCTGGGTCAGAACGCCCGCGTCATGCACTCGGGCAATTACTCCATCGGTATCGCAGCCCTGCGTCATTTGGTAGCCCAGGCCACGCGTGAGCTGCCCGGCTTTGACTGCGAGATCGTCGAGACGCACCACAACCAAAAGGTCGATGCCCCCAGCGGCACTGCCAAGTTACTGCTCGATGCCGTCGTCGAAGCCGAGCCCGAGGCAGGCTACCACCCCGTCTACGGACGCGAGGGCATGTGCGGTGCGCGCGACCCCAAGGAAATCGGTATGCACTCGCTGCGCGGCGGCACCGTCGCCGGCGTGCACGAGGTGAGCTTCTTTGGCCAGGACGAGGAAATCACGCTTACGCATCGCGCCACGAGCCGTCAGATCTTCGTCAACGGCGCTCTGGCAGCCGCGCAGAAGCTCGTCACCCGCGAGCACGGCTTCTATACGTTCGACCAGGTCATGTTTGCCTAACCAGGTATCAACCGGATCCACCCAAAGGAGAGACAGCAAATGAGTAACGCAGCCGAGATGGATGCCCAGGAGATTATCAATTACATCGCCACCGCGCCCAAAAAGACGCCTGTCAAGCTGTATGTGCGCGAGAAGCCCGGCATGAAGGTTGCCTGGGGCGATGCGCACGTCTACGGCGGCCGTCGTGGCAAGACTGTCTTTGGCGATTGGGATGAGCTCAAGGCCATCCTCGATGCCAATGCCGACTCCATCGACTACTACGACGTCGAGAATGACTGCCGCAACTCCGCCGTCCCCATGCTCGACCTCAAGGGCATCAATGCCCGCATCGAGCCGGGCGCGATCATCCGTGACCGCGTCGAGATCGGCGATCGCGCCGTCATCATGATGGGTGCCATCATCAATATCGGCTCCGTCATCGGTGAGGGCTCCATGATCGACATGGGCGCCGTGCTGGGCGGCCGTGCCACCGTGGGCAAGAACTGCCACATCGGCGCTGGAACCGTGTTGGCAGGCGTCGTTGAACCCGCAAGCGCCACGCCCGTCATCATCGAGGACGATGTCATGATCGGCGCCAACGCCGTGGTCCTGGAAGGCGTGCGCGTAGGCAAGGGCGCTGTCGTTGCCGCCGGCGCCGTGTGCGTCGAGGACGTCCCCGCCGGTGCCGTCGTGGCCGGTGTCCCCGCCCGCGTCATCAAGATGCGCGACGAGAAGACCGACAGCAAGACCGGTCTCGAGGAAGGCCTGCGCCAGCTTTAATAGTTACGCGGGTTTACCAACCCGCGTAACGGCTCGGCGCTGCACCTTTGGTTCCGTCGTTCTAACGAACGACGGACCGGTCGACGCTGCAAACGCCCCAGAGCGGCAATCTGACGTTCAATCGTCGGGCATGACCAAAAGGTCAATGCCCTCCTCTTTCACGTCACCTTGCTCGCTTAGGGGCGTTTTCGCTGACTTATGCTCAACCTGTGGGGCAATTCAGCCCTAAACAAGAAGGCCGAGGCCCCAAGGAGCTTCGGCCTTTGCTTTCCCGCTGTAGGCGTAACGCAGTTTATCTATTCTCGATGCTGCCGATGTTTTTGAGTTCGATGGAAATGAGGCCGTTGGGCTCGTTGACGAACTCGATGTACTCGGAGTTCGAGCCCATCTCGACCGGAAAGCTGATCTCGATGCCCGTATCGGTACGAATCTTGTGGTTGCGCACGGCCGCACGCTCGACCTGCTTGCGCTCCACGGGCACACGCTCGGGCACCTTCTCTTCGGTCAGCGCCGCACGTACACTCTCCTTGATGACCGGCTCGTCCTCAAAGACCTCATCGACGATATCCCAGGGCGGCAGCTCCTCATCGTCCTCAACCTTCTCGGCAACGGCAGCCTTAACCTTAGCGAGCGCTACGGCTGTATTGGCACCGTGCTCCTCGGCGACTTCCTCGACCACGCGCGTCACGGTGTCGATGACCTCCTTGCCCGACACGCCCGTATCGCACTGCAGCAGACCGTCGGGAATGAGCATACGGTCTTCGCCGGCAATCTTGCGCTTCTTGTCCACATAGCCGATCTCCATGGTGCTCGCGCGCACGATGGCATAGCTTGGCACCTTTTGGGAAGGATTCGGCAAGATAGCATAGTGGCGCGCGATGTCGTTGCGTACCTCGCCCTCCTCGCGGCCCACCTCGTGCATAAAGGCCTGTTTGGAGCCCAGCAGCATCACGGCAAACCAGCGGGCATCCTCGTCGTCGTCAAAATCGGCCACGAGCACATCGGTGGACTCGGCTTTCTCGGCCTTGGTAAGCTCGGAGGAAATGAACTCCGCAATCTGCTGCGACAGGTCTACGAACTCGCGCTCGCCAAAGAAGTAGTCCTTGAGCTCGCCGCCGAACGCAGAGTTCTCGGCAAACGTGGCGCGCTTATTGTCGGCCGAGGTTCGTGCGCGGCGCAGATGCGTGGTCACAAAGTTGCGCACGGTACGGCTCTCGATATCGAGCTCGCGCTGGCTCATGACGTTGACGGCAGAGTCAAAGTCCAGGATATGCAGAATCGCGTGATTGATTTTCATATACGGCATTCCGTTCTAGATCGATTTCGGCACGAACCAGTATAGCGGTCGAGCCCGCCCCAGGCGCATCGAAGCTTGGTGCATCGGGGACAGGTTGCTTTGCACCAATGGTTAGCGCAGGAGCTCGGACTGCCAAGCCTCGAGCTGTTCTGCCAAACTCTTGCCGGCAGCGGGCATGTCGATCTGGGGTCGTTTGGGCAGCAGTGCGCATTTAAGGATTGCCACGATGGTCTGCGAGACAAAGCGTCGCGTATCCTCGTCAAAGCCTTGCGCAGCCTGGAGCATCACGGGCAGGCTCTCGCGCAGATTCCCGGCGATATCCGCAAACCGCTCAGCACCCGTAGCCTCAAACACGGAGAACAACGCATCTACAAAACGCTCGCGCTCGCTAGGTGACACTGCAAGCAGCATCTCGCGAATGGAGCCATCAACGTATCGAGCACCGGCGGACAGGCGCTCACAGTACACGAAGTCGCGATCATCAACCACCCAGCTAAAGGGATTATGCTGCAGCAGGCTGAACTCGGTGCTCTCAACGATGGCGTAGTCCTCCTGCGTCTCGAACATCATGCCAAAGATCGACGACCGAGGTAGCGTCTTGTCGATTCGACCGGAAAGATCGGCAAAGGCGTTGCCGTTCAGAAACTCCTCGACGAAGCCCGGACCATCATGGGAATACACCCGTTCGATTCGCTCACGGGCGACATCGGAGCACATCGCCGCACCGTACACCGCAAGGTTTCCACCCTTGGAATGACCTCCGCACAAAAGCGGCCCGTCAATCGCATCCGCTGCCTCGTCCACATAGCGCGCCGCAGATTCCTGGGAGGGCACGGGACACCGGAACGCCATGTTGAAGTCCTCTTTCCAGCCCACAATCGTGCTGTCGGTCCCCCGGAAGGAAAGATAGCTAAACCCCGCCGGAAACCGGAACGCCATGGCTGCAAACTGCTCTGTCGCCACCACATCGCTCACGGCGCGATAGCCGCAAACGTGCACGCCACGGTAGCGAGGGCTTGCTGCCACGGCCTCCAACAAGGCCCTGCTCCCCTCTGGATCCCACAGGTCGCCAATCATGTCCCGGTAGCACTCGGCACGAAGCAGCTCGCGTACGTCTAGGCCCTGCCAGTTCGTCAGCTCCGCCATAACACCCGGCAAACGCAAATAGGACAACCACGCAAAGACCAGGCTATCCACCGCGCAGAACGGCCGTTCCTCAAACGGGTCAAACGCCGTCTGGGCATAGGTCAAAAAATTAGGCGAATCCGACATGGCCCTCCCATCAACTATGGTGCATTGGGGTCAGGTTACTTTGCACCAAAAAGGCGCCCGGGCCGTGTGGGCTCGGACGCCTTCATTGTAGCTTTTCGCTCTAGCGAGCTTGATTTAGCAGGAGAAGTCGACGCTGTCGATGATGTCCTTGAGGGCCTTGGCGGAGGCGGTAAGCTCATGCTGCTCGTCATCGTTCAGCGGCACGGGGACGCGGCAGACAACGCCGTCGCGGCCGACGACGGTCGGCATGGAGATGGCAAGATCGGACAGGCCATACTCGCCCACCATGAGCGAGGAGACGGGCAGAACGGTCTGCTCATCGCGCATGACGGCAGTGCAGATGCGCTTGACGGCCATGGCGACGCCATAGTAGGTGGCATGCTTCTTCTCGATGATGGTGTAGGCGGAGTTCTTGACGTCCTCGGCGATACGCTTCTCGGCAGCCTCATGCTCCAGATGACCGTGAAGCTCGCAGAAGGTGTTCAGCGGAACGCCGGCAACCTGAGCGCTGGACCAAGCGACAAACTCGGAGTCACCGTGCTCACCCATGACATAGGCCTGGACATCGCGCGGGTCAACCTCGACGTGGGCACCAAGCATCTGCTGCAGACGGCCGGTGTCGAGCACGGTACCGGAGCCGATGACATGGCCCTCGGGCAGGCCGGACATCTTGATGGCGGCGTAGGTCAGAACATCGACCGGGTTGGAGACGATGAGCAGAATGCCGTCGAAGCCGGACTTCTTAATCTCGGGGATAATGGACTTAAAGATGCTGACGTTCTTGTTGACCAGGTCCAGGCGAGTCTCACCGGGCTTCTGGGCAGCGCCAGCGGTGACGACGATCATGGCGGCGTCGGCGACATCGGAATAATCGCCGGCGTAGATCTTCATCGGCTCGGCAAACGTCATGCCGTGCGCGATATCCAGGGCCTCACCCTCGGCGCGGTTCTTGTCCACGTCGATGAGGACCATTTCGGAGAACAGACCGCTCTGCATCAGCGCGAACGCCGAAGACGAACCGACGAAACCGCAGCCAACAATAGCGACCTTCTTCTCGTTAACCATTAGAAACTCCCATCTCTCTCCACAAGCAAGCCGCCCGGGAACGACCCGAGCGGCTTGCCGTAATCCCAATACATCCAATCGGGACTTTGATTATGCTCCTATTCGCAGCCAAAAATCGACCGTTTACCGAAATTGTTTGCAGAAATCGTAAAATAACTGCACGAAATCGGTTTCGAGCTATTGACGAGCCGAAATACCTTTCTAATACAGGCCCGCCTCGCGAATGGCCTCGACAGCCAAAGCAATCTGGTCGGGCGGCAAGACCAGCGCCATGCGCACGTGCCCCTCGCCCGAAGGACCAAAGCTCGCGCCCGGCGTCACCACAACGCCGGCCTTCTCCATGAGCTCCTCGCAAAACGCCATGGAATCGGTGCGACCACCGGGAAGCTTGGCCCACACAAACATAGAGCCATGCGCGTTGGGACGCTCCCAGCCCAGGCCCTCAAGACCGTCGCACAGGGCATCGCGGCGCTCCTGGTACTTCAGACGCTGCGCCTCGACCTCATCGCGCGGACCGTTCAGGCAGGCGATAGCAGCCTTCTGGATCGGGAAGAACATGCCAAAGTCGATCTGGCCGCGCAGCTTGGCAAAGGCAGAGACCACGTCCTCGCGGCCGACCAAAAAGCCGATACGCGCACCGGTGACGTTAAACGACTTGGAAAGCGAGAAGAACTCCACGCCCACCTCAAGCGCACCGGGATACTGCAAGAAGCTGCCGCCCGGCTCGCCGTCGAACACGATGTCGGAGTACGCGTTGTCATGGACGATGAGCAGGTCGTGCTCGCGGGCGAAAGCGATGATCTCCTCGTAGACCTCGGGCGTGCCCACCGAGCCGACCGGGTTTGCGGGCAGCGACACGATCATATACTTGGCACGATCGGCCACCTCGGGATCGATACCCGCCACATAGGGCAGGTAATTATGCTCGGCGACCAACGGATAGTACTCGAGCTTGGCATCGGCGATCTTGGCGCCCGCCTCAAAGACCGGGTAGCACGGATCGGGAACCAAAATGGTGTCACCCGGATCGAGCAGGGCCAGGCCCAAATGGCCCACGCCCTCCTGCGTGCCGTTGCACGACTGCACCATAGACGGCGTAATGCCGGAGACACCAAAGCGACGCTCATAGTAATCGCACACGGCTTGCTTGAGTTCGGGCAGGTCGCGCAGGGCATACTTCCACATCTCGGGATCTTGGGCTGCATGCGTGAGCGCCTCGACCACATGGTCGTACGGCTTAAAGTCGGGCGTGCCCACGCTCATGTTGTAAATGGTCTTGCCCTGAGCCTTCAGCGCGAGAAGTTTGTTGTTGAGCGAGGCGAAGACCTCCGCGCCAAAGCGGTCGAGACGCTGCGATGCCTGCATGGTGCCACCTTTCGATATGAAAAACGCGGCGCTCCGACAAGAGCGCCGCGCATACGGGCCATCAGATTGCAAAAGTGTAACGCTTGCACCCGCTGTTTTGGTTCAATTTGGCAACCTTAGTCCATCGGATTGAGCGCGTCAATCTGGGCGAGCCACAGGCGCGAGCTGGCGTCACTCGGCATGCGCCAATCGCCGCGCGGGCTGAGCGTGACCGAGCCCACCTTGGGGCCATCGGGCAGGCAGCTGCGCTTAAACTGCTGGGCAAAGAAGCGACGGTAGAACGTGCGTAGCCACGTGTGGATGGTCTTGGCGTCGTAGACGCCCTCGAAGCTCTTGAGCGCCATGCGGTAGATCTTGCCCGGCTCAAAGCCAAAACGCAGCAGGTAGTAGAGGAAGTAGTCGTGCAGCTCGTACGGGCCCACCAGGTCCTCAGTCTTCTGCGCAATCTCGCCGTCGCCCGTGGGTGGCAGAAGCTCGGGGGACACCGGCGTATCGAGGATATCGAGCAAGACCTCGGCAATACGCCCGCCAAAAACATCAGCGGCATAGCGCACCAGATGGCGCACAAGCGTCTTGGGCACGCTCGTATTGACGGCGTACATGCTCATGTGGTCGCCGTTATAGGTAGCCCAGCCGAGCGCCAGCTCCGACAGGTCGCCCGTGCCGATGACAAAACCGCCAGCCTGATTGGCCAGATCCATCAGAATCTGCGTACGCTCGCGGGCCTGGCTGTTCTCGTAAGTCACGTCCTGGACGGTCGGATCGTGCTCGATGTCCTTAAAATGCTGCTCCACGGCTGCATGGATCGAGACTTCCCGGAAGCTCACGCCTAGGTCGCGAGCGAGCGACTCGGCATTCGACTTAG
Source organism: uncultured Collinsella sp. (assembly GCA_958405565.1). Taxonomy (GTDB): domain Bacteria; phylum Actinomycetota; class Coriobacteriia; order Coriobacteriales; family Coriobacteriaceae; genus Collinsella. The sequence continues at coordinate 41,650 of CATYEN010000004.1, read as the reverse complement.
TGCGATGCGTCGTGCCAAAGCCGGGCATGGAAACTGCCGTGATACCCGTGCGCGGCAGCCCCAGCGCATCGAAGGCACGCACGGTCACAAGCAGTGCCAGCGTGGAGTCCAGGCCGCCTGAAAGACCGATGACAGCCGCCTTGGTACCCGTATGGGCAAGACGGGTCTTGAGGCCCGCGGTCTGCAGGTCGAGGATGGTCTCGCAACGCTCAGCCAGGTCACCATGGTCGGCAGGCACGAAGGGTGCGCGGGGGAAGACACGGTCGATGTCGAGCGCATCGCGCAGGACAGGTTCGTCTGCCAGCACGTCCTCAAACGAAAATTCAACAATCGTGGCCTCCGGCGCATCGTCCGCGCGCGTCCACGTCGTCGAGCGACGGCGCTCGGCAACCAGGCGGTCAAGATCGACATCGGCAACGGCCATATCGCAGGTAAGCAATTTGGTGGCGGCGAGCTTGGAGCCGTTTTCGTAGATAAGGTTCTCGCCCGCAAAGACCATATCGGTCGTGGACTCGCCCTCACTCGCGTCCGCGTAGGCATAAGCGCAGTACAGGCGCGCGCTTTGGTTAGAGATAAGGCTGCGGCGGTAATCTGCCTTACCGATGATTTCGTCAGAGGCCGACGGGTTGAGAATCACCGTCGCACCGGCAAGCGCCATCTCGGTCGAGGGGGGCGCCGGCACCCACAGGTCCTCACAAACCTCAACGCCCAGCACCAGGTCCTCGGCACCCTCATCACAGCAACGGTAGACAAGCCCCGAGCCCAGCGGGACCGGACCCTGACCGGCAAATTCAACCCACACGGGATCCGCAGGCGCCGGAGCAAACCAACGGCGCTCGTAGAACTCGCCATAGTTGGGCAGGTACTTCTTGGCCGTGAGGCCCAAAAGCTCGCCCGCGCAGCACACGGCAGCGCAGTTGTAGATGTTCTCGGCTACCGCAACGGGAAGACCGACCGTAAAGACAATCGGCAGCTCGCGGGTCTCATCGAGAATACGCACAAGCGCGGCCTCACAAGCATGCAGCAGCGTGCGGTTATGGAATAGGTCGGCCGCGGTGTAGCCGGTCAGGTTAAGCTCGGGCAGCACAAGCGCACGAACGCCGCGCTCGGAAGCCTCGCGAACAGCCGTCAGTGCCACCTCGGCATTGCCCTCGACATCGGCCACGCGAATTCGCGGCGAGGCCGCCGCCACACGCAAAAAGCCATCAGACTGAGAAAGGTGAAGATCCATAAAAACGCTCCCGTGCGTAGCCGCCGTTCTAAACATAATTAGCGAGTCCCATTGTAGTTCAATCACCATGCTCGTCCGCATCCCACCGATTTGGTGAGCTATTGATAACTTGATGGTATCTGACAAACGACATATGCGTTTCACATTGAATGGGTACCCTGATGGCTACATGAAACGAAGCAGATTTACACCGGGAGGACCCCGTATGACGACCAAGTACACCGATGCGCCGCGCACGCGCGTCATGACTCCCGCCGCACTCAACAACGGCGTTCACGAGAACCACTCCATCGGCCAGACCATGGCCATCGCGCCCAAAAAAGGCCTGTTCGATGACATTTCCATTCCCCAGATCATCGCCGGTGCCGCAGCTGCGGCCACAAGCGTTGCGCTGGCCTCCAAGATTGGCATTGCCGGCTCGGTGATCGGTGCCGCCGTGAGCTCGGTCATCACCGTCGTGTCCTCGCAGGTCTACCGCCACTTTATCTCCGCCAGCGCCGAGGCTATCAAAGGAACGCACGCCGCCGTCGACTACCCCGCCGGCACCTACGAGCCCGTTGAGCCCAATGCCAACGAGCACCTAGGCGGCGCCGCGACCACGCAGGAGATGCGCCAGATTGCGGGACGCGCGACCACGGCCCGCGTCGCCCCCAACAGCCTACGCGCTAAGGCCGCGGCAGAGCGCAGCCAGACGCAAAAGAAGGTCATCATCTTCTCGGTCGCGATTGCAATCGTTGCGGTCATTGCCTGCGCCGGCGCCATTCTCATCACCACCGCCGGCGAGGGTTTGGGCGCGCGCCCCGAACCGATCCTTTCATCGCGCACGACCGAAAGCGATGCAAATGGCAACGCGCAGTCGCAGGATCAGCAGGCACAAACGGACGACACGCAAGACAGTTCCACCTCTGCCGATTCGTCCTCAAACACTCAAAACCAATCGCAGAACGCCGATTCCTCTACGGCCAGTAGCGGCACGCAGTCCGGCACAACTGACTCAAGCCAGACGACCGACGGCTCGCAGCCGAGCACGGGCGACCAGACGAGCGGCAACACATCGGGGGCAGGTACGACCGACAGCGGCAACACCAGCAGCTCAAGCGGCACCGCATCCGGCACGACGTCTGATAGCTCGAGCCAGGGCACTACATCGGGCAACTAGACGCTCCACTCCACTGATAGACGACCTGCATAGCGGGCGCGAATCGACTACGGTTCGCGCCCGTTTGCCTTAGGCGCCGTCATGGCAGGCCCTGTGCGATGGTAAGATGCTTCCGTATGTAAAGAGGAGATTTGCCATGAGCAAGACAATAGTTAAGCCCACGCTTTCGCTGGGCAACCACATCTATCTGTATCGCCTGCTGCGCGATGCAATCGGATGCGGCAAGCAAACGTTTATGACGCAGGTCGAGGAGGCACTCGCCGCTAGCGACATGGCCGCTTATGACCTGGGCTTTGAGTCCACGCGCGAGCTGCTCGAAGAACTCGACGACTGCATTAAGCTGACCGTCTTTAAGGGCGGCCGTCTGTATGCCACCGTCATCGCCAACGAAGCTTGGGATACCGCCCTTGCCAAAGGCGAGGACAAGCCCAAGGCAGCCAAGGGCGCCAAGCAGTCCTACAAAAAGAAAAAGCGCGGCGAGAAGGACCTGAAGGCCGTGCGTCCCAAGCACGTTAAACGTCCTGAGCCCGAGCCCGCCGTTGAGGTCGAGGCCGTATCGGAGCCTGAGGAAGAAATCGAAGTCGTTGTTGAGGCAACGGCAGAAATCGAAACCGAAATTGCCGCCACGACCGATTCCGAAGTTACGTCCGAGCAGGAAGTCACCGCGGAAGCCGACGAGGCTCCCGAGTCGGAAACCGAAGAGGCCGCCGGCCAGCCCGAGACGCCTGCGTTCCAAAATAGCGATATCTTTGGCGACGATGCCAAGGATGGTCAAACCGACGAGCCCGCAGAACAGGACGCCCCCGCAGCAATGCCGGAGCCAGAGGCACCCCAGCCCGCCATCTCGCTCACGGTGGTCTACGACCCCGAAAACGCCAACGCCGGCATCACCACCATGGCATCGACACCCGTCGAGGCAAAGCCGAGCGTCAAGAACGAGAATGCGACACAGGTTGAAGTTGAAACCGTAGCTGCAGACACGCCCGCTACCGTGGACCCCGCAGATTCCGTAGTCAAGCCGGAAGCAACGACTGAGCCCGCACCCACCACCAAACCCGTGCCCGCCCCTGCTTGCGACCAGATTCCCGCTCCTGCACCGACCTCGGTCCCCGCTGCGGCACTAACTCCCGAACCCGCAGCACCGACCATCCCCGAGGACTTCCCTGTCGATTTCGCGACCGAAGTCTTCTGCCCCGGCCCGCTCCTGCACCAGCTGTCGACCTATCTCCCCTATGGCGCCGACACCCTCGGCATCGTTGGCGAGTACTACTGGATCGCCCGCGAGCGCGGCTCCATCGATGCCGCACGCAACCGCGCAAGCTTCCCGCTGCGCTACACGCAGGCCGGCGAGCGCCACGAAGTGACCGTGCGCATCCGCCGCAACACCACCGGCGGCCTCGGAGCCACCTGGACCATCGACAAGGTCGAAGAACTCGCCGAATAGCAAAAAGGGACGATAACCCTCAAGGTTATCGTCCCTTTCTCGTTAGGTCACCTGAACTCGACTAATCTCGCGTCAGCTTGCGGTGAATACGATGCGGCTGGGCTGCGTCCTCGCCCAGGCGCTCGATGCGGTTGGCCTGATAGGCCTCGAAGTTGCCCTCGAACCAGTACCAGTTGCCCGGGTTCTCGTCGGTGCCTTCCCATGCCAGGATGTGCGTGGCGACGCGGTCCAGGAACATACGGTCGTGGCTGATGACCACCGAGCAGCCCGGGAACTCGAGCAGTGCGGCCTCGAGAGAGGACAGTGTCTCAACGTCCAGGTCGTTGGTAGGCTCGTCGAGCAGCAGCAAGTTGCCGCCCTGCTTGAGCGTAAGCGCCAAATTCAGACGGTTACGCTCGCCGCCGGAAAGCACGCCGGCGCGCTTCTGCTGGTCCTGACCCTTAAAGCCAAAGCTCGCCACATAGGCGCGGCTGGGAACCTCGGTCTCGCCGACCATCATGTGGTCCAGGCCGTCCGAGACGACCTCCCACAGATTCTTATCGGGGTCGATGCCGGAACGGTTCTGGTCGACGTAGGAGATCTTGACGGTCTCGCCCACCTCGAGCTCGCCCGAGGTCAGCGGTTCCAAGCCCACGATCGTCTTGAACAGCGTGGTCTTACCGACGCCGTTGGGACCGATCACGCCCACGATGCCGTTACGCGGCAGGGTGAACGAAAGGTCGTCGATGAGCACGCGACCGTCGAACTCCTTGTGCAGATGATGAGCCTCGAGCACCTTGTTGCCCAGACGGGGGCCAACGGGAATGCGAATATCGGTCCAGTCGAGCTTCTGGCTTGCGCGGGCCTCGGCCTCCATCTCCTCGTAGCGGGCCAGACGGGCCTTGTTCTTGGCCTGACGGGCCTTCGGCGAGCTGCGCACCCACTCGAGCTCGGCCTCCATACGCTTGGCAAGCTTGGCATCGCGGTTGCCCTGAGCCTCGATACGCGCGGCCTTGGTCTCCAGATACGTGGAGTAGTTGCCCTTGTAGGGATAGAGGTGACCACGGTCGACCTCGCAGATCCACTCGGCGACGTTGTCCAGGAAGTAACGGTCGTGCGTAACGGCCAGAACGGCACCCTGGTAGTTGTGCAGGAAGTGCTCGAGCCACAGGATCGACTCGGCGTCCAGGTGGTTCGTGGGCTCGTCGAGCAGCAGCAGGTCGGGGGCCTCGAGCAGTAGCTTGCACAGGGCCACGCGACGGCGCTCGCCACCGGAGAGCACATTGACCGGCATATCGGAATCGGGCAGCTGCAGGGCGTCCATGGCCTGGCCGAGTTTGGAATCGATATCCCAGCCGTCGGCGGCGTCAATCTCGTCCTGAAGCTTGCCCATTTCGGCCATGAGGGCGTCCATGTCGCAATCCGGGTCGCACATCTCCTCGCCGATCTTGTTGAAGCGATCGACCTTGGCGATCATGTCGCCAAATGCCATGCGAACGTTCTCGATGACGGTCTTGTCGTCGTCGAGCGGCGGCTCCTGCTGCAGGATGCCCACGGTGTAGCCGGGGGTGAGCCTGGCGTCGCCGTTGGAGACCTCCTCGATGCCGGCCATAATCTTGAGCAGGGTCGACTTGCCCATACCGTTGGGGCCCACGACGCCGATCTTGGCGCCGGGATAGAAGCTCAGGGTCACATCGTCAAGGATCACCTTGTCGCCATGGGCCTTGCGAGCCTGATACATCTGGTAGATAAACTCCGCCATTTGCCTGTTTTATCCTTTCTACCTGCTGTTTCCCTATTCTTGTTTTCGTTTTAGTGGAAACGAAATGAGGTAACCAGCTCTGAAATTTAACGAAAAAGGGGCATGGTTGCCCACACCCCCTAATACTACCTGGGAAAAGTCCCCCGGAACACACTATGAACTGCGTACGCTAGTTTTCCGCAACCTTAGCGAACGGCTCGCTGCGATTTGCGCCACAGCAGATACGAATAGACGTAGGCAGCGCCAGCTGAACCAAACGCCAGCACCGCAATCACCGCGGCGACGACTTCACTCGAAAGCACGCTACCCGCCACGCCCATCACAATCAGGCCAATACCCAGCACCATAAAGCAGGCACCACCAAAGCGCTGCGTACGGCGCCAGTTCTCGGGATCGGCAAGCGCCCAGGGCGTCTTGATACCGAGCGTATAGTTCTGCTTCACACGCGGCAAGTAGTTACCCACACCAATGAAGAGCAAGCCGATAGCGCCGGAAATCAGCACGTTGACCGAACCGACCGCCGACACCACGCCCCAGACCGTAAGCTCACCCAACCAGCTTATGGCACACATGAATACCGTGAAAGCAATTACAAAACCCTGATAGAACTTGCCCGAGGTCCGATACGCCTCGCCCTTAGGGTCGATGCGTGGCACGACGTAGAACATCGCGAGAAGTGCCAGAGGCAACACGCCGAGCGCGGAGGCCATCCAGCTAGGGCCCCAACCGTCGACGGCGCCGTTCGCGCCCCAGTGCGTGGGAATCTGCGCAGGCAAGCTCGGCATCACCCAGAGATGCGCAGCAACATTGATAGCGCAGACCACAACAAGCATGGCCCATACACGCGGCGATACCCCCGTGGCGTGAATGCCCTTGTTTTCGTTATTCATCCTTATCACCTTCAGTGTCTGTAAAGCCCATAAACCAGCCAATCAAGTCCTGCATGACGGTGGTGTTTAAGCTGTATACGATGTTTTGGCCATGGCGCTCGTCGGTCACCAACCCGGCGTTTTTGAGCGTCGCCAAGTGATGGCTCAGCGACGGCTTACTGATATCGAAATGCTCGGCAAGCTCCCCCGCCGTGCAATTGCCCTCGCGCAGCAACTCCAAAATGCGCCGTCGCGTTGGATCGGCAAGCGCCTTAAAACCCTCTCCCGGCATAGGACCTCCTCTCATCATCTCTCATGACGTGCACACTATACTCGATATTTAGATGTTTGTCTAATTATCTAAAACAGTAACATCTATAGAACATTCGTTCGTATTTAGCTACAATGGAAGTTGAAGCAGATGGGCCAGCTCCCTCTACCCAAGAAGGAGATGGACTATGAGTATTGACGATGTCCTGACGTTGTTGTTGCTTGTAATCGCGGCTGTGGAGCTCGGCATCCACATTGGAGGTCGAATGAAATAGCCGCCCCCGCGTAATGCGAAGACGGCCACTTCTCACGCTACAAACGTGTTTGGGAGTTGGCCAACCCGCGGCAACGGGTGCCATCTGCTTCATCTTATGCGAATCTCTGCCTCATTTCAACAAGCCCCGAGGGTTCAAATGGAATCGCGATAATACCTATAATGGCGATAGCTAAAACACGACAGCTTCCCCATCGGAGGATATCTATGACCGAAACCGCAGCCGCCGCCCCCATCGAGACGCGCGACACCAAGCTCGAAATCATCATGGGTCGCGAGGCGCTTGATAAACTCGCCAACGCCACGGTGCTGGTGCTCGGCTGCGGAGGCGTGGGCTCCAACTGCTGCGAGGCACTTGCCCGCGGAGGCATCGGCCATTTTGTGATTCTGGACAAGGACACCATCGCGCCTAGCAACATCAATCGCCAGGCCATCGCTTTTCACAGCACCATCGGTAAGCGCAAGGTTGACGTGATGGAAGCCATGATCAACGACATCAATCCCGCTGCCACCGTCATCAAACGTACCGAATACCTGCTGAGCGACAACATCGATGATTTCTTCGCGAGCGTTTTGGAGCAGACGGACGGCAAGCTCGACTATGTCGTCGACGCCATCGACACCATCTCGGCCAAGCTCACCATTGCCAAATATGCTCAGGACCACAACATTCGTTTGGTTAGCTCCATGGGCGGGGCCAACAAGCTCCATCCCGAGTGCCTCCGCTTTGCCGACATTTTCGATACGGTACGTGATCCCATGAGCCGCATCATGCGCAAAGAATGCAAAAAACGCGGCATCAAGAGCCTGCACGTGCTATTTAGCTGCGAGGAATCGGTTAAGACCCAGCCCCGCGACCCTTCCAACATCCACGAGCGCACCGAGCTGGGAACTGCCAGTTTTATGCCGCCCATCATGGGTCAGATGATTGCAGGCGAGGTCATTCGCCAGATCAGTGGACGTGGAACCGAGCGCGTACGCGCCGACGGCCAACGCCTGGACTAGCAAGGTTCGCCGCGATGGAGTTACAGCTTTTTGATGCCCATTGTCATTTGGATATGATGGGCCGCCCGGAAGCCGTAGCCAACGAAGTCACCGCAATGGGGCTGGGATGCTTTGACTGCAGCGTTGACCCTCGCGACTTCGCCGCGGCAAAAAAGCGTGCCAGCTGTAGCTCCAATATCATTGCAGGGGTGGGTCTCCACCCCTGGTGGATTGCCGACGGCCGATGCGGAGCCGCCGAAGTCGACCTGCTTTGCGAACTCGCCACCCGGGAACGTTTTATCAGCGAGGTCGGGCTCGACTTTTCATCACGCTTTGCGGGCACCGAGGAAATCCAGACGCAGGCATTTGAACGGCTTTGCCAAGCTCTATCGCAGAACCCACTCGCTGGGCGCGTCCTGTCCATTCACGCCGTTCGCGCGGCGGGAGCAACTTTGGACATTTTGGAGTCGAACGGCCTCCTCGACCGCAGCACCAACTCCCCCACCATCATCTTCCACTGGTTTAGCGGTACCTCGGACGAACTCAACCAAGCTCGCAACGTAGGCTGCTATTTTTCCATCAACGAGCGCATGCTTGCGACCAAACGCGGGCGCGAATACGCACGACAGATTCCACTGAACCGCCTGTTGCTCGAAACCGACGCGCCGGCCGAACCAGACGCGAAAACATCCGCGCGGCAGCTCGTCGATTCACTCATAAGAACATCCGAGATCATTGCCACGCTTAAAGACTGCGCCGCGGAAAGCGTCAAGTCGGTCGTCCTGGAAAATTCCCGCTCCATTTTCGACTTCCGCTAACCCCTGGTGGGCAAAAAATGCCAAATATGAGTACTGTTGTAAAACTAGTCACATTATTTTGCATCAAAACAACGGACTGATAATGTACAACTGTTCATTATCAGTCCGTTTTAGCATACTTAAAGCCATCAATAACAGGTTTCAACCGCCCGCAGACGCTCAATAAATGCCTCAAGAGCCTGATTTTGCTGCCACTAAATTAGTGACAGTACTCATATTTGGCATTTTTTGCCCACGCCTCTCAAGGAACATGCGAATCGCACAACGCAGCCCCATAAGAGCGTGGGGCAATTCGGCGGCGCTACACCAGCTCGTGCATAAGGTCGCAATTTCGCGCATATAGCTCATCAAAGATATGGCGGCGCGATGCGTACAGCTCATGAGCGTCCATATCAGGTTCGATCGTTTGCGCGACCCCAAGAATCCGGGCAAGCTCACCCCATGATGAATAGGCGCCGCCAGCAAGTGCCGCCATAAGGGCATCGCCAAAACATGCGCCCACCGTAACCTTCGCAACCGATACTTCACGACCGCAAACATCGGCAATCGCTTGCATCCATACCGGATTCTTAGTTCCGCCTCCCACGAGCATGATGTGCTCGATAGGCAATCCATGATCTCGCTCGATAATATCAACATGCGCTGCGACCGTATAGGCGATCCCCTCCAAAGCCGCGCGGACCATATGGCCCCGGGTATGTCTTTCGGTCAGACCGAAGAACACGCCACGCGCCTCGGGATCGTTGAGCGGGGTGCGCTCGCCCGCAAAGTATGGAAGACACAGAAGGCCATCCGCTCCAGGACCTACCTGCCTGGCATCGTGCGCCATGACCTCATAGGCATCGGGGCCGCCGGAGCGTTCGGCATCCACGGCATCGCGGTACAATTCGCATCGCAACCATGCCGTCAACGCACCCGCTGTATTGGTGCCGGCGCAGATGCCGTAAGTCCCGGGGATGATGAATGTCCCTGGCCATAGACGAGCGTCATCGACCATATGGTCCGCCAAATAGATAAAGTAGGCCGTGCTCCCGAGTTGCACCATCATGTCCCCGGGGCAGAACACTCCAGTAGAAATCGCCTCGGCACCCGAGTCACCCGTTCCGACAAGCACCGGCGTTCCCTTGGTAAGACCGGTTTCATCCGCCGCCCGATCCATGATTACGCCGGCGATATCGGTCGCCGCCATGACTTCGGCCATCTGGTCGGGACGGCAGAACCGCCCGCACCCTCGCTCATTAACCTGCCACGTCTCGCGATCGTATAAGGGTAGGAAATCCTCGGCAAGATAACGGTCGATCGTAAACCTGCCGGTAAGCTTGGCGCATAGATAGGACGAAGCCGTAAGGAACTTCGCTGCCCGCTCATGGACCTCAGGCATATTCTCCTTAAACCAAAGGACCTTGGGAGCGATATCGGACGAGCACGGGTCGTGTCCAAAGAGCTCACGAGCTCGATCGGGACCATATTCAGAAAGAAGCTCGTCAATCTGCGGCTTCGAGCGAGCGTCAACCCCGTACAAAATTGCCGGAGCCAAGGCGTGGCAATCTTCATCGACCGGCACGCAATCACAGCCCAAAGCCGACAACCCTACGCAGCGGATCTGACTCGCCTCGATGCCCGCGCGCTCGATGAGCTCGCAAGACAACCGACAAAAATCACCCCACCAAATCGCTTCCGCATCGTGCTGATACCAACCATCCCGAGGGTTCTCGGTCTCATGTTGACAAGATGCCTGCGCCACAATTCGACACTCCGCATCAATTAACACACCCTTGGACGCACTCGTTCCGATGTCGATGCCAAGATAGTACGGCATGCCGTTCACTCCCCTCTCGCGGCACGGGCGGCAGCCATGAACCGCACGACCCGCTCGGCTTCGACAGGGGCGTCGATCTTGCCGTCTCGCTTGAGGCAGGTGCCGACAAACGCGCCATCATAATGCGAAAACACGTCTGCAACGGTATTCTCGCGGCATCCCGTTCCACATACCACCGGCACATCGCCAACACGGGCGCGCACCTCGTCGGCAAGCTCGCCCGAAGCTCCGCGCCCGGCAGCAGACCCGCCAATGACAAGGGCGTCGGGCAGGCAGTTGAATACCAGCGAATCGGCAATATCGGGAGTCGAACGGTCGTTAAGATACACCTCGCCCTCGCTTGTGATGAAATGGAACATCTTTAGGTCATCCAGGCGCAGGGCGGCGCGGCGGCGCATGGTGTGCGCAAAGTCACGATTGATCAGGCCAAGATCGCCAGCCCAGGCACCGCAGAAATTGCAGCGTGTAAACTGCGCCTCGACGGCGGCGCACAGCTCGATCGTGGCGTCGCCGTCATAAATAGCCTCTGCACCCCAAGGGGTCGAGAAATCTGCGGCAAGAGCGCCGATGACATGCCCCATAGCGGCAAGGGTCACTGCCGACACATGCTGCTCGTAGGGCATCGACAGCTCATTGGTGATTAGAATGCCGTCCACGCCACCCGACTGCAGCGCTTCGAGATCGCGCTTGGCGGCATCGATCACGCGCGAAACGTTGCCGCCCGGATAATACAGAGGATCGCCAGGCAGCGGCTGCAGATGCAGCATGCCAATGACCGGTTTCTCGGTCCCAAACATCGAAGCCATAAACGACATGGTCAATCTCCTTTAGCTCGCCGACTCGCAGGCATCAACTACTACTCGCCCAGCACCTCAACGTACACTTTTCGCTTCTGAGGCCCATCGAACTCCGCAAGGTAGATGTTCTGGGCCCCGCCACATACGATGTGGCCGTCTTGAACGGGGAAGAAGCAGCTATTGCCGCAAATCATGCTTTTGATATGGCCACAGGAGTTATTGCCCGTGGCGCCATAACTCGGCAAGAAATGAGCATGCGCATAGGGGGCATCGGGCGGGGCAATGCGATCGAGCGTCTCCATGAGATCGGTCTCCACGCACGGAAGCCCCTCGTTCACCACGATGCCGCAAGTCGTATGCGACAAAATAATCGCTGCCAGCCCATCGGTCACCGCACTGCGCTCGATGGCAGCATGCACATCTTCAGTGATGTCGATGAACTGGTCGGGCGCCGTCGATAGATAGCTCAATGTCTCGAGTGTCACCATGTCACTCATCACCTTTCAGAAAACGCAGCGCCGTACCGGAATACAGATTCGCCCGCGCCTCATCGCGCATGGGCACGGTGTCAAGCGCCCGCTTGAGCTTGAAGGCGCGGAAGCGCGGCGTATTGCTGGCAAACATCACCTGATGCGACAGGGCGCGCTCATACCACAGCGGTCCCATATCGACGGTGAAGAGCCGCTGCATCATCTCTTCGGGCGAATCGATATAGGTAACAGAAGTATCCGCATAGCAATTGGGATATTTGAGCAGCATCGCCACGGTTTCGCGCACCCAGGGCCAGCCAAAGTGCGTCAGGTTAAAGCGCACATCCGGATGCGTTGCGATGGTGTGCTCAAACGCAAGCGGGTGGCTTCGCGAAAGCTCCGCACCCGGCTCCCAGGACATACCGGCATGAAAAACCACCGGCTTGTTGTAGCGCTCACAGAGCTTGTAGAGCGGCTCGGCAACGGCATCATCGGGCGCAAAACCCTGCTTTGCCGGATGCAGGCAGAGCCCCTTGGCCCCCAGCTCGGTAAAGGCGCGCTCCAGTTCGTCGGCGGCACCACTCACTTGCGGATCCACGCTCGCAAATCCCCATAGACGATCGGGGTGCGCAGCAACAAGCGCGGCAACCTGGTCGTTGGTGCCAAAGTGCCCGCCGCACGCCGTGGTCACATCGAGCGGCATGAGCACGCTTTTCCGTACATCGCAGACATCCATCTCGGCCACGAGCTCATCCCAGTCCATGGGACCCATGTGCCCCATGCCAAACTCACGCTCCCAAAAACCAAAGCCGTCTGGCTCGTCGCCTGGCGTATAGATCTCGCCGTAGAGCATGGGCTGGACCAGCATATCGATTATCATCTTGCACTCCTTTCCAGGCTTTTGTTCCTAGTACGGTTCGAACGACCCAATGACTCGGGACGAAAGCTCGGCACCGGCATGCATGCATGCCGGCACGTCAAGCCCATCCAGTACACCCTTGGTGAATCCGGCGATATACGAGTCGCCGGCGCCCACGGTATTGACGACCTTCTCGGCCGGCACGATCCCACATTCATAGAAGCGCTCACCGTCATAGGCGATACTCCCCTTCTCGCCAAGCGTGGCGACCGCCACGCGCGGACCCAGCTCCTGCACATGACGCACCCAGTCGCGCAGCTCCACGCTATCCTCCTCAAACGACATAAAGGCGTAGTCCACGTAAGGAAAATGGCTCTCACAGGTGTATTCGGGATCTTGACTAAACACCGAAAAGTCCATGACGACGGTCTTACCTGCCTCGTGCCATTCGGGCAGCAGGTCTAAGCAGTTTCCAAACAGGTCGGTATGGATGACATCGTGCTCCAGGATAAACGCCCGGTCACCATCGTTTGGCCGGTACGTTTCCATGACACCATCAATCGCCTCGAGATGTACGCGGTCGACGCCGTCCTTCAACGCCATGAGCATCACCGAGGTATCGCCGTCCTCCACGCGAAGATGCGAGATGTCGAATCCCTCGGCAGCCAGCGCCTCGCGCATCTTGTCTCCGTACTCGTCCTTTCCGACAACCGACACCGCAGATACCGATACGCCCATACGCGCCAGATGGATACCCCAGTCGATGCCATTACCAGTCGGATAGAACACGCCGATGTTTTGATACACGTCCGCACAGCAGAAGCCAGCTGCGCATGCTTTGATATCCATAGTCTTCTCCAGCAATCAAAAAGGGGCCCACCCAAGGCGAGCCCCTATCCGAATTCCGATGTAATCTCGCGTCAGTCAGCCAAGGCTTCAGCCCCAAGCCGCCCAGCGCTTTCTTAGGCTACTCGGCGATCGGAGCTCCGTGACCCCAAGAGCCCTCCATGCCGCACACGGTCGAGGCAAAACCTGCCGCAAAATCGAGCGCACGCTCAATAGCCTCAGAACCGCTGTCTCCACGCTTGACGGAATCGAGGTAGCACATCAAGAACGAGGTCAGGAACGAGTCCCCGGCTCCCATGGTGTCCTTCATGTCCGTTACGGGCTTTGCCAGCTGGCGATAGTAGCGCTCGCCGTCATAGGCGATGCAGCCCTCGGCGCCCGCCGTCGCAGACACAAAGCGCGGACCCAGGCTCTTCACCCAGGCGAGGCGCTCGCGAATCTCATCCTCGCTCGCAGCGTCCGCGGCGCTAAAGAAGGCGAAGTCGACAAACGGGGCAATCTGCTCATAGTATTCATCGGTGGAATCGTCCGAGAAGTCAAACGATACGGTGATGCCCGCAGCCTTCAGCTTGGGGAGCTCGCGCTCGGTAAAGCAGTAGTTACCCGAGTGGACCACGTCGAACTGCTTCATGTATGCCAGATCAAAGCGATCGAGCACATAGCGTGCATCGCCACGGATGCCGCCCTCATTGGAGCCGAGGAATACGCGGTCGCCATCGACCACGGTCACACGCGCCGCGCCGTTCTCGCCGATAAGCTGCTCGCACTTAGCGAGCTCGATGCCCTCGTCCTCAAGACTTGCAATCACATGCTCGGCAGCGGCGTCGTTGCCAAAGATGCCCATGTACGCGGAGCGCGCAGCACCGCACTTCTTGGCATAGACGGCAAAATTCACCGCATTGCCGCCGGGATACATGGTATGGATATGCTCATAGCGATCGACGACGTTGTCGCCGAACCCGAGCGCGTTAACGTTAAAAGCCATGGTATCTATCCTTCCTAGTACTCAACAACGCCCATGTAGCGACGGAAGTCGGGGTCGTGATCGAACACCTTGCCGCGCGCTGCACGCAGCTCGCAGTTCATAGCGTAGAACAGCACCGGATCCAGATAAGCACGAACGCTCGCCGGCACGGCTTCCATACCGTACTCCTTGGCATCAAGCACCATCAGCGTGTCGGTATGGGTCTCGAGGAACGCCAGGGCGCGCTCGTCCATAGGACGGCACTCGCTCGAGCCCATCTGCAAGAAGTAGAAGACGCCATCCTGGGTAGCCTCAAAGGGGCCATGGAAGTACTCGGCAGAGTGGATATAGCTGCAGTGCTGCCACTGCATCTCCATGAGCGAGCAGATGGCAAAGCCGTACGTCTGGCTAAAGTTGGGACCGCTTCCCAGGATATAGAAGAACTCATGCTCCTGGCAAAGCTTGGCAAAGCGATCGCCCAACTCGGCATTTACCTTTTCGCGTGCGGGAGGCAAAATCTTATCCATTTCGGCAACACCGGCATACATGTCGGCGAGATCGGCGTAGCCCTCCTGCTGGTCGAGCAGCTCGGCCGCGAGCGACAGCGAGATGCCGGCAGGAACTTCGGCCTGCGGAACGCCCTCGCCCCACGGGTACACCCAGGTGACCCACTTGCCAGTATCGATCTTGGAGCCGGCGTTATCGGTCTGCGCGATCACCGTCGCGCCCGCGGCAAGGGCAATCTCGCAGCCCTCGACGACCTCGGGGGTATTGCCGCTGTGGCTGCAGGCAATGACCAGAGACTTCTCGCCCAGGCGACGGGGACGCATGATGTCGAACTCACGGGCCGTATAGATATACGAGGTGAACGTCGTCGCCTCGCGCTGCAAGAGCTCATGGGCCGGAATCAGATCGATCATGGAGCCGCCGCAGGCAATCCAGTAGACGCTGTCGAACTTGCCCTTCTCGGCAATTGCTTCCTTAATCAGATCATGTGCGTTCATGTTTAGTTCCTTTCCAGTTTGGCCGGTCATGCATGACGCGTCTTGCATGACCGAGCAAAATCTTATCTAGTCAATCAGATACTTCTCGAAGGCGGCCATGTTCTTGGCATCTGCCGCCGCCGGGTCATCGTAGTAACGACCGTCCGTGATTTCCTGACCCAACATGCCATCGAAACCATGGGCGTTGAGCGTGGCGACGAAGGCATCCATATCGCGCTTGCCGTCGCCCCAGACCAGATGGCCATAGGGGTCGCCATCGATAAAGTGCATCTCGTGGATCGCACCGTCGCCAAATGCGGCAAACCAGTCCTCGAGCGACTCACCCGCAACACCCATTGCGGTCGTATCGACCATAGGCTGCAGATACGGACTCGCGACCTCATCGATCATGCGCTTGGCATCGGCGACGGTCGTCACAAGGTTGCTCTCCTCGGGACGCAGGCTCTCCATCGTTAGCACCAGACCGTGCTCGCCGGCATACTCCGCCAAGATGGATAGGTGCTCGCGGCTGCGCTTCCACGCCTCTTCGCGATCCTCGTCCCAGTCACCCCAACCCGAGTTTACGGACATGCGGTCGCATCCCAGCACCTCGGCAAGCTCGATGCCATGCTTGAAATACGCCAGGCTCCGCTGCTCGTGAAGCGGCTTACGAGCGCAATACTGCCATGGATAGACCACGTTCTCGGGACAGAGCGTCCGATAGCGCAGACCACGGTCGGCGGCCTTTTTCGCCAGAGCCTCGGCCTCATAATACCCAGTGTGATCGAGCGTCACATGGGGCTCGGCGCACCACAGCTCGATGGACTCAAAGCCCAGGCGCTGTTGCGTATCCAAAAAATAGTCGAGCGACCACATGATGTAGTGGATGTTCATGCCCGCAATCTGCTCGCGTCGCAGCGATGGTTTGGTTTCAGGCATGCTAAACCTCCTTATTTCGGTCGAACACGATACGTCCGTCCGACATGGTCATATCAACAGCAAGGTCACAGGCATCGTGGTAGTCAAGGTCAAACACATCGCGATCGAGCACGCAGATGTCGGCAAGCTTACCGGCCTCGAGCGTTCCCAGCTCATCCTCGCGCATCAGGTCATATGCGCCCCCTGCCGTCCATGCACGAAGGAGCTCGGCAAGCGTCAGCGTATTACCCTCATTCACGGACAAACCGTCGGCAAAGAAACCACCGCATGCGCTGTAGATTGATTCGCCCAGACTCGGAATCAAGAGCGGAAGGTCGGTGCCACAGCACACCGTACATCCCGCGTCTTCCATGCCGCGACGGTTCCAGCTGTGCTGCAGTCGGACCTCGCCGATCTGCCGACGCATCATCGACAGGCAGTCCTCGCGCTTATCGAGCGTGAGGATCTGGGGGTAGACCTCGCAGATTCCGCCCAGCTTGCCAAAAAGGGCAAGGTCTTCCGGATCAGAGTTTTCGAGGTCGGTGATCGCGTGGCGTCGAAGCATGGCTCCGTGCTCATCTCGCGGCAGCGAGGCATAAAGCGCAACGGTGTGGCGAACGGCGCCGTCGCCCTGACAATGAAGCGAGTAACGGAAGCCCTCGGCATCAATCGCGCGCAGCTCGTCCTCAATCAAACCCCACTCGGGCTCCTCGACAACCGTCTTGCCGGCAGCCCCCGCATCGGCCGTCTCCTCATAAGGGTCGATCATCTCGGCAAGCCCCGCCCATACGCCGCGATCGGTCATGCGGTTGAAGCCCGAGAAACGAACAAACGGTCCCTGGAAGCGATCACGCGCCGCACGGGCATAGGGCAGATTCGCCCCGGCGCCCACCGGCTGCGACATCATGGAGACGCGAACCGTCAGCTCGCCAGATTCCTCACGGCGCGCCATCTCATCGGCAAATCCGTAATAGTCATCGAAGGCCATCTCTTTGATAGCCGTGACACCGCGAGCGTTCAGCATCGCCATGTAATCCGAATACCCGGCGCGTACCTCGGGAAGCCCCAGGAAGTCCCGCATCATACGCCAGATCTTCTCGGCATAGCAGGCCTCGGGCGTAAAACCATAGCGCTCGCTGGCGGCGGCGTTGAGAGCGCACGTCTCGGCACCCGGGGTAAAGCAGACAACGGGAATGTCTCCAAAGGCGCCATCGAGCGCTGCCGCCGTTTTTTCATTCTCGACGTCTTCGGCGAGCGACGCAGGAAGGTCGTGCCCAAAGGCGGCGGCGCAATCGAGGTGAGCATCCTTCCATAGCTGCAGAAGCGCTACCACTTCGTCGACGTCAGAGGCTTCGGATAAGTCGGCCCCCAGGCTCCGCAACGCCCAGCCCGTATAGAACGTATGCACATCGACCAGGCCAGGCATGACAGTTCTGTCGCCACAATCGATCACCTCATCCGCCTGGGCGAGAAACGAGCCTGCCTCGCCAGCGCCACCGACAGCTTCAATCCGATTGCCGCGTACCGCGACAAAACCCTCAAACGGCTGGTCTTCCGTACCGGTGAAGACGCTCTTAGACGTCAGCACCGTCAAACGATCGGACATCGCGACCTCCTTACGCCGGAAGCATGCCGGAGATGGCGGTAATGACCAAGCCAAACACGACCATAAAGATGAAGAACTTCCAGATGGTCTTCCACCATTGGCCAAACGAAATCCTTGCCACGGCAAGGCCGGCGACCGTCATGCCCGCCGTGGGGCTGATGGTGTTGATGGTCTGGTTGGCAAACTGGAGCGCGGTGACGGCAGCCTCGGGATTGAGGCCCATGAGCTCGGTCAGGGGACCCATAACGGGCATGGTAAGCGCCGCCAAGCCAGAGCTCGAGGGAACCAGCAGGGAGAGCAGGCCAAGGACGACATACATAAACGTGGTGTACACGGCAGCGGGAGCACCGGCGAGTGCGGTGGCGAGCGCCTGAAGAATGGTATCGATGATCATGCCGCCCTCGGCGATGACCAGGATGCCGCGAGCGACGCCGATAACGATTGCGGCGTAAGCGAAGTCGGCAAGACCCTTAACGAACTCTTCGGCAATCGTCTGCTGGTCAAGACCGCCCAGGATACCGGCAAGCAGGCCCATGCCAAGGAACACGGCAGAGATCTCATTCATGTACCAGCCCTGGGTAACAAGGCCCCAGACGATAATACCCATACCGCAAGCGAAATCGATCAGTACGAGCTTCTGGCGGGTGGTGAACTCCTCCTCGATGGAAGCGTCGGTCACAGAGAACTCAACGCGCTTGAGCTTGTCGTCCTCATACGTAATGGACGACTCGGGGCTTTTCTTTACGCGCATGGCATAGCGCATGGCCCATGCGATACCGACGGCGGTGAAGATAACCCAAGAGACGGCACGCAGCCACAGCTGCGGGTTGCCCTCGATACCGATGATGCCTTGAGCGATCAAAACGTTGAACGGATCGATGGTCGAGGCGCAGTATCCCAGGTTGGGACCAAGGAAGCAGATGATAAACGCCGTCATCGAGTCATAGCCGATACCCATCATGATGGGGATGAAGATGGCATAGAACGGCAGCGCTTCCTCGGACATACCAAACGTCGTGCCGCAGATGGACAGCAGCGTCATGGTAATAGGAATGATGAGGATGTCTTTGTTTTTGAGCTTTTTAATCACGCGGCTCATGCCGGCGTTAAGCGCGTTGGTCTTGGTGATGATCGCGAACGAACCGCCGATCAGCAAGACGAACGCAACGACGTCGGCGGCCTCTTGAATACCCTTAGTAGGCGCCTGCAAAACCGCAAAGATATCCTGACCCAGGTTAACGGTCTCGCCGGTCTCGGGATCGGTATAGTTCTTATCGACCTGTTCATAGGTTCCGGCAACGGCGACTTCGCGCTCGCCTGCTGCAGTCGAAATCGTCTTACGCTGGTACTGGCCAGAGGGGACGACCCAGGTTAAAACTGCAAAAACCACGATCAGCAAGAACATGATCGTATAGACGTGCGGTAATTTGAATTTGAAACGTCTGTTTGTCTTCTTCGCCTTCGTATCTGACATAGATACCTCCAAAGAACCCGAGACCTTATCGCGTCTCGCTTTAACGTTCGCGCAATGCAAACGTCCTATGACGTTCTATAGATTATCAGCGTGTTTTTAGCACTTCAAGGATATTTCGGATAGGTTACGAGGACTCGGGTGAACGGTCGTTCAACGGCGGCGAACGGCAAAAAAGCCCGGCAGGCAATTTGGGCCGCCGGGCGTTCTCTTGATCAACGTCCTAAATATCAAAAATGTAGCGCGATCCCACAATCCGCTGTCGGCCGATGATAAACGGCCGTTGCTGCTCGTCGTAGAAATATGCCTCCATATAAAACAGAGGCTCTCCCGTGGGAACGGACAGCAGCCGGGCGACTTCGGGTGACGCACACGCGATCTCAAGCGTGCACGGCTCGGTGAGGGCAGGCCCGCGACCCGTCCGTTCGCGCACGACCTCGAAAATTGATTGATCGGTAAGGTCCGCCTTCGCCAAAAAGGCGTTGTCTTCATAAACGTACGTGTTGTTCTCGAGCATCACGGGGATGCCATCGGCGGTGCGCACGCGTTCAATGCAGATCAGCTCCGACCCAACGGGAACGCCAAAAAACTGCGCTTCGGCAGTATCGGCCGGCAACACTTTTCTTGAGACAATACGCGCCCCGGGCTCCATCTCGTTGACACGACAGGCGTCCGAAAAGCTCTGAACGTCGTCCTTCTGGCGGATTTTACGCTTGAGCTTGGGGGCGTTTACAAACGTGCCCCTCCCCTGCTGCTTGGTAAGGTAGCCCTGCTGGACAAGCTCTTCAATGGCTCGCCGAACGGTAACGCGACCGACTTTGTAGCTTTCGGCCAATTCGAATTCATTTGGTATCCGAGCGCCCGCCTTATAGGTACCAGAATTGATGTCATTTTTGATGATATCGATAACCTGTTGATATAGCGGGATTGCCGCTTTTCCGTCGGTCAACCCTTCAGTCGATGGCATTTGCCCTCCCCTGGCAAATATGGAATCAATAATCGGTGCGGATTACGCATCGCCAGTCCTACGCAAGCTCCAGCAGCTCCGGCAGCTGGTCGATAATCCTGTCTGCGGCGTCCTGACTAAAGCCAAAGCGCTCCTCACGCTTGGCGATTACCGTCAGGCCGGCTCGCTTGCCGGCAGTGATGCCAGGCACCGAATCCTCAACGCAGCAGCAGCGATTCGCGGGCAGCCCCAGCAGGTCCAGCGCATGCAGGTAGATGTCGGGCTCGGGCTTGCTCTCCTTAAACTGTTCGCCGCTCACCACATACTCAAAGGCATCCGACAGCCCACACGCATTGAGCACTTCCTCGATGCTATCCATGGGAGACGAGCTGGCAAGCGCCACACGGACGCCGCGGCGCGGCAGCTCGCGGATGGTGTCGACGGCACCCGGATTAATTAGAGCCTGATAGTCGCGTGGGCGCTTGTGTGCCCATGCATCCCAGCGATTCAGTGCCTCCTCGCCAGTAAGATGGCCCATGCCCGCGCGTTCGTACCAATCGACCAGCATATGGAGAAAGAACTGGTGCGAAGTTCCGATCTGCGCGTTCAGCTCCTCCTGGCTCAAGCTCAACCCGAGCTCCTTGGCAAACGCGGCAGTTTCGCCCAGGTAGTAATACTCGGTATCGACAATCACGCCGTCCATGTCAAAGATAACGGCATCGAACGGAAACGCGGACACGGCATCCTCCCTAACAAAAAGGGCGCCTGCAAGCAGACGCCCGAATCATGCATTATCGGCGATTCTAACCCAGCAGCTTATCCAGTGCCACCGCGATGCCGTCTTCGTTGTTATTAGCGGTCACCATCTGGGCCACGGCCTTGACCTCATCGACGGCGTTGCCCATGGCAACACCGGTGCCGGCCCACTCAATCATGGACTTGTCGTTCTGGCCGTCGCCAAACGAGACGACCTCGCTGGCATCGATGCCGAGCTTGGGTAGGGCACCCTCGAGCGCGTGGGCCTTGTCGATACCGGGCGCCGTGTACTCAAAGTACCAGTCAGCCGTAAACATGCCCGAAAGCGTCTGCTTAAAGGGCGCATACATCTCCTCGTAATGCGCCTGCAGGTAGGCCGGGTCGCCTGCCGTCAGCAGCTTGTCCACCGGATAGGCGTCCGCAACCTCATGAAGGCTCTCGACCTCGCGAATCTTAAGGTCGCAGGCATCGCGCTCGTACTTGACGATATTTTTCTGCGAGCCGTCCGGCAGTGTGATCATGCAGCGATACGAATCCACGACGTGCAGGTCACGACCGAGCGAGATGATGGGGATCACGTCAAAATCGCGCAGATGATCAATCAGACGATGCAGCTCGTCGACCGGCATAGCCTGGTCAAACAGCACCTCGTCGGTCTGGGCATCGACCACGTGCGCACCGTTAAAGGCCACCAACAGGCCATCGTGGTTCTGAAGGTCGAGCTCCTGCGCCAAGGCGTGCAGCCCCCATGCGGGACGGCCCGAAGCCAAGATGAGCTTAATGCCCGACTCCTGCGCCGCGAGCAGCTTCTCGCGTGTACGCGGGCTGATGACCTTTTGGTCGTTGGTGAGCGTACCGTCGATATCCATTGCGATGGCTTTGATTGCCATATATGCCTCCCTGTCATTGAACAACCTTGCCTGAGTCATCATACAGAACACCCACCGCGGCGCTGTTTGCAACGGGAAAAATGTCATATTGTCCCAAACATGAACAGTGTGTAGCCGTGGGGCGCAATCGCTCCGTCCCATACGCCGAGCCACCACATACAAAGCTGACGACGCTGAACGTGGCCGCCCCACCGACCTCATTTCATCCCGTAGAAAAGAAATTTCAAAATTAGTTCTTGTCAAATCAGCAAAACCAACGTACTTTAAAAAAGACCGCTCCGGTGGTCATCGTTTGATCGAGCATATTCAGTTTCAGTTTTCAGCGTGTAAGAGAAAGAAGATCGGCAAAGTACAACCCCAAACGCAATGACAACTTAATGAGGTAACTGCCATATGTGAGGCATCCAGAGCATTGCTGTCTCGATTTTGAGCACGATGCCTTCCGCCTTGCATGGGCCGTTCCATCCCACCCCTGCAGCAACTGCCTCACGGGCTCATTGAAAACCGCATAGCACCCCAACGTCAGCACATCACCCACGGCAAGCACATCACTCACGACAACCAACACATCAACAAACAGGCAAGCACATCACAGATTGGAAACGCTATGAACACTACCCGTCCCCAGACCACAAACACCGTCCTCAAGGCACGCATCGACCGTGCCCTGCACGGCAGATACGACACCGACTTCGCCGCTGCAACGATCGCAAACTTTGCCCTGCTGCCCGTCGACGAGGCACTGAGCAACCACGAGTTTTCGGCAAATCGCTGCGCCGAAATCATGAACGATCCAGCCGTCCACAAACTTACCGACCCTTATCTCGGACCCCACGGTAAGACCGAAGGCCCGTACACCATGGGCCATGTGGCACACATGATTACCGCACTCGACACGAAGCTTCGGCTCGAGATGGACGACGAGACGCAGATGACATTGATGGACCATCGATTCGACCTGCAGAACGCCCTGACCCTCCCCATCCATGACCTCGCCATGGGCCTCAAAGCCCTGGAGGCGCGGCATCAGCAGGCAGCCTGCGGGCAAGATGACGTGCAGGGCCTGCCGGGCATCATGGTGCTCGACCGCGAACGCTACAACCGCGCAACCGCCCGGTTTCAAGCCGGCCCGACAACGGTGCGCACCCTGATCGACATGCTCCGTGTGCTGAGCCTCAATCGTCTATTCGACGGCTACCGGGCACTGGCGCCTGCTGGCCTTCGCGCTCAAACGATCCGGATTATCGATATCCAACAGCGACAGTTCAAGCGTTACCGCGACGATCGGGAGATGAGCCAAGGCATCGTTCACTTCTACCAGAAGCGCTACGACCCCAACGAGTTTCCCGACGTTCTCGAACGCCAGCTGCGTCTCGTCTACACCGCGCCCATTGCTGCACTGATGCGATTGGGCGCATTCGACGAGTCACTGGCAAAAGCCGCCGACCGCAAAGTCACAACGGAGCTTGAGCGCAGGCTCGAACATGCCTTTGAGTTTTAGCGCCAGCTTCACCAACCCAAATAGAACCTCGTCCTACGTTAAGAAAAGAACCTTCGTGGACACCACTCAGACCCCTATCATCAGCCCGCTCACGATGCGCGAATCGGCCCGCGGCGTCACGCTCACCTCCGTTTACGACGAGATGCTCGCGCGCCGCGAGCTCTCCGTCGTGGGCGACATCAACAGCGCAATGGCCCACGACCTGTGTCAGCAGATCCGCCTGCTCGATGCCGCCGACCCGGTCGCCCCCATCACGGTCTTTATCGCCAGCCCCGGCGGCAACGTACGCGCCGGCCTTGCCATCTACGACACCATGCGTCTCGCAGCGTGCCCTATACACACCGTCTGCCTGGAGCTCGCCGCTTCCATGGGAGCCATCATCTTTATGGGCGGTGACGAGCGCCGCATGGCTCCCCATGCCGAGCTCATGATTCATGACCCACTCATCCCGCAAGGGGCCGGGGGCTCGGCTCTAGCCCTCCAGGAGACAAGCCGGCGCCTCATGCAGACCCGCAAGGCGCTCACGCAAATCCTCTCCGAGCGTAGCGGTCTTTCGACCAAGCGCGTCCAGGCGCTCACGGCAAAGGACACGTACCTTTCGGCCGAACGAGCCGTCGAGCTCGGTTTCGCCCACAGCATTCTCACCTCGACCAAGGAGACCACACATGACTAACCTCAACGCGGCACTGCACGCCCCCGCCCCTGCCATCCTTGCACAGAACCACATGCTCTCGTGCAATACGCGCCAAACCGGACTCAACAACAATATGCTCGTCATCGGTCCTTCGGGCGCCGGCAAGACCCGCAACGTCCTCAAGCCCAACCTACTGCAGATGAACGCGAGCTATATCGTGCTCGACACCAAGGGGACGCTCTGCCGCGAAGTCGGCCCCGTGCTCGCCGCACATGGCTATCGCGTAGGACGTCTCAACTTCGCCGATCTTGACGACACCGCCCCCTTGCCCGAGGGCGTCGAGCAATGCGGCTACAACCCGCTCAACCACATCCGCCGCAGCCGGGACGGCATGCCCAACCAGCAAGACATCATCTCGGTCGCCAAGGCCATCTGCCCCATCGAGGACCAATCCCAGCCGTTTTGGGACCACGCGGCCGCCAACCTGCTATCTTGCCTCATCGCGTATGTATGTGAGCAACTGCCCATTGAGGAGCAGACGTTTTCGCCGGTAATCGACCTTTGCGAGCATCTCCAGGACCGCGCCACGGCTCGGCTCTTCGACGACCTGCAGACCACCGACCCCACAAGCTATGCGCTCTCGCTGTGGCGGCGCTACTCCCCCACCATCACGGCAGAAAAGATGCACGCGAGCATCATGGGCATCCTTGCCGAGAAAGTGATGTGTCTGGGCTTTGACAGCGCACACCGACTGTACACCGATGCAAACCAGATAGATTTCGCAGGCATGGGTCGCGAGCGCCGGGCACTCTTCATCACCGTCAGCGACCTCGACCGCAGCCTCGACCCGCTCAGCAATTTGTTTGTAACGCAGGCGTTCGCCGGACTCATTCGCCACGCCGATGCACAACCCGACGGGCGTCTCGCAATCCCGGTCCGCTTTATGCTCGATGACTTCGCCAACCTGCAGATGCCGCAGATCGACAATGTGCTCTCCATCATCCGCAGCCGCGAGATCTGGGCGACGCTGCTCCTGCAGTCGACCAACCAGCTCGACGCGCTCTATGGCGAGGCACGCGCCCGCTCCATCATGGGCAACTGCGACACGCAGCTGGTACTGGCCTTTCAAGACCCCGAGAGCGCCCGCGTCTTCTCGGAGCGCGCCGACGTGCTGCCCAGTACGCTCATGGCAACGCCCGTCGACCGCTCCTGACTCTTCGTCCGCGGCCACGTCCCACAACAAGTTGAGCGCTTTAGGCTCGAAGACCACCCGCTCTATGCGGAACTCCCCGAAGCCCAAAGCGCCCAGATTGAACTCTCACGCTAGCGGCGCTCGTCTTCCGGTGCGCCCTCGACGATTGCGATGCCTGCCGAGGCGCCCAACGCGCTGGCGCCCGCCTCGATAAATGCGAGAGCCTCCTCGTAGTTGTGGATGCCACCCGCCGCCTTGATTGCCACGGCGTCGCCAAGCACCTCGCGCATCAGCTGCACGTCTTGGAGCTTGGCGCCGCCAAAGCTTCTACCGGTCGACGTCTTAAGAAAGCCTGGCTTAGCCTCAAGGGCAATCTCGCACACGCGACGCTTGGCGGCATCGTCGCCATCTAGCTTGCACATCTCGACGATCACCTTATCGGTGATACCGCGCTCGCGGCAAAAATCGGCGATCGTAGTCATCTCGTGCTCGATGGCGGCAAAATCACGGTTCTCAACCGATTCCTGGTTCAGTACGTAATCGATCTCGGTGAAGCCGCATGCGGCATACTCTTCGAACCTTGCGAGTTTTTCCTCGAGTGTCATCGTGCCCTGAGGAAAGTCGATAGCTCCGGCAAGGATGATGTCAGAACCCTCGAGCATGGCGCGGCCAGTCGCATACTCCTGCAGATTCGCAAACACGCAACGGAAGTCATACTTCAGTGCCTTCTCGACATATTGTTCGAACGTGTCCTCGGGCGCGTCGATGTAGTCAATGTACTTATTGATGGGCTTGGCAAGGGTCATGCTGGACCTCCCCTGTTCAGGACTGGCAGTCGATTCGTGGTTTCGCGCGAAAAACCACGTTCAATGTACACCTGTAAAACATGGCGCTCACCTATCTTCCGGTAAGTGGTATGAAATTGCCCGTAGAAGTATATTGATAATGCCGCAGAGTGTCCTGAAGCAAGAGCGGCCACCGAGCGCCCTCTCGATGCGCCACTCCCTATCCGAACAGCAAAGGGGCCCGTATCCCAACGGATACGGGCCCCTTTCTGCTAAGTGCCAGGTTTAGCTGCGCAGCCTACTTGCGGTGAGCGCGGTAGAACTCGATGAGCGCCTGAGTCGAAGCGTCCTGCTCGGCCTTTGCGGCGTCGTCGTGGAAGGCAGGGGTGATCTGCTTGGCAAGCTGCTTGCCCAGCTCGACGCCCCACTGGTCGTAGGAGTCGATGCCCCAGACCGTGCCCTCGACAAACACGATGTGCTCGTACAGGGCGATGAGCTCGCCGAGCGCGAACGGGGTCAGCGTGTCGCCGAAGATCGAGGTCGTCGGGCGGTTGCCCTCAAAGCAACGGGCCGGGACGATCTGCTCGGGCGTGCCCTCGGCGCGCACCTCATCGGCCGTCTTACCAAAGGCGAGCGCCTTGGTCTGGGCCAGGAAGTTGCCCAGGAACAGTTCGTGGACATCCTGACCGCTGTCGGTCGCAGGGTTGGCAGTGTTGGCGAAGGCGATGAAATCGGCCGGGACCACCACGGTGCCCTGGTGCAGCAGCTGGTAGAAGGCGTGCTGACCGTTGGTGCCGGGCTCGCCCCAGAAAATCTCGCCGGTATCGGAGGTCACAGCGCTGCCGTCCCAGCGGACGTGCTTGCCGTTGGACTCCATGGTGAGCTGCTGCAGGTAGGCCGGGAAACGGTGCAGGTACTGGCAATACGGCAGCACGGCGTGGCTCTTGGAACCGAAGAAGTTGACGTACCAGACGTTGAGCAGGCCCATCAGCGCGACGGCGTTGTTCTCGAGCGGCGTGTTGCAGAAGTACTCGTCGATGGCATGGAAGCCCTCGAGGAACTGCTGGAAACGCTCGGGGCCGAGCACGACGATCAGCGACAGGCCCACGGCGGAGTCAACGGAATAGCGGCCGCCGACCCAGTTCCAGAAACCAAAAGCGTTAGCGGGGTCGATGCCGAAGGCCTCGACCTTGTCGAGCGCGGTGGAGACGGCGACGAAGTGCTTGGCCACAGCCTCGGCGTTCTGCTCATCGGAGCCGTCGATGGCGCCCCGCGCCTTGAGCTGCTCGAGCATCCAGGTCTTGACCTCGCGGGCATTGGTGAGGGTCTCGAGCGTGGTGAAGGTCTTGGAGACGATGATCACGAGCGTGGTCTCGGGGTCCAGGCCCTTGAGCTTCTCGGCCTGATCGTTGGGGTCGATGTTGGAGATGTAGCGGCAGTCGATACCGGCGTCGGCATAGGGACGCAGGGCCTCGTAGGCCATGACCGGGCCCAGGTCGGAACCACCGATGCCGATGGACACCAGGTGCTCGATCTTCTTGCCGGTAACGCCCTTCCACTCACCGGAGCGCACGCGCTCGGCAAAGGCGTACATGCGGTCGAGGACCTCGTGCACGTCGGCGACGACATCCTGGCCGTCAACGATGAGTTGGCCCTTCTCGCTTGCCGGACGGCGAAGCGCGGTGTGCAGGACAGCACGGTCCTCGGTGGTGTTGATGTGCTCGCCGGAGAACATGGCGTCGCGGCGCTCCTCGAGCTTTACCTCGCGGGCAAGATCGCACAGCAGCTTGACGGTCTCATCGGTCACCAGGTTCTTGGATAGATCGAAGTGAAGGTCGCCGGCGTCAAAGCTCAGCTTGTTCACGCGGTCGGCGTCAGCAGCGAACCAGGCCTTAAGATCGATGCCCTCGGCCTCGAGCTTCTCCTGATGGGCCTCGAGCGCCTTCCAAGCGGCGGTCGACGTAGCGTCGATAGGTGCGGCAACAGTTGCCATAAAGTCCTCCTCAGCATACGGGCGCACTCCTCCATGCGCCCGGACATTCAGATGCCACTATTCTAGCGCAGGTCAAGACCATAATCAGCGAGCGTTGCCAATCGGCCCCCAAACGGCAACCGGCCAAAAAGGGACAGGTTTGTTTTGGCAGGTCAAACGCTTTACCAATCAAAAAGAACCTATCCCTTTATGGTAAATATTAGGCCGCGGCGCACACGCTGCCGAGCAACTCACGCAGAGGAGACCCAATGCCCTCCAGCAGTTCGGGCGCGATAATGGCGAAAACGGGAACCTCGCCGGCACCCACGACGGCAGGCACTCTGCCCTCCGAGACAATGCACCCGTAGGGAACAAAGCCGTCCTCGCCGGCATCGAGCACGGCCATGCGACGGGCGAGCTCGCGCGCAAAGCCTGCCGTATCGGCATCGCCGATCGCCAGGACAAAGTCCACGCCCTCATCGGTCGCCAGGGCTACGGCCTCATCGACCAAATCGTCTCCCCCGTCGCCCCCAACCGAGCCGCAACGAAAGAGCACGCGTTCGAGCAGGGCACGGTCGAGCGAGCCCAGCGCCGCCGAGACAAGCTCATCACGCGTGTGCTTGTCGCCTCCCAGCACGACCAGTGCCTTGGTGCCGCCGTAATGGGCGACCAATCGTCCGCACCAGCGAGTCACGTCCCCATCCGCAACCAAGCGCGTCGGCATTCCAAACCCATAGTTGACCATTATCCCCACAACCCTTCCGTGCGTATAGGCGGTATCAATCGTTAGGCTCATGCTACGAAGCGAGGTTTTCCGAGCTGTTTCGCGCTCTTTAGAGCTGCGTTAAAAACCCGATGCAACCGCACGACCATACCCGCCAAAGAGGGACAGGTTTTGACGATGTCCGCGCAAGCGGGTATTATCGAACAGGTATTCGATAGGAACATGTGTTTGATGGAAGGATACGGATGGCGCACGGTCAGCACACCTATATCTGCATCGACCTCAAGACGTTTTATGCCAGCGTCGAGTGCGTCGACCGTGGGCTCGATCCGCTCACCACCAACCTGGTCGTTGCCGACGAATCGCGCGGGCGTACGACCATCTGCCTCGCTATTACCCAAGCCATGAAGGACCTCGGCATCCATAACCGCTGCCGCCTGTTCGAGATTCCCGATGGCATCGACTACATCAAGGCCATGCCGCGCATGCAGCACTACATGGAGGTATCGGCGCAAATCTACGGCATCTATCTGGAATACGTCAGCCCGCAGGACGTGCATGTCTATTCCATCGATGAGTGCTTTATCGACGTGACGCCCTATCTGGACCTCTATCACACCGATGCCGAAGGATTCGCCTGCATGCTGCGCGACGAGGTCTTGGGACGCACCGGCATCACGGCAACGGTCGGCATCGGCCCCAACCTATTTCAGGCCAAGGTGGCACTCGACATCACTGCCAAGCACGTAGCCAGCCGTATCGGCGTACTCGACGACGAAACCTTCCGCAAGGAGATCTGGCCCCACCGCCCCATCACCGATATCTGGGGCATCGGCCCCGGCGTGGCGGCCCGCCTCGAGAAGTACGGCGTCTACGACCTGATGGGGGTCGCTGCGCTCGACGAAAACCTGCTCTACGACGAGCTCGGCGTCAATGCCGAGTATCTCATCGACCATGCCTTTGGACGCGAGCCGACAACCATCGCCGATATCCAGGCCTATCGTCCGCAAGCGACCTCGACCACCACGGGGCAGGTACTCTCGAAAGGCTATGCCTACGAGCAGGCCTACACCGTTTTGCGCGAGATGGTCGATGCCGCCGTGCTGGACCTGATCGACAAGCACGTGGTGTGCGACAGCATCTCGCTCTTTGTGGGCTATGCAAGCGAACGCGCCGACATACGCCGACTCGACGCCAGCGGCACGGCGCAGTATATAGACGGCTGCGGGCACCTACGCTCGAGCACCTCGGGCATCGAGCCCGCAGCGACCGACGGCTCCGAACTCGCGCCCCGCGCGCCCAAGCCCGTCCAACGCGATGACGAACGCCGGCGCTTGGTGCGAGAAGCTCAGGCGATTGACGGCATCTTCGTGGGCGAGCACGGCGGCAAGCCGCGCGGTGGCTATGCCGCGCTCTTTGCGCACTCCAATGCATCCCGCAAGCTGCCCGAGCGCACCAATTCGTTTAAGAAGATCATGGGGTATTTCGATGACCTCTGGGCACAAACGGTCGACCCCAAGCGACCGGTCAAGCGTATCAATCTTGGCTTTGGCAACCTCATGCCCGAGGAATTTGCCACCATCGATCTGTTTAGCGATGTCGAGGCCGATGAGCGCGAGCGCGACCTGGCGCGCGCCGTGTTGGCCGTTAAGGGTAAATACGGCAAAAACGCCCTGGTCAAGGGGCTGAGCTTTACCGCCGGCGCCACCGCGCGCGAACGCAACGATCAAGTTGGAGGACATCGTGCCTAAACCAAAACAGCAGCCCATGAGGCCACCGACCGCCTTTGAGCGCTTGGCGGACCCCGAGGGAAGGCGCCGCGCCGCCGACCCCAACCTCACAGCCAACGGCGCCGTCCGCGCCAGCCGCGCCGCACAGTTTATGCCCTTTGCCGCGTTGACGGGATACTACGAACTCGTACGCAAGCAAGAGATCACTGTCGAGCCCAAGTGCGAGCTCACAGAGGAGAAAGCCCTCGAGCTTTCCAAAAAGCTCGAGGGTCTCAAACGCGGCGATTTGGTTCGAGTCACCTATTACGATACGTACGGTTATCGTGCCCGTACTGGCATCCTCGACGAGGTGCTCCCCGCCTTCAAGCTGCTCAAGCTCAAAGACATCGCTATCGACTTCGACGATATCCAAGACGTTGAGCTACGCGGTCGAGCCTAGCGACGTTTCCTGCGCCAAGCACGCGCCCTACAGCGTCATGACGTAGTAGCCCGCGTCCTTCACGGCCGCTTCGAGGGCACCGTAATCGATCGGCTGCTTAGAGCGCACGCGTGCCGTGTGGTCCGCATACGTCACCGTTGCCCACACGCCGTCCAGCGCATTGAGGGCATTGGCCACGTTCTGAGCGCAGCCGTCACAGCTCATGCCGCCGATAAGCAGCTCATCGCTATAGGGATAGTGCGACGCATCGGTATCCGCCACAACAACCTTTTTGGCCTTCTTGCCGCACGCTCCATCGCTGCAGCAACTCTTCCCGCGTGTCGAAGCGGCAATGCGACGCAGGCCAAAAAACATGCCGATGGCAATGACAGCCAACACGATGAGATTCGCAGGGTTGAGCAAGTCACTCATGCGCTCCCCTTTCCAAGTAGTCTTATCCAGATACCCCCATGGGGTGTCCTCATCTTACCTCAAAATCATGTCTGTTCGGTCAATTAGTTTCCCTCATCAAACTTTTTTGTTGACCATGGCTTACTTTCGTGTATAAGTTTTCCTAGGCTAACACGAAAGGACAGACAGCGACGTCATGACTCGAACCATAGACCTCCCAACGTTTCAGGCAGCAGTCGTGCGCAACTGCTCCCCTACGCTCGCGGGCATCAAGCCGGCATCGCTCTTTACCTATCCAGGCACCTACGCCCACGGGGACGGCTCGACTGCAACCGAAACCATCGCAGAACGCCGAGCTCGCCTGCTCAACGTTATCGCCCAGTGCAATCGCGAACTTGACCCACTCGGCATCCACCTGAGCGTTTTGGTCTGGCGGCCCTGCGGAGCGCTCGTGTACGTATACCGGCCCAAAAGCCTCGCCACTTACTTCGCAGACCCGCGCGCCCAGACGGCGCTCACCAAGGAAGGCTACGACACAGGCGACCTCGCGACATGCCTCGTGCACCTGGCGTCACGCATCACACTCGCGAGCAATAACGCCGCGGAATGTGCCTGTAGTCAGACTCGATGCGCGCTGGCCCAGCAAGCCAGCTGTAGTAACGACTGCACCTGCGAGTTTCCGCACGAAATAGGCTATTTCCTGGGATACCCCTACGACGACGTTCACGAGTTTATCGCCCAGCGCGGCGAGAACTACAAGGTCTTTGGGGCCTGGAAGGTCTACACGAACGTCGAACGGGCGCTTGCGACGTTTGATGCCTACCGCGCCTGCACCCAATACCTCACCTTTGTCTATCAGCAGGGCTGCAGCCTGACGCAACTTGCCCAGGTAACCCGATAGAGCATACAAGCCGCGGTTACGCGCCGCACAACCGAAAGGACAAAACATGAGCAAGATCGCCGTCGTCTATTGGAGTGGCACGGGCAACACCGAGACCATGGCAAATCTCGTCGCCGAGGGCGTCACGTCCGCGGGTGCCGAGGCTGAGGTTATCCCCTGTGCCGACTTCTCTGCAGATAAGGCAGCCGGCTACGATGCCTTCGCTTTCGGCTGCCCCGCCATGGGCTCCGAGGAGCTCGAGTACGATGAGTTCCAGCCGATGTGGGACGAGGTCAAGGAGACCCTCGGCGACAAGAAGGTCGTCCTCTTTGGCTCCTATTCGTGGGCCGAGGGCGAATGGATGGACAACTGGAAGGCCGACGCCGACGAGGCCGGCGTCAATGTCGTGGACTCCGTCATCTGCTACGACGCACCCGACGATGAGGGCGAGACCGCTTGCAAGGCCCTGGGAGCCGAGCTGGTGTAATGACACCAAGGGCCTCCAGCAAATAAGGCCCGCATCAAAGCGCATCCCCATCCCAACAAAAGAGCGGGGGCTGAATTCACGTCCAGCCCCCGCTCTTTGTAACGAAAGTTCTGTCAACCAGCTACGAGATATTGCCCAAGAACGCCTTGGTGCGCTCGCTCTTGGGGTGGTCGAAGACCTCGCTCGGCGTACCCTCTTCCACGATGACGCCGCCGTCCATAAAGACGACGCGGTCGGCGACATCGCGGGCAAAGCCCATCTCGTGCGTCACCACGATCATGGTCATGCCGTCGCGCGCCAAGTCGCGCATGACACCCAGAACGTCGCGCACGAGCTCGGGGTCGAGCGCCGAGGTGGCCTCGTCAAAGAGCATGACGTGCGGGTTCATCGACAGGGCGCGGGCGATGGCAACGCGCTGCTGCTGGCCGCCCGAGAGCTGGCTCGGCATAAAGTCGATACGCTCGGCAAGACCGACCTTGGTCAGCTCCTCGACGGCAATCTTCTCGGCCTCTTCCTTGCTGCGCTTGAGCACCTTCTGCTGCGCAAGCATGACGTTCTTTTTGACCGACAGGTGCGGGAACAGATTGAACTGCTGGAACACCATGCCCAGATGCGTACGCACCTTGTTAAGGTCGACGCCCTTGGCGCACACATCCACGCCCTCAACGACAATCGATCCGCTCGTAGGGTGCTCCAGACGGTTGATGCAGCGAAGCATCGTCGACTTGCCCGATCCCGAGGGGCCCAGAACCACGACGACCTCGCCCTTATGCACATCCAGATCGATATCGCGCAGGACCACGTTATCGCCAAAGGCCTTCTGGAGGTTCTTGATGCTGACGACGACCTCGTTCGAGTTATTGGTTTCGCTCATGATAGGACCTCCTTACAGACCGGCGATGTGATCGGCGGGCGTCGCGACAACCTGTCCGGCGCTCTTGGCGGGACGCTTCTTCTTGGTTTCGGCCGTGCCCAAAAGCCTCGCCTCAAGACCGCTCACCAGGCGGGCAAGCGGCAGGGTGATGACCAGGTAGAACAGGGCGGCAACCACATACGGCGTAATGGAGCCCGTCGTGGCCACGATGGTGCGGGCGTTCATGACGATCTCGACCACGCCCACGGCCGCGAGCAGCGACGTATCCTTGTAGAGCAGGATGAACTCACTGGTCAGCGTAGGCAGGACATTGCGGAACGTCTGCGGAATCATAACGTAGAGCAGCGTCTGGAAGGCGTTCATGCCCAGAGAGCGCGCGGCCTCGTTTTGGCCCTTGGGGATCGACTGAATACCGGCGCGGAAGATCTCGCACAGGTAGGCAGACGAGTTCATGGCCATGACGATGACGCCGAGCACATAGTCGTCAACCTTGACGCCAGCCAGCGGCAGGCCAAAGAACGCGATGTAAATCTGCAGGAACGCCGGCGTGCCGCGGATGATATTCACGTAGATGCCGGCAAGGCAGCGCAGGATGCGCGACTTGGAGATACGCATGAGCGACAGGGCGAAGCCAAAGGGAATTGCCAACGGAAACGCCACAAGCACGATCGAGAGCGACATAAGGAAGCCCTTAAAGACGATCGGCAGGCTCTGGACCAAAATGACCGGGTTCAGGAACAGACGCAGGAACATATTGGAGTTCCACGTCTCGACCCACGGCTGCTCTTTAAGGTCGGCCAGGAAGTTATCGAATGCCGTCACGCCCTTAATCTCCACCGACGGAATCTTGGAGATCTTCTTGGTTGAACCGTCAGCCAAGGTGTAGGTGCCGCTAAAGGCCTCGTCGCCGCCCTCGACGGGGAAGGTCACGCCGTAGACCTCGACGCGGAAATAGCCGCCGGCCGGAGCCGTCTCGCCAAAATCGATCTTGAGCGTCTGGCCGTCGACCTTGCACGTAGGCTTCATGGGCGTACGGTCCATAAGGTCATCGCCCGAGAGCATCGTCAGACGCGTGTCGTCCGCACCAAAGGTCGTGCCACCGGCAAACGTCAGCGAAAGACCGCTCAGCTCCTCGTCGGCATCGGCCTGGACCTCCCAGGTGATACGAGTCTCGGTGCCACCGACTACGTCGCTACCCGAACCGGTATTGGGTCGGGCGGTGATCTTTGCGGTCTCAAGTGCCTGAGCAGTCGAGGGCACGCAGGCCCCCGCGCATACCAGGGCGAGCACCACAGCCAGGGCACAGGCCAGCTTTTGGAGCATCGAGGGCAGTGGATGGCTCTTGCCCATGGCTCCTTGGTTCAATCGAGACAAGGTGGCTCCTAACGTTTAAGTTGCCGACATAACGGGGCGGGATGACGCCCATTCAAGAAACGCAAAGGCCCTCTCCGCCAAAACGGAAAGGGCCCGCGTGCAATCAAGTAGCTATTTTACTTGATGTTGTACTTAGCCATAAGGGCGTCAACGGTACCGTCATCGGTCAGGTCCTTGATAGCCTGGTTGATGTCGTCCTTGAGCTTAGTGTTGCCCTGGTTGATGGCGATGGCGTACTCCTCGCCGGTGCTGATCTGCTTGATGGTCTGGCAGGTGTTGAACTGCTCGGCGGTCAGCTGGCTGGCGACGGAGCGGTTGGTCACCACGGCGTCACCCTTATCGGACTGCAGGGCGCTGAAGCACTCGGTGGCGTCCTTGTAGGGGACGATCTTGGCCTTGGGGAAGTTCTCCTGGGCAAAGGCCTCGGCGGTCGAGCCGGACTGGACGATGATCGTAGCGTCGGCATTGTTGAGCTTCTCGCTGTAGTTATCGGCCGTGATGTCGGTGTTATCGACCTTGGTCACGATGGCCTGGTCATCCATGTAGTAGGAGTCGGAGAACGCGACTTCTTTCTCACGCTCGGGCGTATCGGTGATAGCCGCGATGGCGACGTCGTACTTGGCGCCCGAAGCAACGCCGGGGACGAGCGTGTCGAAATCGTTGTTGACGTACTCGACATCCAGACCCAGCTTGTCACCGATAGCCTTGATGAGCTCAAGGTCAAAGCCCTGGTAATCGCCGTTGTCATCCTTGTACTCAAACGGCGCGTACTCGGCAGAGGTGCCGACGGTAAGCGTACCGTCCTTGACGAGTGCATACTCCTTGGAGCCGTCGACCTTCTCGACCTTCACGTCGTCAGGGCTGCTGGAACCGGCATCGGAACCAGAGGCGGCGTTGGACGAGCCGCAGCCCGTCAGTGCGAGGGCGAGCGCCATGGCGCCCGTGGCGGCAAATGCGCCAAGCTTCTTGAGCTTCATAATCAGTCTCCTTCCGGTGACCTCGTTTGATTCAGAGGTCTGCAAAAACTGTTGGCTATTATGCACCCGGAATTACGAATCTGCAATGAGAAAACTGATTGAAACAATCCCATAACGTGAATGGAACACTCCACTTTGTGACAGTCATTACTGCTGCAACGAGCGTAATAGGGTAATTTCCGCTGCATAACCTGCAAGTTCGTTCGGCGTCTCCAAAATGAATGGCAGCGCACGTAAACGGTCATTCGATACAATATTCTGCATAACCTGCATACCGCCGCCAAACTCCTCGCTGCCAAGGTATCCCTTGCCGATGCACTCGTGACGATCTTTATGGGCGCCACAAGGGTTCTTCGAATCGTTGATGTGTACGGCATGCAGGCGATCGATGCCCACCACGCGGTCGAACTCGTCGAGTACGCCGTCCAGATCATGGATGATGTCGTAGCCGGCATCGCTCACATGGCAGGTGTCCAGACACACGCCCAGCTTATCGGACAGCTCTGGGCACTTGGCGGCAACGCCCTCGATAATGCACGCCAGCTCTTCAAAGCTACGGCCCACCTCGGTGCCCTTGCCCGCCATGGTCTCGAGCAACACCGTCGTCTGCTGTCCCTCAAACATCACCTGGCACAGCGTGTCGACAATCATCTGAATGCCGGCGTCTGCCCCCTGCCCCACATGTGCGCCGGGATGGAAGTTGTAGTAGTTGCCGGGCAGCGCTTCCATGCGCTGCAGGTCCTCGGCCATGGCCTCCAGGGCAAACTCACGCGCCCGCTCCTTGGCAGAGCAGGGGTTGTAAGTATAGGGTGCATGCGCCACGAGCGGGCCAAAATCATTTTGCGCCATAAGCTCGCGCAGAGCCGCCACGTCATCCATGTCAAGGTCTTTTGCCTTGCCACCGCGCGGGTTGCGCGTAAAGAACGCAAAGGTATTGGCACCAATGGACAACGCCGTCTCCCCCATCGCCCGATAGCCCTTCGTCGTCGAAAGATGACACCCGATCGTTAGCATCTCCAACTCCCCCTCATCAGTTGCGGTGAAATAGTTCCTGTTTAAGCCTTATTCTGCCGCAAACAGGAACTATTCCACCGCAAGTTATAAAAGGGGCATCAGGAGCGCGTTTTGCCGAAGGCTTTGAGCGCAGCCGTCACGGGGCCAGGCTGAAAACGTCGGCGCACATCATCGAGGCGCGCGGGGATATCGATATGTTGCGGACAGTGCCGCGCACATTTGCCGCACTTGATGCAATTGCTCACCAGCTTGGGCTCGCTCGTGCGCACCGCACTCGCCGTAAAGTACTGCGACAGTCCCGTAAACCAGCTATGCGCATAGCTCGCGTTGTAGGCGGCAAAGCAGGCGGGAATGTTGATACCCTTGGGACATGGCATGCAGTAGCCGCATCCCGTGCAGGGCACGCGATTCGATTTTTCAAACTCCGTCAGCACGCGTGCGATGGCATCAAGCTGAGTAACTGTCATCGAATCCGGCAGGGCCCGATCGGCCAACGCCGCGTTCTCATCCACTTGCGCGGTATTGGTCATACCCGAAAGCAGCATCGTCACCTGAGGATGGTTCCACACCCACGAAAGCCCCCAAGCGGCAGGAGTGCGCAAATGCGGGTCACGAGCGCCATCGAGCACGGCGCGGGCCCGCGGCGGCAGCTTGCCTGCCAGACGCCCGCCCAGCAGCGGCTCCATCACAAACACCGCGAGCCCGCGCTCCGCAGCCGCCATGAGTCCTGCCGTTCCCGCTTGGTAACGCTCGCCGGCATAGTTGTACTGTATCTGGCAAAAATCCCAGTCATATGCGTCAAGCATCGTCAGGAAATCAGCCGCGCTGCCGTGGTACGAAAAACCAATCTGGCGAATGCGCCCCGCCGCCTTTTGACGCGCGATCCAGTCCTCGATACCCAACGCCACCACGCGCTCCCACTGAGCGGGCGAAGTGATGTTGTGCATAAGGTAATAGTCGATATGGTCGGTCCGCAGGCGACGCAGTTGTTCGTCGAAGAACCGGTCGAAATCCTCCGCGCGCTTGCACGAAGCGTGCGGCAACTTGGTCGCCAGCAACACCCGGTCGCGCAGCCCCAAGCGCTCAAGTGAGGCGCCCACGCACGCCTCGTTACCGGGATAGAGATACGCAGTATCCAGATAATTAATCCCCTGCTCCACCGCACGGGAAATGATGGCATCGGCTGTCTTCGCATCGGGGTGTCCCGGCGAACCGGGAAACCTCATGCAGCCCAGACCCAGAGCAGATATTCGGTTACCACTTTTGGGGTCACCGCGGTATTGCACGGCCCCTCCCTTCGCCATCAGCGCCCCGGCAAGGCGAAACACAATGGTCACGCGGCCGAAACATCGTGGAATCGCAATCGAGAACGTATCGTAACGCAGCAGAAATCGAGCTGTCACGGCACCGCTTTAACATCAGCAAAAAGCCCGATGAAAGGAGCCACCCATGCCCGCGCTCGACCTTTGGAACCTCGCCTCCCAGCTCAAAAGCACCGACTATCGCTGGGTCGACCTCACCCACACGCTCTCGTGCGACACCCCGCACTGGTTTGGTTTTAAGCCGTTTGAGTCCACCAAGCTCTTCGACTACCTGCCCGGCACGCCCGAAGATATGCTCGCGCCCATGCGTTGCTTCCAGTATTCGGTCGCCTCGCAGTACGGCACCCACGTCGACGCGCCGCGCCACTTCCATGTTGACGGTCGTTCCCTTGGCGAGATCGAACCTATCGAGTTTATGCATCCGCTCTGTGTGATCGACAAGCACGAGGAGTGCGCCGCAAACCCCGACTTTATCCTGACCATCGATGACCTCAAGGCTTGGGAGGACGAGCACGGTCGCATTCCTGAGGATGCTTTCGTCGCCTTCCGCTCCGACTGGTCCAAGCTCGCCGACCTCGAAAACAAGGACGAAGACGGCCAGCCCCACTACCCCGGCTGGGACCTCGATGCCATCAAATGGCTTGTAGAAGAGCGCAACATCGGTGCCATCGGCCACGAACCGGCAGACACCGACCCCGCAACCGTGACCACACGCGAGGATGCCTACCCCTACCCCGGCGAACAGTACATCCTCTCGGTCGACCGTTACCAGATTGAGGTCATGGACCATCTGGACGAGCTTCCCGCCACGGGCGCCGTCATCTTCTGCACCTTCCCCAAGGTGCGTGATGGCGTCGGATATCCCGCGCGTGTCTTTGCAGTCTGCCCCACGGCATAAGCCCAGCGCATCCGTTCTTCTAAATATTCGCCGCTCCGCACGCGCGAGGCGCTCCGGCAGCTTACAATCCATCAGGCGCCCCAATTGCGGGCGCCTTTTTATGGGGAGATGATTCACATGCAGATCAACAAAGTCGCCTTTATCGGCAAAGGCGGTGTCGGCCTGCTCTACGGCAGCATGATCGCCCAGGCGCTCGGCAACGACGCCGTCGAATACGTTATGGACGACGCACGCTTCGATCGTCACGCAAACGACGCGCTCACCATCAACGGCAAGCCTTGCGCGCTCAAGTCCGTTCGCGCGAGCGAGGCAATGCCCGCCGACCTGGTCATCCTCACAGTCAAGACAACTGGGCTCGATCAAGCGCTCAAAACCATGGAGAGCGTCGTGGGGCCTGACACGTTGATCGCATCGCTGTGTAACGGCATCACCAGCGAGCAAAAAATCGCCGAGCGCTTTGGCTGGGAGCGCACCGTCCTCGGTATCTGCCAGGGCATGGACGCGGTATTCCTCAACGGCGAGCTCACCTTTACCAACACCGGTGAGATTCGTTTTGGCGCGGCCGCCGGCACCGACCCCGCAACCGTTACCGCCATCGACGAGCTTTACACGCGCTGTGGCATCGCCCATACCGTCGAGGCAGACATCGCACACCGCATGTGGACCAAGCTCATGCTCAACGACGGTATCAACCAGACCTGCATGGCCTACGGCGGCACGTACGGAAGCGCCACGGAACAGGGCTCCGAGCAGCGTCGCTGCTTTGTTTCCGCCATGCGCGAAACGCTTGCAGTCGCCAACGCCGGAGGCATCGAGCTGACCGAAGCAGACCTGACGCAGATGGTGCACCTCATCGAGGGACTCGATCCCGCCGGCATGCCGTCGATGGCACAGGACCGCATCGCACGGCGCAAGACCGAGGTCGAGGAGTTCGCGGGCACCATCTGCCGCCTGGCAGCCAAGCACGATATCCAGACGCCTCAGAACGAATGGCTCTATCAGCGTATTCGCGAAATCGAGGCAAGCTGGTAGCGCCCGATTTGCCATGTCAACAGACTCGACAGTAAAGCCGCCGCAAGGAGCACTCTCCTTGCGGCGGCTTTCATCTTCATCTATAACCAGTAGTCGGCGTTCCGACGGTTAGAGCTGCGACTCCGGAGCCTCGTCCTCGTCATCGCGACAAAGGACCACGCCCGCGCTTCCCAGCAGCGCGGCCGCGATCAACGCGCCGACCACGATGGGAGCAGCCCCGCATGACCCCTGCATGCCCGCGACGAGCGCGGCCGTAGGACCAAGGCAGCCAAGCATCAATGCGACGGCGGCGACGGCGATATCTCGAGCGTTCACAAGACCACTTCCTCCATGAGAAAGACCTTATTTCTCATGAACTAGTGTGCCCTGCGCCCATATGGGCGGCGTACCGCCACGGTAAGGGATCTGTTAACTCAAGCGCACAGACAGGGCGGAGGCCTTTACGTTTGCCCGAAAGCATCGCAAAGGCCTCCGCCCGTCATCTGCCTATTGGCTTTTGGCTAATTACCAGCCAGTGTAGTAGTCGGTGGTTCCGGCAGCGCAGCCAGAGTCATAGACCTTACAATCGCCCTTGGAGCCCGTAAAGGTCGAGCCCTGGGCCATATCGCCCGCAGCCACAACGTAATAGCCATCGGAATCACGCCAGAAGCCCTCAGAATCCTGAGTCCACTCGCCCGTACGATAGTGGTAAAGCACATTGCTGCTGTAATACGTCTCACGGCGCCCGTTGTAGTTATTGACACCCGCAGAGCGCGTCAGGCCCGATCCGTTCGCGTAGGACGCGGCAGACGCGTAGGACGGAGTGTAACCGGCGCTGTAGTACGAAGCCTGGGCGGCCTCGGCAGCCTCCGCCTCGGCGGCAGCGGCCTCGAGCGCTTCGCGCTTGGCATTCTCAAGCGCAGTGCGCAGCTCATCGAGCTCGGTCGACTTCGCGTCGACCTCCCCCATCGTCAAAAGGCTGCCCGCACCATCGATACAACCCTGCAGCACAGCGCGCTCGTCATCGGTGGCATAGTCACCATACATGTTTAGGATAATCTGAGCGCGCATCTCAAGGGAATCGCGCTTGGCCTCCATCGAGGCGTTCCACTCCTGCATGGAACCATAACCATCGCCGCGATAATCAACGGGCTGTACCAGCGTCGTCTCGGACGGCGTAGATCCAACCGTATCGGACAGTGTTGCGGCGTGGGCATCAGTTGCACCGGCGCCCGCCAAAAGTGCCACGGTCAGAGCGGCGGAAAGGGCGGCGGCCTTCGGTTTTCGTGAATCGATCCTCATGTAGCTGGAAACCTCCGTAGTGCGTTTTT